>NZ_FOXF01000012.1 GCF_900115655.1 Ruminobacter amylophilus | reverse complement strand
GGCAGAAAGGCCCTGGACCATGTTACGGCGAAGTGGCAGGATAAGTATCCAAGAGCCATGAAACGCTGGTATGACAATTGGGATGCAATATGCCCGATTTTTAAATTCTTAGCTGAAGTCAGAAAGGTTATTTACACCACCAATGCCATTGAAAGTCTTAATGCGTCTTACCGCAAACTTAATCGCCAGAGAAGCGTATTTCCTAGCGACCAGGCCTTGCTGAAAGCACTGTATCTTTCCACTTTTGAAGCAACCAAAAAATGGACCATGCCTCTAAGAAACTGGGGAGTAATCTACGGTGAATTTCAGATAATGTATGAAGGCCGATTACCAGACTGATTTCTGGGATAAACAAAAGACGGAAGCTGAAACTTCCGTCTATTGATTATTTTGTTTTTTAATAAAAATAGTAAATTTCAATAGAAATAATTGACTATTTTATTCATAAAACATAAATCTTGACTTATAAAAACAAACAGGTAATATTAATAACACAAAAGCAGTAACCGGAAGGTCACTGCTTTAAAAAAATTCTCAGGATGTTTTTCTATTTACAGAAAGATTTTCACGTACTCGATCAAAAAAGGCCTCGGGGACGACCTAGAAAAGAACAGTAAAACAATTGGCGGATTCATTTAGCTTACATATGTATAGTCCGCCAATTTGGGATTCTTTTACTTTATTGCATTCTTCTCATTTTTCTCCCCTGAGCGGGAGATTTTTTATCCGCAAATATCAACTCATCAACGTCTTAAACATTTTTATCCTTACCTAATCGCAAAAATCTATATCATTTATTTATATGATTATTCTCCTAGACTATAATTATACATAGCAATACTGACAAACAATCTTAATCAACAATAGAACAGCACACTGGTCACTAGGCGTGTTCGGTGTGTTTCCTGCCGAAACCGGAGGAATCCCCATGGCAAACTGTCAAGACATCATCAAAAGCGTATCCACAGTAATTCTCGACAAGGAACAGCAGATAACCCTTGCCCTCAGCTGTATTCTCGCAAAAGGGCATCTTCTCATAGAAGACCTTCCGGGAATGGGAAAAACAACTCTGGCCAGAGCCTTATCACAGGTACTCGGACTCGAATGTCAGCGTGTACAGTTTACCGCCGACATGCTCCCAGGAGATCTGCTCGGAGCCAATATCTACAATGAAAATCAGCATACCTTTGAATTTCACAGAGGTCCGGTATTCACCAACATGCTTCTGGCGGATGAAATCAACAGAGGATCTCCGAGAACCCAGAGTGCGCTTCTTGAAGTAATGGCCGAGCATCAGGTTTCTTTTGACGGAGAAACACATAAGATTCAGGAGCCGTTTTTTGTAATAGCCACCCAGAATCCTCTTGATCAGGCTGGCACTTTTCCTCTGCCAGAATCTCAGCTTGACCGTTTCACCCTGCGTATTGAACTAGGCTTTCCTGCCAGAGCTCAGGAAATGAGAATTCTGAAAAGGGAAAACGGACCGATTAACCTTTCACCTCTTGTTAACGGAACCGAACTCATAAAGATGCAGGAAGAGGTTGAACACGTCCATGCGTCTGACGCCATCATAAACTACATTATGGACCTCTGTGAAGCAACCAGAAAGGATCAGGACATACCTAATCCTCTTTCTCCTCGCGCAGCCATCGCTCTTCTGGCCGTAAGCCGTGCCTATGCCTATGCAAAGGGACGTGACTACGTGGCACCTGACGATGTGCAGACGGTATTCCCTCATGTTGCGGAACACAGACTGCGTAAAGGAAACCTGGCTACACTTAACTCCAACACCTTCAGCAGCAAGATTTTACACAAGATAAATCCTAACGTATAAGAATATGTCATACCGCAGCAAAAAAAGATGGGCCATCAGTAGCGGGGAAGCACTGACAAGACGCCGCATTTATCTGCTCCCCAACAAAAGCGGCATTATTTTCATCATCACCTGTGTGCTGATGATAGGCTTCGGGCTCAACTATGAAAACAACCTCGTGCTGTTTATAGCTCTTTTTGCGCTGTCTGTCTTAATAACCAGCGTCTACTACAGCTATGAGAACCTCAGGGGACTTAGTATTTCCTACAGGGAATCGCCGAACAACATATACGCAGGTGAATCCATATATATTCCCCTGTACCTGAACAACGCTGACTCACGCCATAACGTAAGGGAACTGCACCTGATGACAGGTGAAGGTCCGGATATTTTTATTGAAAATACTCCAGCCGGTCACAACAGTCAGCTGACCTGTTCATGCCCGCGCAGAGGATATTTCGAGATCCCGGTAATTAAAATTGAATCACTGTATCCTCTCGGGCTGATAAGAGGCTTCTCCTACTGCTCGTTTGATGAAATGGTTCTGGTTTATCCAAAACCCGTAAGCTGCGAATACATGCTGCAGAAGGAAGCAGGGGTTCCGGTCAGTAAAAACGACGGCATCCGATCAACAAACACTCACGGCAACGATGAAATTTCCGGACTGAAAAAATACACTCCCGGTGATTCCGTAAATCTGATTGACTGGAAACAGCTGGCACTTGGCAGAGGACTGATGGTAAAGGACTTCTCCGCCGATGACGCCATGGATATGTATCTTACCGAAAACAGTATAAAAAGCAGTGAATTTGAAGAACAGATTTCCATGCTGACCTATGCCGTTACGGATCTTACCCGCAGAAACATACAGTTCGGTTTTAAATTCAGGGAAATCTACATATCACCGGGCTTCGGTCATGAACATCAGCAGAGAATACTGAAACAGCTGGCCTTATACAATAATTCTTCCATCTAAAGACACTGAGGTATCCCATGCTAGTTACCAACAACAAATCACTTATACTTATGGGCAGCATCTATACCATATGCTCTCTGATGTCTTTTTCCCATATTTATACCGGAATTTCGGTTATCTGCATTCTGGCCATAATACTGCGTATTCTGAGCGCCACCCACGTAATCCGCCCTCTGAGTCGTTTTTATATCAGAATAATTTCCTTTATAGGTATCTTTATTCTTGCGGCCAGCGCCCTGATTTTTAGAAATCTGGCCGATACCTTCATCAGCCTGCTTATGATGGGATGTGCCCTTAAATTTCTGGAATATGCCAATAAAAGAGAGCTTTATGTTCAATGTACCGCCCTGCTGTTTCTAACCGCTGTACCTCTGATATTCCATTATGAATTCTATATTCTGCCTTACATTCTGGCAATGTGCACAATGATTATCTGGGCTTTTGTGTCAATTACGCATGTACAGACAATCAGGGAAGACTTTAAACTGCTGTTCAGAATCATTCTTCCTGCCGTACCGGTCACAATTGTAATGTTCCTTGTACTGCCGAGAACAGGGGCTTTCTGGGTAATTCCCAATATCAACCAGACGCGTTCAGGTATAACTTCAGTACTCAACCTTAACGGTCTGGGCAACATATCGACTTCCGACCAAATCATAGCCAGAGTAGTCTTCCACGGAAACATCCCGTCACCCAGATACTTCAGATCAATTGTCTACGAAAAATATTCCATAAGCGGATGGACAGAAGGCGAACGTGATTCATCCATGCGTCGTCAGCTTCTATGGTATAAATATCTGCTAAATCCGAAACCGCAGGCTCAGGGACATTCCAGGACAACTGATTATGACGTTATTCTGGAAAATACCGGAACACCATATATACCCACTCTGAAATATTCAAATACGAATATGAAAAGAGTATTTAATCTATCCACCGACGTATTCTCAGCAAATAATTCAGGAGCCGGCAGACAGTACTTCCATTTCACCTATCTCCCAGACCTGAAAGAAAGGATTGAAAGTATTGATCGTCATCAGCTTGAAGATGTTCTGTCATTCAATACACTCACCAACAGGCAAACTCAGGCTCTGGTAAAGGAACTTACCCAGGGAATGGACAGCGACGAAGAAAAAGCGAAAGCAATCCTTAAGTTCTTCGCCAGTAACAATTTCAGATACACACTGTCCCCCGGCAGTTATCAGACCACGGACTATCTTGATGAGCTGATTTTTTCCAGAAAACTCGGGTACTGCGTACATTACGCCAATGCAATGGCCTTAATGCTGAGAATGGCAGGAATTCCCTCCCGCATAGTGGGAGGTTACATGGGGGGCGAACTCAACAGTAGTGAAAACTATGTCATTCTTCGTGAATATGACGCTCATGCCTGGGTTGAAGCATTCATAAACAACCGCTGGGTAGAGCTTGATCCGACGGCGTTGGTAGCAGATTGGAACAGTAACGGCAACAGTGGAGAATCCGTTATCGGGGCCTCAAACGGCGCCACCGCTGAAAGTGGCATGCTGTCCGGTCTGTACGTTTTTAAGGAGTACGTGGACATGCAGTGGACCATGTTTGTACTTAACTTCGACTCCGAAAGACAGCAGAGTATATTTAAAGGCAGTATCATTGCCGTTCTCGGCCTGGTGGTGCTGTCATTCATTACTTATATTGCCATAATTCTGTTTACATCCAGAGAAAAAAGCGAAAAAACGATATCTCCTGAACTTGCGGTAATGCGAAAGGCCGTAATGATAATTCAGAACAAGGAAAACGTACAAATGGTAGAATGGCATACCTACGGCCGTTTCTGCAGTATGCTGGCAGAGAAAAACAGTCACTATGCAGAACTTTTTGCACAGATGTACCGTCTCTACCACAGTATTCACTATCAGCCTGAAAAACCGGACAAATCATCAAAAATCAAAGAGCTCCGACAGAAACTCAGGGAACTGAAGAAACTGTAGCACCCGAGCTTAAAAGTCTGAGACCGCCAATAGTCAGTCTCAGGCTTTTTTAAATCAGCCTGTGCCTAATTAATAACAATCATGCAGATTTATTAGCATGTCAGTCAAAAATCAGCCATAAAATTCTCAAATCATCTGATAAATTACATAGAATTAGAAGTATATGCCCATATAACCGATGTCCGCTGACGTCATCCGGAAATTTCAGCCGGATTCACGTGACATCATTACTTCGTTTTAACTTATTAAAGGCAGGTAAAATATGATTTCCGTAATTCAGCCTCCTGAAGCGATGGCGCTGTTATCTCAGATAGAAGCGGAAAGTCTTTCCGACACCGCCTACGGTGAACTCTACGATCTGTACCGCAACTGTTCTCTTGCTGTTTTAAACAGCGGGGTTCAGACTGACAATGCCAAGGAACTTCTGGATAAATTTTCAGATTTTGACATAAAGGTGGTCCGCAACGAACGCGGTGTGAAGCTTGAACTTATCAATCCTCCAAAATCAGCCTTTGTTGATGGAGAAATCATTACATCCATCCAGATTAACCTCTATGCCGTACTCAGAGACATCATCAGAATGAGTACCTTGTCCCCACGTCATATTCTGCCTACGGGAATGGATGAAAATTCCCTGAGTCACGGGAAAATGATTACCAATATCATTTTCAGCATTCTCCGCTCGGCACAGATTCTGGTTGCAGGGAAAAACCCGAACACAGTTGTCTGCTGGGGAGGACATTCCATCAGCAAGGCGGAATATGACTACGCATACAGTGTCGGCGTACAGCTTGGTTTACGTAAATTTGACATCTGCACAGGCTGCGGTCCGGGAGTTATGGAAGCCCCGATGGTCGGAGCAAATTTCGGTCAGTCAAAGCAGAATTCCAGCACCTGCCGGTTCGTAGGTCTGACTGAACCTTCAATCATTGCCGCAGAACCGCCTAATGCCATGGTAAGCAATCTGGTTATTCTGCCTGACATTGAAAAGCGACTTGAAGCATTTGTCCGCTTCGGCAATGCCATTATCGTTTTTCCGGGAGGACCGGGGACCGTGGAGGAACTGCTGTATATTCTTTCCATCAAGCTGCTGCCGGCAAACAGACACGAACAGATTCCGCTGATTCTTACCGGTGGCAGGGAAAGTGAAGAATATTTCAATACCATCAACAGATTCATTATGGACACTTTAGGTGAAAAAGCCTCCAGAGCGTACAAAATAATCATTGATGATCCGGAAGAAGTGGCCGTACAGATTAAAAAGTCCATGGAAATGGTAAAGGATCACCGTACCCTTATAGGTGATTCCTACTGCTTCAACTGGACAGTACAGATTCCGGAAGAACTGCAGATTCCTTTTGTACCTACTCACGAAAACATGTACAACCTGAATATCGTCAAAGACATGGAACCATACAAGCTGGCAGCCACCATGCGTCAGGCGTTTTCAGGCATAGTATGCGGTAACGTAAAGGAATTCGGCATCAGGCAGATTAACGAAAAAGGTCCTTACGTCATACGCGGTGATACCGGCATCATGCAGTCCATGGACAGACTTCTTGCCGATTTCGTGGCTCAGGGCAGATTCAAACTGCAGACTCACGAATACAAGCCTTGCTACAAAATTGAAATGTAGCCTGAAAAATCCATAAAAAAGAAGACTCTCTGAAACCAGGCAGAGAGTCTTTTCTTTTCGTCAAATTAAACCTTCCCGGAAACAGGTAAGGTTATGCAGACCTGCGGTTGAAAATCATTCTCATAGAATTAAGTACCGCCAGAATCATAACTCCCACGTCTCCGAAAACCGCGAACCACATTCCCACAATTCCCATTGCCCCCAGAATCATCAGCAGAAACTTCACCGCAAGAGCCAGCACTATATTCTGTCTGACAATAGTACCGGTCTTACGGGCTATTCCGATACCGGTAACAAGTTTACGGGGCTCGTCACTCATAATAACGGCATCAGCAGCCTCTATGGCGGCATCAGATCCCATTGCCCCCATGGCTATGCCCACATCAGCGAGAGCAAGAGCCGGAGCATCATTGATACCGTCGCCCACAAAAACTGCAGTCCTGTTTTTCTCATGAATTTTCTTAAGAGACTTTTCGACAAGAGACACCTTGTCAGCAGGGAAAAGAGACGCATGATACTCACTTATTCCCACATGTCCGGCAACCGAAGCTGCTATGCTGTCGTTATCTCCGGTAAGCATTACGCATGAAATTCCCATCTTACTCAGTTTATCTACGGCCGCGGCACTGTCTTCCCTGATTTCATCCGCTACCACCAGAGTTCCGGCATAAACTCCGTCCGCAGCCACATGAATAACCGTTCCCACTGCTGAAATGTCTGGGACAGAAATATTTTCATCCTTAAGAAGCCTGTCGTTACCGGCAAGTACCGTTTTTCCGTCTGCCACGGCTCTGATTCCCCGGCCGGAAATCTCCTGAAAATCAGAAATATTCAGTAAGGAAAGGCCTCTTTTTTCAGCTGCTTCGGTAACTGACCTGGCAATCGGATGAGCCGAACCATTCTCGGCTGAAGCCACCAGTCTGAGAAGCTCATCATCACTCATGATTCCGCTGCCCGTAATACTGCTCAGTCTGAAGGTTCCTCTGGTAAGTGTTCCTGTTTTATCAAAGAACACCACACCTGCCTTTCCCAGAGCATCCAGATAATTACTGCCCTTCACCATAATACCGCGTCCCGAGGCCGCGCCTATACCGCTGAAATAGGTAAGAGGAATGGATATCACCAGAGCACACGGACATGAAACCACCAGAAATATAAGAGCCCTCTCTATCCACACCGACCACATTTCTCCGAAAAGCAGAGGAGGAATCAGAGCCGTAAGTACCGCAAGGGCTACCACTGAAGGTGTATAATATTTTGCGAACACTGATATGAAATTTTCAGTTCTGGACTTTCTTTCCCCCGCCTTTTCAACCATTCTGATAATTTCCGACGCGGCGGAATCGTCAGCTTTCTTTCGAACCTCCACCTCAATCACACCGTCGCGGGAAATAAAACCTGAATATACCTCACTGCCCTCTGATACTGAACGGGGAACGGATTCCCCCGTAAGATTGGATGTATCCATCCCGGCATGACCGCTTATGACCACTCCGTCACATGGAACCTTCTCTCCCGGTCTTACCACCACCCTGTCTCCGATTCTTACATCAGAAGCTCTGACTTCGACAATTCCATCGTCTGTCTGCAGACTGGCTTTGTCGGGACAGATATCGAGCAGAGCCCTTATGGATGCCCTGGAATGATTAACAGCCCTGTCCTGAAAATATTCTCCAACCTGGTAAAATATCATTACGGCAGCGGCTTCCGGGTATTCACCGATGGCTACCGCACCAAGAGATGCCACGGTCATGAGCATCTGTTCACTGAAAGGACTGGTTTTAATCTTTCTGACCGCATCAAGAAGAACATCGGCGCCGGCAGCAAGGTAAGAAACCAGAAGCAGTATGCAGGCGGTAATTCTCACGCCTGACAACTCTGCAAATCCGTAATAGAGACCAAGCCCCAAAGCAAAAACCGCAAGCCCTATTATCAGTCTGATTTTAAGGGAAACGCCGAAAATTGTGTCCTCTTTTTCGTCCGTACTGATGGATTCATGTCCGTCTGACAACGGAACAACGGTTACATCAGGTTCATACCTGTGAATGATTTCGCTAACCGTACTCTCAATATCGTCCGGTATGCTTTTAGGGGATTTCGGCTTTAAGACCAGAGTTCTGGTAAGAAGATTATATGAGGCATCGGCCAGATACGGCAGACTCTGCAGATCCGCAACAATTAAGGATGAGCAGTGAGGACAGTCCAATTCCCTGGCCAGAAAATAGAGGGAACCGTCATCCGGAGGTATCTGCCGGTAATTACGCAAATTCACATCTTCAAATTCAGAAACCGGTGATGAGCCGTCTGAATCATGACTGCAGGGAGAACAGACACTGATGCCTGCATGACTCTGAGTTTCCTTTCTGCCTATAATCCGTACAATGCCTAGTCCCTGAGAACCGCCGTTAACATTCCCGGAACGGCTGTTATATCCATATTCCTCTTCGTTATTCTTCATAATTTTCAATCAAAAAAAAACATACACTCATGTATATAATTATGCCTTTTTCAGTTTTCCGTTACCAAGTTTTTAAATGGGAATAAATACCATTTTACTCTGGAGCTCTCCTCATCAGCGAATATCAGAGACAACAAACGGCTTTACGCGAACGTAAAACCGTTTAATAAAATCATGATTACGACAGACGGAAGGTACTAATCATTCAGGTAGAACTGAACAGTGGAAACAACTCTGACAAGTTTGTTCGGATCCTTATCATCACCGTTAATGGAGAAAACTCCCTGATTGGCGGTTTTGATTTTACCGAGTGACGAACCTGAATCCCTGGCGAACTTTTCCGCAACCTCTCTGGCATTTCGTGTGGCTTCCTCGACCATCGCAGGTTTTATGTCATTAAGTCCGTTATAGGTATACCTGATATCCCATGACTGGTCAGTCAGAGGAATACCGGCATTCATAAGCTCATAAAAACTGTTTTTAAGTTTTTCTGCGGCTTCCATGTTATCCGTGGATACATAAACACCTGCACTGATGCTGTACACCTGTCTGCCGGTTCCGTTACTGCCTTCACTGAAGGTATACATCGAAGGCATGGAAAAGCCGATGTCATTATCCCTGATACCATATCTTTTGATATGTTCAAGCACCTGGGCCCTGTAGGCATCAATCATCTGCAGACCGTCAGAATGGCTGTATGATTTTACGGAATATCCGATGGGAATATACACGTGATCGGCTTTTACCCTGCGTTCAGCAAGCCCTTTAACCGTAACCAGTCTTTCCGATTCAATCAGATGCTTTGCCGTCATTTCCAGAGTAGGAGCCAGTGTGTACATGCCGGCTATGAAGCAGGCTCCGAGAAGCAGAGAGGAAACAATCAGAGATTTACCATCCATACAATCATTCCTTAAACAGTTAATCCTCAAAAAGAATCATTAACATAAACTTATCACTTTTACGTGACCGTGTAAAAAAAGAATACGTCAGACTTAGTGATTCCTTTAACCTTCACGCAAAATACGGAGGATGACCGATGAATTAAGGCTAAAAAAAATGCAGAACGTCTCCGTTCTGCATTATCTTTTACACTTTCCGTGAAAGTCCGTTTTTATTCCGGATTACGCGAGAGTAACCTTTGCGAACTTTCTCTTGCCGACCTGCCATACGGCTTCACCGGCACTTACAGGAAGCTTGGTATCGGTAACAGCTTCGCCGTCACGCTTTACAGCCCCCTGCCTGATCATGCGGATGGCGTCAGAGGTTGATGCAACGAGGCCTGCTTCCTTGAGCAGATTGCCTACAGGAAGAGTATCGTTACCGTTTAAAGATACGGTTACTTCTGGGATATCGTCAGGAATTGCATTCTTTGAGAATCTGGTTACGAAATCCTGATGAGCGGCTTCTGCAGCTTCGGCTCCGTGATAACGGGTAATGATTTCCTTTGCAAGGGTAATCTTCACGTCTCTAGGATTTACAGTACCTGCAGCAATTCCGGACTTGAACTCTTCAATTTCCTTCAGTGAACGTTCACTGAGAAGTTCATAGTAGTTCCACATCAGGTCATCACTGATGCTCATGATCTTGCCGAACATGTCATTAGGAGCATCATGAACACCGATGTAGTTGCCGGCACTCTTACTCATCTTCTTGACCCCGTCAAGACCTACGAGCAGAGGCATCATGATGGCAACCTGCTGACTTAATCCTTCTTCCTTCTGCAGTTCACGCCCCATTAAAAGGTTGAAGCGCTGGTCGGTACCGCCAAGTTCAACGTCAGCCTTCAAATGAACTGAATCGTATGCCTGAAGCAGAGGATAAATGAATTCGTGAATGGCAATGGACTGACCTGCTGCATATCTCTTCTTGAAATCATCTCGTTCAAGCATTCTGGCAACGGTCTGACGTGATGCAAGCTTGATCATGCCGGAAGCTCCGAGCTTTTCAAGCCATTCAGAGTTGTACACGATTCTGGTCTTGCTTTCATCAAGAATCTTAAAAGCCTGTTCCGCATAGGTCTTGGCATTTTCCAGAATCTTTTCTCTTGAAAGAGGGGGTCTGGTGGCATTCTTGCCTGTAGGGTCACCTACCGCTGCGGTAAAGTCACCGATAATCAGAATGATTTCATGACCAAGCTTCTGAAAAACTCTCAGCTTGTTTAAGATTACGGTGTGACCTAAATGAATGTCCGGAGCTGTAGGATCCATGCCGAGCTTAATTCTCAATGGTCTGCCTTCTTCAAGCTTTGCCTTTAATCCTTCAACCGAAATTACAGAATCGGCACCACGAACAATCTCTGACAACGCCTCATCAACTGAAATCATCACCTATACTCCATCTATAAAGGGCAACAGTTCCGCCGCTGGTTTTAACCATTAAAAACGGCAGAATCCGTTTAACCGATTTAAATAAAAAAATACAAAAAAATTTCCGTCTTGCATTATAGAGGTAAAAGCAAAAATTTACCACAGACTATAAGCAAAATAAGGTATAAAATTATCGATATCTCAGACATCTCATGCTAAAGTATTATAACCAGAGACGGAACCGCTGAATGTTTCTTCCCAAAAAGACAACAGTTATCTTCAATCCCGGTTTTCGACAGACACATAATTTACGGAGGCTCTGACAGACCTCAGCCTCACGGAGTAACAATGGCTTTATACATAGGACTTATGTCAGGAACCAGCGCTGACGCGATTGACGTGGCATTGGTGGATTTTCAGAAAGGCGGCAGAATAAGACTGGTGGCCGCACTTGAAAAGAAATGGTCTGAAGAGGACAGAAAAGCGATAAATGCCCTGTGCACTCCCGGAGAAAATGAAATTCACAGGGCGGGAATGTTCGGATGCCGTTATGCACAGGCTGCTGCGGAAGGAATCAGGGAACTGCTCATCAGGCAGAAGCTGACTCCCGAGGACATCACCGCCATAGCCTCTCACGGTCAGACCGTCCGTCATGAACCTGAAAACGGGTTTTCGGTTCAGCTGGGCAATCACGCCCTGCTGGCGGCACTTACCGGAATTGACGTGACCTGCGACTTCAGATCCATGGATCTTGCTCTCGGCGGTCAGGGGGCTCCGCTGGTGCCTGCTTTTCATCAGGAAATATGTGCCAGTCCGGACACTCCAAGATACATCGTAAACATAGGCGGCATATCCAACGTATCCGTACTGATTCCAGGACGTAATGTATCCGGATTCGACACAGGCCCCGGCAACACCATGATTGATCTGCTTGCGCGAAAATACCTGAATCAGCCGAGCGATTTCAGCGGAGAACATGCTTCCAGCGGTACCGTCAGTGCTGAAGCCCTTGAAGAACTTCTCGATGAACCTTACTTTAAGGCTGAGCCTCCGAAATCCACCGGACGCGAGCTTTTCAACGGTGATTATCTCAATCGAAGCTCAATACTTCAGAACCTGTGTCCTGACGACATGCTGGCAACAGTAACTGAACTCACTGCCGTAACGATTGTTCAGGGCATTGATTTATTCGGAGAAAAAGGTGAAATATATGTCTGCGGCGGCGGTTGTCACAACAGCCATCTCATGGAACGAATAGCATTCCATGCTGGCAGAAGCGGTCATCTTAAAGTCGCCGGCATCAGAGAAATCGGAGTGGATCCTGATTATCTTGAAGCCATGGCATTTGCCTGGCTGGGATACAAATTCATAAACAGGGAAAAAATCGACATGACAGGAATAACAGGTTCCTCCGAACCTGAAATAATGGGAGCTCTGTACCCGGCTCCCAAGTCTTCGTAGGTCATATTTTCCGTACTGCGCCAATCCTTATAAAGGCGGACGCATTCCGCCTTTTCATAACATGTCATTAATCACATAATTATCTAATAATTTGAACTGTAACAACCTAAAATTTTTCATAAACAGTTACAATCTGAACGTTTTTATATGCATAAAAAAAATTACCTGTTCCACAGGTAATTTTTTGTTTATAAATACACTGTCATTTATTCGCATGTATCATTTTCTTCGGTTCATCCATAAGACAATAAAGAACAGAAGGAAACATTCATGCACTATGTGCAAGAACACGTGAAAATGAAAAATATAATAATGGACATAAAAGGAATACGCTAATGATAAAACAATCAATAATCGCTACCGCCGTTCTCGGGGCACTTCTTGTTGCAGGATGTAATTCAACCTCAGGAGCTCCAAAAAAATTCGCATGGCAGCAGGAAGATAATCCTGATACCATAAACTGTACCAGAAGCGGTTCAACACAGCCGGTGGAAATTTCTGCCAAAAATCTGAACCTGACTACCAATGACAATAAGGGCTGCTTCAACGGGGACAGCAGATTCTGCGATCTCAGAATCTATCAGATCATGGTTGAAAGCTTCATGCACGGTAAAAAAGGAGCTCAAGGCGTAGGCGTATCCTATGGTCCAAGCAGTCATCAGGGTAACCTCAAAGGCATTATCGACAACCTCGACTACATCAAGTCAACCGGTGCAAATGCCATCTGGTTAACCCCTATTTTCACCACAACCAAGATGGAGAATCAGCAGACTTCAGACGATTTCCTTGACGGAACCGGCTACTTTACCTCCGATTACTTCTCAATTGATCCTAGATTCGGTACCAAGGCCGATTTAAAGAAACTCGTTAATGCTGCCCATTCCAAGGGAATGTACGTATTCCTCGACGGTGTATTCGGTCATGCAAAAGTTAACGTAAAGACCGAAAGTCCAAACGGCAACAAACTGGTTCTCAGCAGAATGTGCCGCGACATTACAGGACATGATGACAAAATGACATTGAAGGCAGGCACCTGCTTCAAGGTTGATGAATCAATGGATTTTCTTAAGGAAGTAGCCACCTACTGGATCAGGGAAGCAAAGATCGACGGCTGGAGACTTGACCAGGCATATCAGCTCACCCCTGAACAGTGGAAGCAGATTCGCGAAGCCGTTGAAGAAGAATCAGCAAAGAAGAGTAATACCTATGTACTCGGTTCAAAGAGAACCCTGCCTCTCGGCTATACTCTTGCAGAAATCTGGACAGACAATCCAAAGGAAATCGAAAAGAACGTATTCGTAAACGATGGTGTAAGCAGTGCCTTTAACTTCCCGCTCCGCAGTCAGCTTACCAAGGTTCTGGCTACAAGAGAAGATCCGTTCACTTCAGGCAACTGCCGTGTTCCAGCTCAGTCTCTTAACGATGAAATCCTCAGCAAGATGAGAGGATACAACAAGGCGTCAATTTTAAACAACTTCATCACCAACCATGACACCGTCCGTTTCGGTGATCTTCTCCAGAGAGCAAAACTTGAAGAAGACGGAAAGAACGGACAGAGCTACTATGACGCCCATCTGGCTGCCATAAGCTTCCTCTCCGCCATGTCCGGTCCTTTAACCATATACTACGGCGATGAAACCGGTGATGATCTCAAGGGGTTCAGTCAGAAGCCTAAGAACTGTATCGAAAAACATCAGTGCGATGACCACGTTTCAAGAACCGACGGACATGTTAACAAGCTTTCAGCAGACGAAAAGAAGCTCAAGAATTCCGTTGCGGCAGTACTGAAACTCAGAGACTCACACCCAGCCCTGTCTCACGGCAAGAGAGTACATCTGTTCAGTGATCACTCAATCTACGCAGATTTCAAGCAGTACAAGAACGACAAGGTAATCTATGTGATGAATACCGGTACCGGTGAACGTCAGGTTACCATCGATGATAACGTATGGGCCAAGCTTGGTCTCAGCTCTGGCTGTACCATGAAATCCCTGTTCGGCGGTTCAGTTAAAAAGAATGTGATTACCGCTCCGGCTCTTTCAGGTACCTTTGTAAACGTTACCTGCAAGTAATAACTTTTCCGAACGGATACTGTCAAAGGGACTCATCAGAGTCCCTTTTTCATTCAGTAAAACGTATACAACCACTGTTGTTTTCCTTTTCATATGTATTCAGATATCTGAAATGCTCATTATTTCAACAATCAGAACAACTCTGAATAAATAACATACAGCTCATTCATTATTTTGTGACAGCTAATGCAAAAAACATGTAGTCTTATTTGCAATTGGTTATGAAAAGGTTATCATACCTGTGTTTTCTCCATTAAGTTTCCTATGGAGTCATGTGTTTCTTCATTAATTTCAACCATCACATTTTGTAATGTGATGGTTTTTTTTATATTTCAGAAAAATTCAGTCAAATCTCCAGATAACTGAAAAAATGCAGACAAAAAAATTCCGGCAACAGCCGGAATTATTCATGGTTCCTGTATGATCCCGAAAGTTTATCTTCCTGTGGCATCACTTGCGGCATAACAGCCGAGAACTCTTATTGAACCGGTAACCTGTCTCAGTTCAGCCATGAGACCTGTCATCAGAGGTGTATTGACGTTAATCAGGATATCGGCATAGAAGGTTTCATCCCACACGCCTCTGGGTTCATTATCGAGATTGTTCTGAATTCTAGGTCTTGACTGCAGTTTAACCACGTTGATATTGTGACTGCTGAACACGTTGAGAACTCTCACCAGAGAACCCGGAGTATTTTCAGTGGTAAAGGTAATTGAAGTCTTGGCCTCGATATCAGGAGGAACGATAATATTGCTCATGCTGATAACGATAAAACGGGTTATGTTGCGTTTCTGGTTGGCTATATTGCCGTGAATAGCCTTTAATGAATATAAGGCTCCGGCTTCTCTGCATCCTATTGCGGCGCAGTCATCACGATCCAGCTTTCTGACGGTATCCATCGCCTCAGATGAGGAAGAACATGCTTTTAATTCAACATCAGGCAGATTGGCATGCAGCCAGTCGGAACACTGACTGAAAGGCTGCGGATGCGCATACAGGGTCTTTATTTTTGATAAATCGGTATCCTGCTTCACCAGAATAGTGTGTTCAATCGGATAAGTCAGCTCTCCTATGATTTTAACGTTTGATTTCTGCAGCAGGTCATAAACTTCATTGATGCATCCGGAAGAAGTGTTTTCAATAGGCAGAACGCCACAGTCACATTCACCGGTTTCCACGGCACTGATGATATCATCAAAGGTGGTACAGTTCTTCGGCTGAATGTAGTCACAGATGGAATTGAAATACTTGTAGGTTGCGAGATATGAATAAGTACCTACATTACCTAAAAAAGAAACTTTCAGTTTTCTGTTGAGCTGATGATTTATCCCCACAATTCCCTGGATGTATGAAATCTGCTGAGATAATGAATTGGCAAAAACCGTTCTGAAAACACTGTCTACAAAATCCGGAGAAAGATTCAGCTCCATGCCGGCATCCATCAGCTTCTGCATGCTCTGTTCGTTTTCTCTGGTTTCGCGTACCGGAAGCCCCTGACTGTATTTGAGATCTGCCATCTTTATATCAAGTTCTTTGCGTTTAGCCAGCAGACGTAAAATTTCGGAATCTATTTCGTTAATTGAACAGCGTACTTCAGATATAGTATTCATTTATTAAGGAATCCCTTTAATACCTTCACGGATTGAAATCTTATCGTATTATGGAATTATAACAGTGTTTACAGAACACTGCATATTATTTTGCTTCAGCAGAAAACCTTGCGGACCGACTCAACACAACCGTCATGAAAATCAGCCTTCCTTTTCATAATGAATTGTGTTTTGTCTGAAATTTTTCTCTTTATGATTTTTTTTGAAAGCACCCGCCATTACTTGAGTTATCACGAATATTAATAAAATGAGGGATTCCGTAATAATTTATAAAATAAAAGAAGAAGTACTTAAGTATAAAAAACAAATTATTTAAGATATAATATTGATATATTTTTATATATCATTTTTATTTTAGGCAAATAAAAAGCGGATATAATGGTGGTCTTTATATCCGCTGGTAATTTCATAAACTCTCAATTTATATTACCAAATATCATATTATTATGAAGAGATAAACCGTTACCACGTAATTGATAACGATTTCATAGTAATATAGTAACGTAAAATCACGAACTTATCCACATATATTTAAAAAAATGTGAAAAAAGTACAAAAAAAAGACAATATATATAATTTATCATTTTTATGTAATAAATACTATACTGTTTTAACTCCAGACAAATATATTATTTATATCTGTCTGTATTAACCAATATCTATTTATTACACCTTTTCTCTAATCAGCTGATATTGCTGATTTCCTGCCATTCATCATCAGTGAGCAGTTTTTCAAGATCAATGAGAATCATCAGGCAGTCGTTTCTGTAACATACGCCCTTGATGAATTTTGAATTGGCATCGGTACCGACATTCGGAGCCGGATCTATTTCGTGCTGATACAAATCAACGACTTCAGATACCTTATCGACCAGAATGCCTACAACCTGCTTATCTACCTCTATGATAATTATTCTTGTATTATCCGTTACTTCAGCCGGACTGAGACCGAAACGAAGTCTGGTATCGATAATGGTTACCACATTGCCGCGAAGATTTATTATACCCAGGACATAAGCAGGAGCACCGGGAACAGGAGCGATGTCTGTGTAACGTAGAACTTCCTGCACCTGCATTACGTTCACGCCATATACTTCCTTATCCAGCTGAAAAGTAACCCAGCGCAATACTTCATCAACCTTTTTCTTTTCCTGCTGCTTAACTTCGTTCTCCATCATAATGGCTGTCTCCTGTTAAATCATCATGATTTAAACATAACATAAAGAAATCAATTCACCATGCAATTTTTAAAAAGAAAACATCAGTCTATGACTGATTCAACAAAAAAAAGGGAATGCGGGCGGACTTCAGTCTCTGATAAGGTGAATTTTACAAACAAAGCGTACGTCAGCGGTGTTTTATACTCAGCTGACATAATCTGTTCCAAAAGAGATTAACACCTCACGATGTCCGGTTTTTCAGACGAATCGGACGATTTAATGACGTTCAAAGTTTTTCTGTGGCTGATTCATGTATATATCCAGCCCTTTTGACAGCATCTTTTCCAGTTCGGTAACATGGAGAAGAGCGCACATTTCCTTTTTCAGAATTCCGGCAAGCCAAGGTCTGTCGCCGTGCAGCCCCCTCCACTTCACGTCTTCTCTTTTTATCGTTTTGGTACCTACGAGTTCATCGCACTGCAGACACCATTCCTTGCTCTTCAGAAGAATGACGAAATTATATTCGTGAGCCACTATTTCCTTTCCTGGAAGCATCCACTTCGCCGTATCAACTACAGATACGTTCTGTTTCTGAATACAGGTCATTCCGGCATACCATTCAGGCTTGCCGAACAGTTTGTCGATTTTCACGGGCTTGAATATGCCTCCGAGTGAAAAAAGAGGAACGGCAAGCAGAATACCAGCCACCTTGAACAGGAGTGCCGAAAATTCACTGTCGGTTTCAATATTGCACCAGCGTTCGCTCTTCAGCTCCTGTTCCCCGGTCTGCAGAACTGACTCCTGCGTCTCCTCGGTATCAGTAGCCTCCTCATGCACGGGTGCTGTTTCCTGTACGGTATCTGTCTTTACGGCTTGTTCATTCTCCACGGCCGTCTGAATTACATTTTCAGGTTCAGAAACTTCATTCTCAACTGCAGTTTCAGTCTTTTCACTGACTGCTTCAGTAACGGCCTCAGTCACCTTCGCGGCCGGTTCAGAATTTTCGGAAACCGGAGCGGCAAGAACCTCGGATGTGATATTCTCCAGCATTCTGGACAGACTTTCACTGTTGAAGGTTTTTTCCAGCACCTCCTTCTGTGACGAGCTTTCCCTGACCTTCTCAGCTTTTTTAGGCTGGGCCTGTTCTGATGGATCTGTCAGCAGTGAATTAAAATAATTCACCATTGCCTCATGCTGATCTAATCGACTCATTTACCTCTACCGCCTCCGGCAAGCAAATCAGCGATCAGCATCCTGTATGCTTCAACACCTCTCGAATGAGGATAAAGTTTTGATGCCGGCAGATGTCTTTCACTGGCATCACGGAATCTTGTATCAATAGGAATAACTCCACGCCATACTCTCTCGGCATAATTATGTCTGATGGACTCAAGGCTCTGGTTTGAAGCCTTGGTTCGTCTGTCATACATGGTAGGAACGATTACGTAATTCATTTCGTCAGCCTTGGTGCCTCTGAGTATTTCAAAGGTCTTCATCATTCTCTCAAGACCTTTGAGTGCCAAAAATTCTGTCTGGGTAGGCACAAGTATCATTGAACTGGCAGCCAGAGCGTTAACCATCATGACGCCGAGAACCGGAGGACAGTCAATCAGGGCCACGTCAAAATCCTTATCCAGCTGCTGCAGTGATTTTTTAAGAATAAGCCCCACACCGTCCCTGTTCAGTGTTTTATCAAGGGTGGCCAGAGCTATGGAACCGCCGATAATACTTATGTTTTCCACGTCAGTGCTTATTATAGTTTCTTTTATGCCGGCATAGGAATAATCATTATCGGTAAACAGATCAAGCATCGTATGTTCAAGTTCGTCCGAATCATACCCGAAACACGCGGTAAGGGACGCATGAGGGTCGGTATCAAGAAGAAGAACTCTTTTGCCTTCTGATGCCAGAATACCGGCAATGGTTATTGCTGATGTGGTTTTTCCCACACCACCTTTCTGATTTGCAATAGTCCAAACAATCATATCAACTAAAACACTCTCTGCTTATAATCCATAGTCTATCTGCCGCAGACTTCTTCAATTATTTCTCTGGACATATCATCCAGTTCCACAATTCTGTCAGCATACCCGGCCTCTATAACTGATTTAGGCATACCGTATATCACGCATGAATTCTCACTCTGAGCCCATACTGATGCTCCTACGGAACGAAGTATTCCGGAACCTCTGGTTCCGTCAGCTCCCATACCTGTCATGACCACGCTGAGAACCCTGTTGCTGTAGCATTTGGCGACACTGCCGAGAGTTACGTCTATACATGGTCTGTAATACAGTTCTGAAGGACTTTTCTTTATCATCAGGATATGTTTGCCGTTGTTATTCTTTGCCACCAGGGTCTGCATTCCTCCGGGCGCCACAAAAACACAGCCGGCCACAAGCTCCTGATTATCATGTGCTTCACAAACTTTGATTTTACTCATTTTATTAAGTCTTTCAGCAAAGGCCTTGGTAAAGTTCTGAGGCATATGCTGAACAATGAGAATCGGCACCGGAAAATCGGCCGGAAACTTTCCAATCATTTCAAACAGTGCAGCCGGACCTCCGGTTGATGCCCCTATGACGACAATTGAATATTCTTCTGATTTACTGCCGTTTTCCCCGGACTTCTTTCCGTCATCAAATATTCTCTGACTGACAAACGGCTGATCATCATTCACACCGATGATGGAAGATATTTCATCACCGGAACTCTCACCGGAACCACCACTGCTCACGACTGCTTTCTTTGCATCCGAAAAGCTTGGAGCAATCTTTGATGTAAATGAGCTTACATGTGCCTGCCCCTTGGTCTTACCGTCTTCATTAAAGGATCTCTGGAAATTATGAAAGTCACTCTGACTCTTCTTAAAACTTTCCTGCTGACGAATATCCTTGTCGATAACCTGAGAAGAAACATCACGCCATTTCATATCGGAAACAGCTCTGTTCTCGCGCTGCCCGACATCTCCAGCAACATTTTTGGTTTCCTTGTCATAAAGATCCCTGTCAGCTGACACTTTTTTTCTTAGGCTGATATTTTCAGACAGGTCATTGATGTTACGCGTAATCTGTTTGGTCAGAGTTTTAAAGTCGTTTGAATAAGGTTTTCGGGTCACTACCGTCCTGCCGTCGTCACGAACGGAGCCGGTAACCGAATGTGCTTTTTCCGTATCTCCGTAAACGGAGTTTCTTGTACCGGCCACGGTTGTTCTTGAACGAGGCACGGAGTCGTTATGCTTTGACACGTCTGCACGGTATTTACCTGAAGCTGACGGAGAATCTGACAGCAGCCCGGCGTCACTGCCGAATTTCACGGACTTTGATGATGAAGCTATACCGTGAGAAACAGACTTTATCATCGCCAGATGCTGAGCTCTGCTAAGAGCAAGTATCTTATTGGTTACAATTTCAAGAACATCAGTCTTGCGATCGGCAAGATCATTGAAATTTTTAGGCAGAAAATCAAGGGCTCCGTATTCCAGGGCACTGATTGTCGCCTTTGTTCCGGAAGCAGTCAGAGATGAAAACATAAGCACCGGAACCGGATCCTTTTTCATTATTGTTTTTAAGGCATCCAGTCCGTTGACTTCAGGCATTTCCACATCCAGAGTTACCACGTCCGGGCGGAGTTTTTCCACAAGCTCAATGGCCTCTCGACCATTGGAGGCAAAACCGACTACCTCTATCCCCTTTTTACCGTCGATAGCTTCCGAAAGTCGCTTTCTGAAAAAGAATGAATCATCTACTATTAAAACTTTTACACTCATACCTCAACGCATAAATCACAACAGAATGAATTATACGTCCTCTCAATATTTATTAAATTATTCTACTTATACTATGCCAGTTTTGCCCGGTACATGTTGTTCACGAACTTGCCGGCGTATGAACGCAGCAGTCCCGGAATATCTATAATCAGAGAAATGCCGCCCTGCGAAGTAATGGCAGAGCCTGCAATCCCCGGAACGCCTCTCAGCAGGACATCCAGAGGCTTGATTACCACTTCTTCCTGTCCAATCAGGTCATCAACCACGAATGCCACAAGATTATCAGCACCTCCGGCACTGTGAACCATGATTACCGGAGCTTCTGAAGGATGAGTTACCTTAGACTTGTCTCTTATCAGCCAGTCCTGCAGATAGAAAAGCGGATAGGCTTTTTCTCTGATTACAATAGTCTTCTGTCCGTCAAGGTTATTCACATCATCAAGCTTCAGATAAAAAATTTCATTGATGGAACTCAGAGGCAGGGCAAAATTCTGATT
Organism: Ruminobacter amylophilus; assembly: GCF_900115655.1. Lineage (GTDB taxonomy): Bacteria > Pseudomonadota > Gammaproteobacteria > Enterobacterales > Succinivibrionaceae > Ruminobacter > Ruminobacter amylophilus. Next base: position 39,574 of record NZ_FOXF01000012.1, on the reverse strand, counting down.
TCCAACCATGACCATCATGGTTGGCAGAATAGCCAGAGTCAGAGGAACCTTGATCTCAATGGTAGTACCGCTACCCTTTCGTGAATATATGGTAAAGGAACCGTTAAGTTTGGCAATATTGGTCTTTACCACATCCATGCCCACACCGCGACCGGATATGTCGGAAACGGAGGATTTTGTGGAGAATCCCGGAGCAAAAATCAGATTGTACGACTCTTCCGCCGTCATGGTTTTAGCTCTTTCAGGATCAAGAATTCCCTGTTTTATTGCCGTCTTCTTGATAACCTCAGGATCCATGCCGTAACCGTCGTCGATGACTTTAAGCAGTACATGATCACCCTGCTGGGAAGCACTTAACGTAATCCTGCCGAGTCTTGGCTTACCTGCCTTGACGCGAACGTCCGGAGGCTCAATACCGTGGTCACAGGAATTTCTTACGAGGTGTATCATCAGATCGGCAAGAGAATCAACAAGATTCTTATCCAGATCGGTCTCCTCACCTTCGGTAACCAGTTCGATTTCCTTATTCAGGTTTCTGGCAAGATCTCTTACAACCCTCGGGAATCTGCTGAACACACGCTTAATCGGCTGCATGCGTGTTTTCATAACAAGTCCCTGAATATCACCTGTTATCAGATTCAGATTGGCAATGGCCTTCTGAACTTCCTCATAATGAGCAAGAAGATTATCGTGAGCTCCGCCGAGACTAAGCAGACGGTTTCTCACAAGCACGAGTTCACCGACCATATTCATGATGTCATCCATGATCTTTACGTCAACTCGAACAGTTGTGTCCGCTACAGCTCCGCTGCCGCCAACCGCATGAGGTTCATGATTCTTGTCTTCTGCTGTCTTGCTCTGTTCCGTCTTAACTGCTGATGAAGTGGATTTCACCGGTGTTCCTGACGAACCCTTTTTCTCTTCTGGTTTTAAAACCGGAGTCGAAGCAGCTTTGATTTCAGCCTTTGACTTCTGTTCTGAAGCAGGTGCGGCAGGTTTCACGGCCGGAGCTGAAACTGAAGATGTTTTTTCGGTTCCCTGTCCAGCTGATGGATCTCCGTTCTTTCCGTATAGAGAATCCAGCAGATTTTCAAAATCGTCATCTGAAAAATCCGTGGATGCCCCGCTGTCCGCTGATTCTTTTTTTGAAACCGGAGCAGACTCGTTTTTACTGTCTCCGTTCTGAGCCTTTGGCGCTTCTTTTGCGGAAACCGTCATAGGCTCCCTGTCCAGATTTCTGAGTTCAGGAATTGATATCGGTTTGGCTTCGGCCGATGCCAGCATGGCCTCAAAGTCGTCATCCACCGGATCCTTGACTTCATGACCGTTTCCGGAAGCTTTGACAGCATCCTGAGCATCATTACCCAGCGGAGCCTCTCCTCCGTTAAGAGAATCCAGAAGAGCCTCAAAATCATCATCGGTGAATTCGTGAGATGAACTGTCGGCAGCCTGTACGGTGGTTTCAGTCGGTTTATTTTCTGTTTTTGTGGTGTCTGATGAACCGGATGACGGAACCTCTGTGTCGCCGCCCTGGAGAGAATTGAGCAGATTTTCGAAATCGTCATCAGAAAACTCATGATCCTTTGCAGAAGGATTTTCAGCCAGTATTATTTCAGGCTGTGCCGGCTCTGAGGTTGCCTCAGGTGTTTTGTTTTCAGATGATGCCTGAGATGAAGCAGTCTCTGCGTTTCCGCCTTCTACTATTCCATGAAGTCTGTCTATGATGTCAGGATAAGGAATTACAGGCATATTGCCTTCCTTAAGCTGGGTAAACATATTGCATATGCAGTCATAAGCCTGCAGTACGACATCCATCAGAGCAGGAGATACTTTACAGGTGTCCTTGCGCAGAGCATCAAACACGCTTTCAGCTCCGTGACATACGTTAACCAGATCAGTCAGTCCCAAAAAACCGGCGCCACCCTTGACCGTATGAAATCCTCTGAAAATGGAATTCAATAAATCCTTATCCTCGGGAGTCTTTTCAAGATCAACAAGCTGAGTAGCTAAATTGTCAATGATTTCTCCGGCTTCTACTAGAAAATCCTCAAGGATTTCCTGATCAACTCCATCTAAAGCCATACCCACACCTTTATGAAGTTACCTAAACTCAAATGTAACTATTTACCGATTCTTTCAAAAATTCTCTGCATCTTTGCCTGCAATGCTTCGGCGGTAAACGGTTTAACTATAAAACCGTTCAATCCCGCTTTGGCAGCCTTTACGAGTTCTTCCTGTTCGACTTTGGCCGTAACCATCATAACCGGTATTCTGCTAAGTTTCGGATTCTGTCTGATAGCCACCAGTAAATCATATCCCTGCATGTCCTGCATGTACCAGTCGGTTATTACGAAATCAAAATCACCGTTCTCCAGCAGAGGCAGCGCTGTACTGCCGTCATCGGCTTCGGCCACGTTTTCAAACCCCAGTTCATTTAGAATCTTTCTTTCAATTTTTCTCATCGTGGAAAAGTCATCCACAATGAGAATTTTCATGGATTTATCCATAAATGCATCTCTAAAAAAACAAAACACTCTAGATTATTATGACAACAGCAGAATATTTTTCAGCGATCTATACAGCAAATAATACAAGCTGTACGGGGATGATTAATAAAATGTGATACATACTGATATAAAACAAAAACACTTTATAACGAAGCTTAAACACCTTGAGATACAGCTATTGTTCAGTACCTGACACACACAAAAAAAACAGGTTCCCGCTTTTCCGTCGGGAACCTGTTTAACCTAAAAATCAGAAAACCTGATTATTTTTTAGCTTTTATCGCATCAATAAAGGTCTGTTTTGCAGATGAAGAACCGGCTCTCTGTGCTTCGGCGACAAGAGACATGGCCTTTTCGTAATCGCCGGACTGTACTGCTTTCTTTATCATACCGTTATACAGATCTTCCGTTTCCTTCATCATGACAACCTGAGTGCCGCCACTTGAATTTGCACCGGTGTTTTCGAGAGACTTTCCGGCACTCTCAAGATTTGTTCCTGCTATGTCATTTGAATAAACAAGATTATGTCCCTTGCTGTCAGTGGATATAACGGCTGTAGTCCCCTCTCTCTGAGATGAAACGGAATACACTTCACCTGAAGCAAGAACCACGTTTTCCTGACGATTGTTTTCATCAGAATCCTTACCGCCGATTAACGGACCATCCAGATAACTTATCAGCTCATCCATTGCTGACTGGTCTTCCTGACGGAATTTGAATGTGATGTTCACGGTTCCGATTGGTGAATGAGGAATCTTAACATCATCAAACTTAGGTGGAGTCAGATTTCTGGCAATGGCACGCTTAACTTCAGGATGCATCATTGAAGTGGTTTCGGCAAGTTCATTCCTGGTGGTGTATATGACCATATAGGCAAACTCGCGACCAGGCTTGGCACTTGCATTGTTAACAACTATCTTGGTGGATAAAAATCCGTCTGTAATGGCGCTGTCCCTGTATTTAAACGCATTAGGCTTAATGGTGCTCACCAGCTGCTTGTTCGCATTATAAAAATCAATCTTCGGCTTGAAGGTTGTATTTATTATTTCAGACTCGAAGTTAATTGACAGATGAGTTGCATTTATAGGGAGCTGAAAAATTCTGAAAAAACTCTTACCGGTTGGAAAATCAAAAGCCTGAGCATTCTCAAGATCAAATTTGTAATTTTCGGAAGATGTCTTGGTAACGTTAATTATCTGACCGTTAAAAATATCTTTTTCACAGCACACTTTGGCTTCAGCAAGCTCTTTGTTGGCATCTTCCAGAGACAGAAAAGATGGAGCAGGCTTGAAAAAAACATCAGAAAGATTTGAACACCCCACTACAGATAAAAATACAGTTGCAGCAAGACCAACTGAAAAAATAGACTTTAACATGCGTCCTCCAAACAAGAATGGCAATATTTTAACTCATAAGACAGTTTTTTTCATAAATAGTTTAACTGCATATTTGTTTTAACAGCTAAACAGGTATTATTTTTGACAAAACCGCAAACATCAACGACAACACAGATACCAAAAAACCTCAGACACATTGATACTCAAGGGGTTGTAAAGATTTTCATGATAAGAAGGATTTATCATGAAGGTTATGAAGATTAATTGGCTTCCTTTAGCAGCTGCAGTTGCTTTTGCTGCTGGCTCAGTATCAGCTTCAGCTGTTGATTTCCACGGTTACTTCCGTTCTGGAATGCAGGCTAGTGCTCGTGGCGGTGATGTTTTCTGTGGTGGTGACGGTACCGCAGGTCACAAGGTTGGTCGTTTAGGTGATGAATGCGACACTTATGCTGAAATGGCTTTAGGTCAGGAAGTTTATAACAAGAACAGCAGAAAGTTCAATGTTAACACTCGTCTTGCTTATGGTACTGTACAGTCAGACGATGGTCATGACTCTCAGTGGAATGACTGGCAGTCATACGGAAACAAAGGTGATGGCTCAGCAGATGGCTGGGGTGGCGGACGTACAGCAATTCGTGAATTCTGGGGTAATTATGTAACTGATGATTACACCCTTTGGGCTGGTAAGAGATTCTATCAGCGTAAAGATATTCATATTTGGGATATCTACACTTTATCAACAGCAGGTTATGGTGCCGGTATTGAAGGCATTGATGTAGGTAATGGTAACCTTAATTTTGCAGTAATGAAGAACACCTCTGATAATAAAGGCACTTCCTACAGAAATAACTACAATCTTGATTTACGTTGGAATGCTATCAGTTTAGGTTCATTCGGTTCTTTAGATGCTGTAGCCATCTACGGTATCCCTATGGTATCTGATTATCAGGCTGACAACTATGGATTCAGCAAGAACTCTGGTGTTCTCTTAACCTTAGATCATACTCTCAATGTTGACACTCTGATGAACCACTTCATTGTTCAGTGGGGAAATAATGGATTCTCTGACGTTGGAGCATTTGGTAGCAATGGTACCAATATTTACACTTCAGGTAAGGATATTAATGGTGTAAGACTTGTAGACTGGGGTACTTACGATATTAATGACTTTACTCTTGCTTACGGCTTATTCTGGGGCTACATTGCTCAGGGTAATAAAGCTGAAGGTTCATGGAGCAGATCAAACAGCGGTTGGGAATACAGCTTAACCGTGCGTCCAGAATACAAGTGGACTGAATACACCCGTACTACTTTAGAATTGGGCTATTCACAGAAGAAGAATGGTACAAATAAACTGGATGATAAAGGTAAGCCAGCATGGGACAGGTACGATAACGGTAACCCAGACATTTACAAGGTTACTCTTGCTCAGCAGTTTACTCCAGGTAAGGGCTTCTGGTCTCGTCCTGCTATCCGCTTCTATGCATCATATCAGGGTGGCGATCAGTTCAAACATAAGGTTGGTGATGCTAAGCTTGACAACCATAACTTCCAGTTCAGCTTCGGTACTCAGGTTGAAGCCTGGTGGTAATCAGTTTGCATAAATCAATAAGATTTATTGTGTGAAATAAAAGAGAGAGACATACTATTTGTCTCTCTCTTTTTATTGGCAAGCATTCATATATGCAGATATTTCTAAAACAAACAGTATTAAAAAATGGCTCTTCTGGGGTAATGGTGGGTAAAAAATGCCATTAACCCCAGTGTTTATGCTGATCATGCACCTCGAGGTTTTCTGTTAGGAAGTGCCCCCTCAAATCAGAGCATACCAGACAGACCATATCGAGCATGTTTTGAATATTTCGAAAACCGTATGCCTTGCGGACGATCAGCTTGATTTTGTTATTAGTTGCCTCAATTCGTGCGTTGCTCATGCCGAGCCGTATTGCATTCAGTATGTGATCCCTCCTGTGACGCTTGAGCTTGAGGTATTGTTCCTTGAAAGCATCAATCCTACTGTGGCTTGCCCACCAGAGCCATCGTTTGAGGGCATCCCCTGCTTCGTCCCCATCCTTGATCTTCAGGAGAAGGCGAAGCATTTCCTTCATCCGGTAAGCTCGGTACAGGCGGTTATTGTCTTCAGCGATCATGGCTACTCGATTCTGCTGGTTCTCCGTCAGGTTTTCCGGAGCCTTGCCAAGAGCGTATGCAGAGTTTTTAATCTCGTCTGCTTTGGCTTTGGCAGCGTTCAGAATCGCTGTATTCGGATCTCCATCCTTGGTGCGTCCATTCTTGAGCGGATGCTCTTTGGATAACCTGGTAAACTCGGCACAGGCTTCACGCCATACTTCGCGGCGAACCTCGTTGAGAGCATCCATAGCCCACTGTACGACGTGGAACGGGGCAACACATCGTTCACAGTCTGGTGTGAACTCATTTACGCATTCCGTGATCCACTTTGCTCCATCTCCGGTAACGACCTTGATGGAGGAAAGCAGCTCCGGAGTCAGCTGCTTGTAGAACTGTGTCAGCACGCCTTTGCCGTGCTCCTGTGATGCCCAGACGACAGTGTTAGTATCACGGTTGACGATGACCGTAATGTATTTATGCCCCTTCTTGTAGCTGGTTTCGTCAATGCCGATGTTCACGAGGTTATCAAGTCTTCTGGAGCATTCAGGTTCGATGTCGTTCTGAGTTCTGTTAACGCAGCGCCCGACCGTCAGATTAAAGTCACGGGTGAATCCGCTTCCCGGATATGCTCAGGGAACATAGGCTGTTACGACACCATGCTGAGGACACTCTATGCGATGTGTCCAGCCTTCAACCTCTACAAGGGTAGCTCCGAAGTCAAGACTTCTCCAGGTGCGAGGGTGTTCGATCCTCTGATCATAACGAGGACATCGCCTGTGACAGAAAGGACAGTCATCCTGATGCCATTTATCAGTCCGTGCATGAATCCTGAGGTGACTTACACCATCCTGCTCAAGGTAAAAGTTTGCATCTTCTATAACTGAGGCCTGACAGTGAGAAGTTTTTTACATAGTGTATTAGCAGAAAACATCTGTGGGTACCTCCGGTACTTTGTATGTTTAGTTTGGTCGCTAATACAATACAAAAACACAGATGGTTTTTCAATTATAAAAGTACATCAGAGGGCTGGTATATTACCCACCATTATGCCAGAAGCCTCTAAAAAATCAGCAAATCAAATAATAGTACTCAGAAATAGTAATGAATTTATACCTTTAATCAAAGCTTAACAATTTCTGATTAAACGTATAAACACAGGAAATACAAAAAAGAAAATTATTTCAGAAAGAAGCACTGTAATAAGCTTACAGAATACATATTAAGTTCAAATTTAAACAAATCATAAAGAAATAAAAAAAGGGAAGTTTTTCAACTTCCCTTTCTGTTTATAGTTCTAATTTAGTACTTAGACAGTTACTAAACTATTACCACCAAGCTTCAACCTGAGTACCGAAGGTGAACTGGTAACCGTGGTTGCCGTGGTTCTTGTTCTTGTACTGTACTGCCCAACCGTCAGCGAACTGGTCGCCACCGATGTAAGAAGCGTAGAAGCGGATTGCTGGACGTGACCAGAAGCCCTTACCTGGGGTGAACTGCTGAGCAAGGGTAACCTTGTAAACGTCTGGGTTACCATACTTTTCATCAACTACCCAACCGGTCTTCTTCATTTCTGAGTAACCTAATTCTAAAGTAGTACGGGTGTATTCAGTCCACTTGTATTCTGGACGTAATACGATGCTGTATTCCCAGCCTGAACGAGTGTAAGTCCAGGTTTCACCAGTGTGCTTGTTACCACTGTGTAAGTGAGCCCATAAGAAGCTATAGCCTAAATCGAAGTTAGAACCCCAATCTAAAGTACCCCAGTCGATTAAACGAACACCGTTAGCATCAACGTCTGGAGTGTAGTTATCACCAGCGTGGTTCTTGTAAGCACCTACGTAAGCGAAACCGTTTGAACCCCACTGAGCAACAGCGTGGTTGTTAACAATGATATCTGAACCGAAGTTAGAACCTAAATCTAAGGTGATTAAAGCACCTGAGTTACCCTGATTTCCGCGAGAATCACCTTCGTTAACGTCCCTCTGCTGCTTAGAGATCACAGGGATTGCATAAATTACGGAAGCGTCTAATGCACCAACTGAACCGAGGTTGATACCATCCCAACGAGCATCTAACTTGTAAACGTTACGGTTGTAATCTGCAGAAGCGCCATCGTTAGCCCACTTGATTACAGCGAAGTTTAAGTTACCGTTACCAGCATTGATACCTTCGATACCAGCACCGTAACCAGAGTTGTTCAAATAGTAGAAGTCCATGATATGGATATCTTTACGTCTGTAGAATCTCTTACCAGACCAAATTGAGTAACCGCCATCGGTATCGTACTTAGCATATACTTCACGGAATGAAATACGCTGACCACCCCATGGACCGTCACCGCCAACACCCTGCCAAGAGTTACCCTGGAGGTCTCTGTTACCTTCAGTGGTACCGTAAGCTAATAAGGTGTGAATTGAGAACTTGCTACCAGCCTTGTCATATACGTTCTGGCCAAGAGCAATTTCACCGTAGGTATCGCATTCATCACCTAAACGACCAACCTTGTGACCGTCAGCACCAGTACCTAAGCAGTAAACTTCACCGCGGTCTGCGTTAACCTGAGCACCAGCGCGGAAGTAACCGTTAAAATCAACAGCTGAAGCAGATACTGAACCAGCAGCAAAAGCAACTGCAGCTGCTAAAGGAAGCCAATTAATCTTCATAATAAATCCTTCTTAACATTATTAAACTTAATTCTTCAACTCACATACGGCTAAACCACCTAACCCGTAAGTTGATTGGATACATTATACTTTTCAAAAAGACAAAATAAAACTGATTTAGATCACAAAACATTAATTTCTTATTAACTCATTGAACTTTTTAAAAAACTCTCATACATAATAAACTTCTGTTATCTGATATTTATTCAGTACAAAATTCTGTTTTTGGTTTAAAAAACAAAATTTTACAGAATTTTATACATATATCTATAAATGTTTATTTATCATTTTTTACACAAAAATAACTATTAAAAAAGTTCCAATAAATATTCGGTTTTGTGACTTATGGTGCATTATCAAGATTCAAAAACCTTGTCAAAATTGTAAATTGCCTGCAGCAATTCACGATATTCGGTTATTTTATTTCTGTAGACTTCAGTGGCATACGGAAAAATTTTCACATTCTCCGGCAAAGGCGCTCTGTTTTCTATAACCGCATCAAAAGTTTCCACAAGAACAAACCTGAGCCATTCATGAAATTCCATGGTATTCATATTAAAAGGAATATCCGTGGTAAAAGCCTCATCTTCCGGTCTTTCCACATCCCATAATCCGAGTTTTTCGAGTTCAAGTCTGATCTCTCTAAGTTTTTCAGATACCTGTTGATATTTATCCATATTTGCAAACCTGTAAGTTAAAGTCGTGAACCGTTAAAATGCTGATAACGGGAGTATCCGCCACTTCGCATTAAAAATCACCAGCCGTTGCAGTGAATGTCTGCATGCACTTTTAAACAGTGTCTTATTCAGTTTATTGGTTGTTTTAATCACTGTTTTACGATTGTACTCTATTTGAGAATAAACTTTTCAATTATATCCTCATCACATATAAAACAATTCGGGGATTGAAAGCGGAACCTGTCTGCCTTCAATCCCCGAAAACTCAGTTTTTTGTTATTCTGTCTTTACTTCATTAGAAAAAACCCCCTCCTGTATGCAATTTCCCCGAGAAGTGCATAGGCAAGTGCCGTCTTTTCAAGTTTTTCATTTACCATACCGTCGGAAACACTGCGATTTTCAAAATCATATTTGCAGAAAGAAACCTTCTCATCAGGCAGGACCATAACCAGCGTTCCGTCATCCTTTAAATAAGCAAAATTATTATAGAACTGTAAAATCGCCCTTCCGTCGAAACCAGATGGAAGATTTGTCAGATCATAACCGACGGTAGGCACTGTAGCTGAAATTCCCGCAAGAGAAAGGAGAGTCTTCGGCACATCAATCTGACTTACCACATGAAACTCGCTCTTATGTTCTATTCCACCGCCGAAAAACACTGCCGGAATATGGAAATGCTTCACTGGAATAAGCTCATTCCCCCATGCTCTTGAATCATGATCCGCAATAACAAGAAAAACGGTATCCTTAAAATAAGGACGGCTCTTCACTTCCTCGTAAAACTTTCCGAGAGCATAATCCGCATATCTCACTGCCGTTTCTCTGTTTCTCACTTTTCCTGCAAATGATTCAACGATGTCAAAAGGGTCGTGATTGGAGGAAGTAAACACCAGAGAATAAAACGGCTGTCCCTTACTGTTCATTTCATCAAAGTGCTCAAGAGCCTTATTAAACAGATCTTCGTCAGAAGCTCCCCAGGAGCCTACATACATCGGATTGGAAAAATCATTAAGATCTATCACCTGAGTGTAATCATTTCCAAGGAAGAATGCTCGCATATTATCAAAATGAGATTCTCCACCGTAGATAAAAGAACTGTGATAACCGTTTTTCTTCAGAACCGAAGCCACGTTGAAGAAATTTTTCTGAGCCTTTTCTCTTTTTACGGTTGAAGTATTCACTGTCGGAGTAAACCCTGCGGTAACTGCTTCAATTCCTCGAACAGAACGGGTTCCGGTTGAATACATATTGATAAATCCCCAGCCCTCACTGTAAATCTTATCAAGATTCGGAGTCAGATTACTTCCGTTGAGATAACCTACATACTCAGCCCCGAGACTTTCCTCAAGAATAATGACAATATTCTTTCTTGCCCCTTTCTCTGAAGCGACAAGGCTGTTAAGCGTCGGCTGTTTATCAGTGGCTACAGAGTAATCAAAACCGGTATCATCTCTGATAATGCTGATGATTTCATCTTCCTGAAGCATTTTGTAGGAAACAGATTTCTCTGCAAGCATGGATTTTACGGACGAAGCCAGAGAATAACCTGAATTGGCAACCAGAGCGTTTACAATCTGATTTGTGGAAAAACTTGCCTTGGCAAGGTTGAACGGTCTGTGATCAAATGATGAACGTGCTGCGACAAAGGTAAGACCGCCGACAAGAATAAATACCGCAAACACTGTGGATTTTACGGGAACTTTTACATATTCAATCTTTTTAAGACAGCGCAGCAGAAAGATGAACACGAATATCATCAGCAGATTCACGACAACGACAGCTGCCAAATGCCCCTTCAGCAGAAGACCGGTAACTTCCGAAGGATACAGAAGATATTCCAGAAAAATCCGGTTCGGTCTGCAAGCATACTCTTCCATAAAAGGAAGAGTACAGAGTTCCATAAAAATCACCAGTATCCCAAGCAGAAGAAGATAAAGCCTTTCCGCAATGAGAACAGGAATACCGACTGATTTGGGAGAAACACAGCGAATGAAAGCAAGAAGAACAGGCAGAGCCAGAATATACCCGAGCCCTGATATATCGACACGCATCCCGTTGAAAAACAGTCTTGGAACCTCAGCCATGTCTATGACATCATGATAAACAGCCACACCGAGAATTCTTATAAAAGCATAAAAAGCAAGGAGAGAAACAGCATATACCGCAAGATGCCCGTACGGCTTCAGATATGAAGCAACGTTACTAAAAGTCCGTTTCAATATTGACGACGTTTTCCTGTTATATAAGTTCTTATTGTCCAGCATATTTATTTATCAGTTCCCCGGGCTACCTTATCAAGGGAGCATTAATTATTATTTGTATAACCGCTTTGTCACGGATGCGGATAACAGCGGTTTAAATACAGAGTAAACAAGAAAAGTAGCGGTTGCAACATATTTATTGTACAAAAACAGCAAATCTGTTAAATATTTGTTTGCGTTACTAAAGTTTAACCGTTTCTGTTCTGACAGACACACAGTGTTCCTGAGCTCATCCACCGTGTTTCATCAGTTCAGACCGCTGCCGGCAAATCCATGTGTATTTTGACCTGTGATACCTCAATTTAGTTCATGAAATTCTGTTTTCGACAACATCCCGTCCGGAACAAAAAAAAGCCCCGAAAAAAAATCCGGGGCATCAGGTATTATTAAAATCCAATAATTCAGGAAAAAGTTCCGAAACAGGTGTTCTAGAACTGCATGAATTCATCAGATGAGTAAGGATCGAATTCAGGGTTGATTTCTCTTAAATCACGAAGAAGTCTTAACTTACGGGTGATACGTTCAATGTCACGCCAGCGGCTCTTCTTTTCCTTGCCTGCCTTACCCTTGGATGCCGGAGCGTTACTATCAACAGACTCAACTGAATTCATATCAGCGGTTACTACTTCACTAGGAATATTACTCATAATAGAACTCCTTTATGTTCCGGATTAGATTTAAGGATATAATGCCCCAGAGAAACTTTTTTAGCAATTATGTTGTTATGGATATGAAAACCTTTTCACACTTTTCAGTCAAATACGCTAAAAGCAGTATTTAAAATGTCTACAGCCGTCACAAATTGTATAAATCGACATTTCGTTATAAACTGTATAATTCTTTGATCGCGATTACAGTTTTAACCTATATACCTAGGGCTTTTACACCAAAAAGCAGCGTTCAGTAAAAACAAACATTCAAAATATTAATGTTTATTTTTATTATTGGTTAAAATTTCACCGTTTATGAAACAGACTTTCATTTTTGACAGGAATTCTAAGAAAAACATTCTTCAAAATAACCTTCGAGGATCACCACGGCTGACATTGAATCAACTTTTCCCTTGGACAGGCCTCGGTATCCATGCTGACCGAATATGTGTTCCCTCGCTGTTTTGGTAGAAAGACGTTCGTCCTTGAAAACAACCTGAAGATTGTATCTGGCGGCTGTTCTGTTACCGAATTTCTTGGCTTTGTATGTCACATCCTGATAGGTTCCGTCCATGTTAAGAGGGAGCCCTACTACAATTATATCAGGTTTCCACTCGGCAAAAAGACGATCAAGTTCTTCGGCATTAGGAATTCCGTCAACCGCCTTCAGTGCCGGCAGCATGCTGGCGGTTCCGGTCAGTTCGGTTCCTACGGCCACGCCGATACTTATCGTACCAAAATCAAATGCCAGTACCGTTCTTTCTCCTTTTGCTTTTTTCGCCATCTGAAAATCCTTAAATTATTCCCGGTTGTCCGTATGTCATGAAGAGTTTTTCGGCTTACGCCCGCGTTTTACTTTCTGCCCTTAGGAATAAAGGTAAAGCTTTTGGTAGCATCATTGAACCCGTTGATATTGGATGAACGTCTGTTCGGCCCGACCATTTTAAGGGGGATTACAGGGGAGTAGTTCTTGATTGACTCATAGCAGAATTTACCGACAAGATCATACAGCTTCTCAGGAGAAGCATTGGAAATCATAATGGTATTGAGCTTGTTGTTTTTTCTCCATCTGAGAAGTTCACCCAGTCTTATTCCCTGTGTTTCCGTAAGTTTTCTTTCAGCCACGGCCACTTCATCAATGATCAGAAGTCTGTTGGTCTGAAGCTGCTGACAGAATTCACTGTATTCCCTGTTGGAATCAAACCCGCTCAGAAGCTGCAGTTTATTGTTTATGGTATCCCACTGCATGAACATGAAATCAATCAGGTAGGTTCGCATGATTCTGTGGGCAATACTGCCGGCAAGCATTGACTTGCCCACACCGTAATCTCCGTAAATCCAGACAAGTGAACCTCCGGTATATACAACTCCGCTGTTCTGATCCTTGAATCCTTTTTCCTGGATTTCAAAGGTATCACACCATCTCTTGCAGTACTCGACGTTGGATCTGTACTCGGGACTGAAAGTCAAATCCATGTTTTCAAATTCCCAGGTAGAGCTGATTTCACAGTTTTTGGTCAGATAATCAATACGGTTTTTACGTTCCCTGTCCTGAAGCTCCTTGAGTTCCTTCATGGCATTATCGGCATACATCTTCTGAATGTCTTCATAGGAATTGATCTTTGAGCCGGTGGCACTTTCTATTTCCGCGGTAATCGCATGAAGCTTATCCTGATCTATTTTCTTTCCGCTCAGGGTATCGGACACCATTTCAAATATTTGGTCTATAAGTTGATCTTTTGCGCCAGCCATAACGTCATTCCTTCGACAGGGCAAACGGGAGAGAATCATCCGCTGTCCGTCAGTTTAAAACACATTTTCCACTAACAGTATACCACACGGGACAAAATAGTTATTTAACCGATTAATGTCTATTTTGACATAAACACAAAACCTGAAGACTGCAGACAAAAATCCTCCCGTAAATACTTAACAACCTACGGAAGGATACTGCAGTAAACCAGTTTACCTAAAACAGTCCTACGGAAAGAAAATTACTGTCTGTGATCATTCCAGTACTGCATGAATTCCGGGGTTTTTGACCAGTATTTGATTCCCCAGTTTTCAAAATTCCATTCATCCATGTAATTGTTGCATTCAAAATCGATGTAATAGATCTGGCCGTTACACACAACGAAATTTGTAGGAAAGTAATCGATATTGGTGTTGGCAGGATACAGAAGGCTGCACATTTCTCTTACCTGACTGATGTAATCTTCTGTCATCATATCCCGGCATACGAGATCATAGATGGTATCACCATCTATATATTCCTTGAGAATCCTTTCGTTTTTCACATCAACGTCAATCATCTTCGGAATTCGGATACCGATATCAGAAAGTCTTTTGTAATCATTGATTTCGGACTGGATTTTGTCCCCAAACTGATAATATGAACACGGTTCATGATGGATCTGCTTGAGAACATACTCCTTGCCGTCCTTTATGGCCAGATAAGAATAACCGCCTTTTCCCTTTCCAAGCAGTCTGACGATTTCATAACCGACATTGTTTACACTGATAATATCCATAACATTCTCCTCTGCATGAAACAGCTACTGAGCATTTTCCCAAAATCAGCAGTTCATGTCCATGCGCTGAACATGTCGCAGAAGTAATCGAAACAGTATTCCACGTAACGGTATTCCGACCTCATGAAACAAATTCTTCCGACCTGCTTAAGAAAATCAGCTAACAGAGCAGTACGCAAATTCCGTTAAATTGATATAATGAATCAATTGTCGGATACGGCTGACCTTTCCGACACGGTATTTATGCTGATGCACGGAAACTTAACTGAATACGATCATTAATACACACGGTGTCTGAAAAAGCACCGAAAGGCTCGGTTACGGATTCCGTCCGCATACCCAATCATCAATTAATTAAGAAGGACTATATGGCATCATTATCAGCTCTTGTAATCGCCAGAAACGAAAGTGCGAACATTGCCGAATGCATCAAATCAATGCAGGACATCGCTGACGAAATCATCGTACTGGACGGAGGCAGTACCGATGACACCGTAAAAATTGCGGAAGGTCTCGGGGCAAGAGTGGTACATCACCCTGAATGGGAAGGCTACGGCAAACAGAGACAGAAACTGCAGAACTACGCCACCTGTGACTGGTGTCTGTGGCTTGATGCCGATGAACGTCTTACGGACGAACTTCGTCATGAAATCAGGGAATTCATTAAAAAAGCCAGACAGAACGAAGTACTTAATATTTCCAGAGCAAATCACGTGTTCGGCGTAAGAATTCATCACTGCGGTTATTTCCCGGATCGTGTGTACCGCGTTCATTACCGTACCTATACAAAATACAATGACAGTCTGGTTCACGAAAAGCTGGATCTTCCTTCCGATGCCGTAACGGTGAATTCCAAAAACAGCATGATTCACTACACTTATGCCACCTATCAGAACCTGCTTTTCAAGCAGACAAAATATGCGGATGAATGGGCTAAAAACAGATACCAGAAAAAACATAAGGGATGCTGTTTTATCACACCTTTCGTCAAAGCCGCGTTTGCTTTTTTCAGAATGTATTTTCTGCAGCTGGGATTCCTTGACGGCAGAATGGGTTTTTTAATTTCAGCCTGTGCCAGCAGCTACACTTTCAATAAATATCTGTGTCTGTACCAGATTGCTCTGGAACACAGCAGAAAAAAATAAGTCTAACTGACAGAAAGACATGACTCAGCACGTCATGTCATGACACAAATTCAAACAAAAAATCCCCTTATGCCACGGCGGATAAAAATGATGACAAACTTTAACAGCAATACCAACAACATACAGACCAAACCAGAATTCAAATCAATCTGCCATGTTAACCTGGCAGCAGGGTTCCGTGGAGGAGAACGGCAGACTGTTATTCTTATCCGGACACTGCAGAAGGAATATCCGGAATTAACACAGTTTCTGGTCTGTCGGAAAAACGGCGAACTGCCGGAATACGTGAAGGATATTCCCAATCTGACGGTTATCCAGGTACGGAATGAACTGTTCGGACACGTAGTTCTCAATACAAGAGCTGAAATAATCCATGCCCATGAAGCCAAAGCCGTTCATTTTGCTGCAATACACCACGCCCTGTACAAAACTCCGTACATTATCACCAGACGTGTTCCTCAGCTGATAAAAAACAGTACCTTCAACAGATACGGATATGATCATGCGTCTTTCATATCCTCCGTATCCAACGCCATACGTTCCAGTGTAATAAAAAGCTTTGGCAGCGACCTTAATTTAAGTGGTAAACTGACGGTTATCCATGATGCGTTCACACCCGACCGGGGCAATCAGGAGGAAACTGACAGAATCAGAAAAAATCTTGGGCAAGGGCCTGTTTTCGGTCACATAGGAGCTTATGTGGACAGGCATAAGGGACAGAAGGTTTTTATTGAAGCCATCAGAAAACTTGTAAAAGATCTTCCGAATGCAGTATTTATATTTCTGGGAAGCGGACGTGACGAAACAGAACTGAAGGAACTGACAAAGGATCTTCCTCAGGTAAAATGGCTGGGCTTCAAAAACAACGTGGCAGATTACATAAATGCCATGGATTATTTCGTTTTTCCGTCAAGAAACGAAGGACTAGGATCCATTCTGCTGGACGTAATGTATAATCACGTTCCGGTTGTAGCCTCAGCAACTGACGGCATAACTGAAGTCATCATGCATGAACAGAACGGTCTGCTTTTTGAAAACGGCAACAGCGAGGATCTTTATCAGAAAATTACGGAACTGGTAAAGGATGACGATTTAAAAAACCGTATGAAAAAGAATGCCGACGAAATCATCAGTAAATACGCTCCGGAATTATATGCCCGGAAGCATGCCGCTCTCTACACAGACATTATCATGAAGGTTAATCAGGAAAAATGACAGACAACCAGAAAGACTCTCACAAGTCAACAGTTGAAAGATCAAAGGATGTATATCATTCCAAAGCCCAGAGCAACCCCAGAATAACTCTGGCCATGATGCACCCGCGCTACTGGCCTCAGTGGTTTGCTTCATGGATATTGAGACTTATCATTCTGTTGCCGTATCCGGTTTTCATGACCATTGGAAGACTTTTAGGATACATTGCCATGGCCATTCTGCCGAGACGCAGGCACATAAGCGAACAGAATTTCAAACTGGCTTTTCCCGACATGCCCGACGAGGAAATACACCGTCTGACCAAAGAACACTTTGCCAACTGCGGCATGGGCATTTTTGAAACCGGCATGGCATGGTACTGGCCTGAATGGCGTCTTAAAAGACTGGTGCACATAGATCCGGAAGAACTCAGAAAAGCCAGGGAGCTTGCCGAATCAGGAAAGGGAATCGTGGTACTCACCTGTCATTTCGTGACTCTTGAGCTTATGGCCAGAATCTACGGAACCAACATCAAGAAAGGTGTCGGAGTATACCGTCCCAATGACAATCCTGTTATCGAATACATGCAGGTAAAGGGGCGCACCAGATCAAATCTGTATCTTGTGGATCGCAAGGAACCGAGACCTATAGTGAAGGCTCTCATGAAAGGACTTCCTATATGGTACGCTCCCGATCAGGATTACGGTAAAAGACTTCCTCACGTCTTTGCTCCGTTCTTTGCGGTAAAGGATGCGGCAACAGTTACCGGTACGGCCGGATTTGCCAAAATCAGAAATACCGTGGTACAGCCTTCCTACAGTATCAGACTTCCAAAGTTTAAAGGTTACAGACTTGTGGTAAAGGACATCATCCGTGATTTTCCTACGGGTGATGACTATCAGGATGCCACCACCTGCAATCACGCGGTTGAGAGCATGATTATGGAGGCTCTGCCTCAGTATATGTGGCTGCACCGTCGTTTCAAAACCACTCCCGACGGTTCCGACAGATACCATAACCTGTAGTTTTATCTGCAGTTTAAGCACCGGCACCGGAAAAATATTTTCATTTTTCCGTGTCGGGATTCAATCAGACATAGAGTCAGCCGATATCGACCGGCCACAGATAAAAGGAATCAATAAGACATGTCTTTTCATAATCTAAAAAAAGCACTCATACACTCCAAAGATTCTTTAAGACACCTTATCAGCCGCTTGAGATATGACTTTGAGACATCAGAAGAGAAGCTGAACATAAAGGAGCTTAAACAGGCCGTCATCCACAGAGCCGACGGAAAACTCGGCGACGCAATCTGTTTCATGCCCTTCATCAGGGAACTCAAAAGATTTGCCCCGGACTGCCGAATCATCATTCTTTCCAATAAGAGTACCGCTGAAATCTATCAGTCTGCAGATTTCATTGATGAGGTTATTCTGTTTCCCAAAAAGCCGAAAAACAATGAAACCGATGCCTTTGCAGACAGGCTTAAGGGAACGGATCTGTACATTCATCTTTTTGATACTCTTAAGGGACGGCACTTACGACTCATCAGCCGCATGCATCCGAAATGGGTGGCAACGCTCGACAGATCGCTTAAGTGTGACAATCTGAAAATACATCAGTACACCGCCTGTATCGACGATTCCGGAAATTCAGATGAAAAATACTCAGACTGTCTCCACATGACCGATCTGCTGTTTAAAATTCTGGAAAACGGCGGCATTTCACCGGAGCTTATCAATCGCGGCTACTGCCGACTTTTTGCCGACAGGATTCCTGGACGGGGAGAAAAGTACGCGTTTCTGAAATCTCCGGCCGCCCCGGATAAAATAAATGACGTTACTGAAGAAAAGACTGTAATCTTCAATCCTTTCGGAGCCTCCTCATCAAGAAGATTCAGCGAAAGAATCATTACTGAAATAATAGACATGCTGCTGAAGCTGACCTCAGCCCATATTGTTCTCTGGACAGGTCCCGGTGACAGGGAATACGGAGAAAAAATCATTGGAAACATCTTTGCCGGGAACAGTCGTGTTTCCACCACCGGAGTTCTTTCTTCCGCATCGGAAATCATTATCGCCATGGCCTCATGTGACGCAATGATAGGAGTTGACACCGGAAGTGCACATGCCGCGGCATGCTTTGACATTCCGGAACTCACCTTCTACAGCAGCAACATGGTAAATTACAGCCGCTGGTACGCCAGGGCACCTGGAGCCGTTAACGTCATCCTTGATACCGGACATTTCGGGAATGCCGATGAAAACGCCGTATCCCAGGCTGTAAAAAGCTTTGTTCAGAAAATAAAACTTTAGACGGTTCAAATTCCTAAAACATGCCGAACAGAATAAACGGCCGGTTTCCTTACGGAAGCCAGCCGTTTAAACACACAGTTTTAAAGGTTATACAGTCCGGAGTTTCAGACTTCTTCCTTAAGCATAATCTTACGCCATAGTCTCTTCACGCCTTCACGCTGCTCGTCAAGCTTGTGTCCGTCATACACTCTGCTGATTCCCAGAAGTGAATGATGATGATACATGGCTCTGATGTCCAGGTAGGCATTGATAAGACATTTAGCCTCGTCTTCAGTTATAAATCCCAGTCTGGCGCATTCCTCAAAAATACGGACATTGTCAGACCACAGAACCAGATCCGGATTAGTCGGAGCATTGGCAAGAGTCAGATACTGCGCCATAAACTCGATATCAGTCATTCCGCCCTCGCCCTGCTTGGTATCGAAGGCTTCCTTAGGTCCCCTGATCAGACTGGCTCTCATCTTGCAGCGCATGCTGACTACTTCCTCTCGAAGCTTTTCCACATCACGAGGCTTGCGTAAAACACTGTTACGAATGTCATTGAACTTTTTCACAAGTCTGTCCGGTCCGAGTACCGCTCTGGCTCTGACCAGCGCCTGCAGCTCCCAGGTCCAAGCCTTGTTGTTAAGATAGGACTCATAACCGGAAATGGAGCAAATAAGCGGTCCTGCCTCTCCTTCCGGTCTCAGTCTGGCATCAACCTCATACAGCACTCCCGATGAAAGTCTGGTGCTGAACAGATGCATGAGACGCTGGGCAAAACGACCGTAAAACATACGGTCTGAGATAGGATGTTCCGGATGATCGGTTTCCTTTTCCAGATCACTGTCGCACAGGAATACCAGATCAAGATCCGAACCGTAGCTCAGCTCTATGCCCCCCATCTTGCCGTAGGCAACCACACAGATCCCCTTGTCTCCGTGCTTATGGGCATTATAAGGAAGACCGTATTTTGCCACCAGCTGATTCCAGGTAAGATTAACCACCTCGTTCAGAATGGCCTGAGCAAGATAAGTAAGATAATCACTCACCTTCATAAGCGGCAGCGCACCGACAAGATCCGCCGCACAGATACGCAGCAGCTGAATCTGCTTAAACTGTCTGAGACTCTCCATCTGATGTTCAAGATCAGAACTTTCCACGCGCATCAGAAATTCGTGCAGGTCATGTGAATAATCATCAGGGCTGGTCGGCTTGTACAGGCTGTTAGGCATCAGCAGTTCATCAAGAAGCACCGGATGTTCGGTAAGCTGTGCGGTAATCAGTTCACTGCCGGAGCACAGCTTCAGCAGCTGATCGCAGGCCTGAGGATTTTCCTGAAGGAGCTGCAGATACGTGGTACGCAGACTGATGGTCAGAATCAGCTTTGACACACGCTTGAATGTGGTTGCCGCTCCGTGCTTCATATTGGCAAAGCTGTTGAAAAGATAAGGCACCAGTCTGTTCAGAATCGCTCTGCCCTTCGGCCCCATCGGCTTGCTGGAGCATTCATCCTTAAAAAGCTTTATCTCGTCGGCCAGCAGATCAGGCTGACTGAGATCCTTGAACTGATTCATGACGATTTCTCTGATTTCGTCACGATTCAGATTAAGCAGCCACAGATCAGAAAATACCGGATCCTCTTCCACCGTTTCTGATTCAGGATCACTGATAAGCAGAGCGAACTCTTCATGAACCGTGGACATGATTCCGTCAATGTGTTCGCAGAAGGCCGCGAAGTTTTCAAACCCCATGGCCGCTGCCAGACGCTCCTGATTAAGTTCGCCCGAAGGAAGAGTCTGAGTCTGTTCATCATTGATTTCCTGCAGCACGTTTTCAGTCTGACGCAGAAACACGTAACACGGCATCAGACAGTTGTATACGTCTTCCGTGATACAGCTGTTATGCTTGAGATTTTCCAGCACGCGCATAAGATTTCGTTCCTGAAGGGAAACCATGCGGCCGCCTCTCATAAGCTGAAAAACCTGAGCAATGAATTCTATTTCCCTGATACCTCCGGCACCGAGCTTGAAATTGTCTCTCAGCTGGCGACGGCGGACTTCGGCTTCAATCATGGCCTTCATCTTGCGCAGGGACTCAATGGCTCCGAAATCAAGATACCTTCTGTAGACAAAAGGTCTGAGCATATTGTCAAGTTCAACGGATTCAGGAGTTTTCTCTCCGAGAACACGTCCCTTGACCATGGCATAGCGTTCCCATGATCTGCCGTGTTTGAGATAGTAATCCTCCAGTGCGGCAAAAGAGCTTACGAGAGGACCGCTGTCACCGAACGGACGCAGACGCATGTCCACTCTGTAGACGATGCCGTCTGCAGTCTGCTGATCCAGTATCTGAATGAGCTGCTGACCGAGTCTGGTGAAAAACACCTGATTGTCCAGAGATCGTCTTGCCCCCTGAGTCTCTCCGCGATGCGGATAGCAGAAAATAAGATCAATGTCTGAGGAGAAATTAAGCTCACGTCCGCCAAGCTTTCCCATGCCGATAACCAGCATTTTCTGCTGTTCACCGTCTGCTGAATACGGAGTGCCGAAAGCCTGACAGCATCTTTTATAAAGGTAGTCCAGAGTTTTTACGATTATCTTTTCGGCCAGTTCACTAAGGTGCCTGAACTCCTCCTGAAGATCGGAAAGATGATTCAGCTGTCTGTGGGCGATTACCGCCAGCTTTTCATTTCTGAAGAGACGCAGCTTCTTTTTCAGGGTATTGTCATCATAGACGGATGACAGCATTTCATCCAGCTCCTGACCGTAACGCTCAACCCTGTCGTTCATGCCGAATTCACCTGAATCTATAAGTCTGCACAGAACATCAGGTCTCTGTGAAAAGAAACGTCCGGCAAAATCACTCAGACAGAAGGTCTGATACAGTTCATCCTTTATGGTCTCGATTCTGGCAAACTGTTCATCGGAAGCTTTTTCCCTGAGCACCGAAAAATATCTGTCAGCCTCTTTTTTCATCATTTCACTGTATTTCATACTGACTCCTCCTCAAGCCCCGCAAAATTGATTTCAAGCAGCACTCTGATGAAATCCGCGCCGGTAAGAAGTCTGTCGAGAGCCCATGCTCTCTTTACAAAGATTCTTTCGGAGCTTTCATTCGACGGCTCACAGACATCAAGTTCCGGATTATGCCTTATGAATCCGGCAAGAAGCGACTGCATCGGTGCGTACCTGCCGGAATAAACGAAATCCGCGTCATTGCCGGTGTCGATGACTTTTCTTAAGGCAAGCATAATTATCCCCATGGTCTTTTCAGCGCATTCAGATGTTCTTCCGGCATCTCCGAGATAGAGAATGCTTGCCGAACGGCTCAGGACACTCATAAGCCCTGCCAGGTTCTTTTCAGTCTGTTCTGAAGATGAGTGACCGGCTCCCCCGGAAATACCGGTGTCATCCACGGCAGGCGGATCCAGACGGGAGATTCCGGCATAGATGGCGGCCCTGTGCATCTTGCTGAGGCTTTCTGGTCTGAAAACCGCCAGTCCGGCTCCGTAAACGGATTCAATAAGACCCTCGGCAAATTCCCTTAATGCGCGTGCACTGCCCTTTTTCAGTTCGAGCTCGACTTCCTGTCCCGACACACGTCCTTCGTCAGCGGTTTTATAGCTGACCCGGTCGTAGCTTATCTCTATCTCCGTTCTCCTGTATGAAACAAGCCATATATGACGTCTGCAGTTCTGAGCCATGTTTTCAAAAACAGCCTTCTGCAGTGCTTCGACGTCGAGCCCGGTAAAAATATGTTCCGGGAAAATTTTCAGGTCGGGAACCTCCGGTTTTTCAACAAGAGGAATGTTATACTCGGGATGAACGTGAATGCCGCCCTGACTCATGCGGCGGGTTTTGATCGTTGCCTCGATGTCACTGCCGGTTTTACGGACTCTGAGTGCTATTCCCACTTTGTATAGGGCCAGATCCGCAGTGTCATAGTAACTGTTTTCCAGATCGAGATCGCAGGAGCTTATAACCGTAGCTTCGGAATCATTCAGAAGTCTGTTCATACCCGCAATAAATGACTGACCGTCCACGCCGCTTTCAGCATACGGAGTCTGAATTTTTTCCTTCGGACCGTTACCGTCCGCTGCCATATACGGCTGAACCATAAGCTTTATTTCAATTTCATTACTCAAAACCGTCTTCCTCTTATGTGTCAATCTGTATGAACCTGAGATGAACAGACCTTTACGTATAATCAAGCCGTTGTCCCGGCTCCTCAATAAGCTAAAGATTTTAGCACAGTTGGGCTTTTTCCTTTACGAAATCACATCACAAAATCCGGGAACATTCCTGAAAAAACTCCCGTTTTCCACCACGTATGAATACCTGACATCCTTAAGCCCCAGGATGATTTTTTAAGTTTTTCTCTTCTTCCCGTCACGCCGGACGTACAGGATGGTAATAAATGATTTATTGATTATTTAGGCTCTTCAAAGTAAAATATGTATCACATTTCAATTAAATTAAGAGTAATCTTTATGCAAGTAAATTTTCTGAATCTTTTTGCTAAATCTCCTCTTAAACCTCTTTACGAACACATCAACAACATCTATGAATGCTGTTCCCACCTTCCTCCTTTTTTCGATGGTGTTTTCAATGATGACTGGGACAAGGCTTCCAGTGAGCAGCGGATGATCTGTCAGTTCGAAAGAGCAGCAGATGTAATCAAAAAGGACATTCGCATCAATCTTCCAAATTCACTTTTCATGCCTGTGGACAGAACCTATCTGCTCGAACTGGTAACTCAGGAAGATAAAATCGCCAATATTGCCCGAGACATCTCCGGTCTTATGCTGGGAAGACAGCTCACCATCCCTGCAGACATCAAGAAAGACTTCCTCACTTATCTGAACCGCAGCATCGAAGCTGTGGAGCTCACAAAAAAAGTTATCAATGAACTTGAAGATCTGCTTGAAAGCGGCTTCAGAGGCAAAGAGCTTTCACTTGTTCAGAGCATGGTTAAGGAAATAGACCTTATCGAGGACGACACCGATCACATGCAGATTAACCTCAGAAGACAGGTATTTATCAGGGAAAAGGATCTGAATCCTATCGATGCCATGTTTATCTACAAGATTCTTGAAAAAATCGGGGACCTTGCCGATCAGGCTTTAAGAGTGGGCTCCAGACTCGAACTGATGATCACCAAATCATAAGGATACATGATGGATTTTCTTCTGGCACACAGCTCCGTTATCATTTTCTTTGCGGGAGCTGTGGCATTCTTAATGGCCTGGGGTATCGGGGCTAATGACGTTTCCAATGCGATGGGAACGTCCGTAGGTACCAAAACACTTACCGTAAGAAACGCTATCATCATAGCGATTATTTTTGAATTTCTCGGTTCATACTTTGCAGGCGGAGAGGTTGTATCAACCATAAAGGACAGGGTTATAGACAGCTCTGCGAATATAGCGGCAGTGGATATGATTCTGGGGATGGTAAGCTCCATGCTGGCAGCAGGCATCTGGCTTGTTCTGGCTTCCTACTTCAGCTGGCCGGTATCAACAACACACTCAATCATCGGAGCCATTGTCGGTTTCGGCATAGTAAGCTCAGGACTTTCTGCAATTCACTGGGACATGTTCACCGGCATTGTGGGTTCCTGGATTATCACTCCGGTCATAGCCGGTATTCTGGCCTTCGTTCTGTTCCTGCACATTCAGAGATTCATTTTCTGGCGCTATCATCCTTTAAAGCATGCCAAGCGCTTTGCTCCGTATTACGTGTTTCTCACCATTCTTCTTATCAGTGTGGTTACCATTGAGAAAGGCTTAAAACACGTAAATCTCAATCTGACCACCGAAGAAAGCTGGGGCTTCGGTCTCATCATCGCTCTTGTAAGTGCGGTGATATCAGCCGTCATTCTCAGATACAAGAAGTTTGATAAGACCCTGGATGTCAAAGAGCATTACGCCAATGTGGAAAAGGTGTTTTCAATTCTCATGCTGATGACAGCATGCGCAATGGCCTTTGCACACGGTTCAAATGACGTGGCCAATGCCATCGGACCTCTGGCATCCGTTGCCACCATTCTTACCAACAACGGAGACATGTCCGCCAGTGCGGAAATGCCATGGTGGATACTTCCTTTAGGTGCCGTCGGCATGGTTGTCGGTCTCGGTACCTTCGGTTACAAGGTTATGAGCACCGTCGGTTCCGGCATTACGGCCCTGACCCCGAGCCGCGGCTTTGCCGCACAGCTTGCCACTGCAAGCACCGTGGTTATCGCTTCAGGAACCGGTCTGCCTATTTCCACCACTCAGACTCTCGTTGGAGCCATCATGGGGGTTGGTCTCGCCCGAGGTATAGCCGCCATCAACCTGACCATCGTACGTAACATCATAGTTTCCTGGGTGGTTACCCTTCCTGCCGGAGCGTTTTTCTCCATACTCTTCTACTATATCTTCAAGCTGATTCTGTTTTATGCAGGCTGATTGAGGACGTAATCAGAATAGAAGGCAGAAATCCCGCAGGTTGAAGTGACCCGCGGGATTTCTTTATGTTCCTCAGAACAATGAAAACACAGCAGTTTTTTCAGGATTTACCGGTATTTTAAAAACACGTCTCCCCGGTGATAAATACACCATGTGTAGATTTTTTTCACATTTAGGGTAAAATAACAGGTACTTTAATTTTTTATGAAAAGACTATAAGCAAGGATAAAACATGCGTAAGTTTACTAAAGCATTTATCGGCAGCACCCTGTTGTCTTTATCTGTTGTATCAAATGCAGTTGCTCTTGAATTAACCGAAGTAAGTGCGGAACGTATTGAAAAACCGGAAGTAAAACAGGCTGAAAAGCAGACCGCCGCTCCGGTAAAAGCTGTAAAGACCGAAGCTCCTGAAGTTCGCAGGGAATCAGTTCCTCAGGCTGAATCAGCACAGGTATCAGGTAATGAAGAAAAGGCCAAACCTGCCGCGGCACCTGAAGCTGCTGCTGAGAAGACTCCTTCACGCAAGGTTTCTTACGTTGCTTATGTTTCTGACGAAAGCAGTGTCTGGGCAACCCGAGGTCCGGGCAAGCAGTATAAGCTTAGCGGTCAGATTAAAATCGGGGAAAGAGTTGAAGTTCTTTCAGAAAAGAATGATTACGTGGAAGTACGCACTCCGAAAGACACCATTGTATGGATTCCGAAGAGAGAAATTCAGCGTGAGGAAAGCAACCGTTACAAGGTATCCAAGCTGGAAGAGGAAAACAGCAGCTTAAAGTACAAGCTTGATAACATTGACAGTGAATCAATGAGAGAACTCAAGAAAGCCACTGAAGAACTCACCAGACTCAAAAAGGCCTATACCGAGCTGAAGCAGGTTCACGAGGAAATGGAAGTGAAGATGAAGGAAACAGCCGAAGAAAACGAAGAGCTTTCATCCAAACTGGAAACAAAGGATCAGGATATGCAGCTCAGATGGTGGAAACAGGGCGGACTCATTGCTCTTATCGGTGCCATCGTAGGTGTTATTCTTGTTTATCTCCCAAGACCTCGCCGTCGTAAAGATGACTATTATTACTAACAGGTTTCGCAGTTAACCCGGAGATGAAATCCAAACATCTTCCGGTTAATCCATTAAATAGAAAATGCACCTTCCGGTGCATTTTCTGTCAGATTACTGTCTGTAATCTTCCATTGCCCTGATGGAAAAGCTCTTGCCGTTCACCCTCATAATCACGTGATTTTCGGCTATTTTAAGAATCTCAAGATTCTTGTAGGTTCCACCTTCCTTAATAACGCTGCCGTTTAGGGTGATACTGCGTTTTGATGCATCGGTGGAATAGTTATGTGATGAATAGACAAACGGAGGAATGGCGTTTCTCAGATTCGATGACAGCATGCTGATATCCGTGGCATCACGGGTGGCTGAATCATTTACGGAACTGTAGGAGGAGGTATCCGGTATGCTGAAGTTGAGATCTCCGGTATTGGTTGAGTTGACGGCCTCGTCAAAAACCGCCTTCAGATCCTTTTTGACCACTCTGCGTTTTGCATCAGCGGAAGTACCGTTCTGACCGCTTTCTCCTCTCAGAGCCGCATTGATTTTTTCCGCATCGCTCTCAATACTCCTTTCACGCTGTTCTCTTGAGGTCTGCTGCTCATCACGTGAAAATACATATTCTGTCGGAGATGATTTGCCTGAAAGATGCTTAACGGTGAATTCATGAGGTTTTGATGGTTCAACATAAGGATAATTTGAACTGTCGTCAGGGGTAAAATCATGACGCATACCGGCAAGTTCTTTTTCAAGATTGCCTAAAAGAGCTTCCCTGCGTACCGCAAACTCATCGTCAATCCTTTTCTGTTCAAACAGATAATAACCTGTAAATGAGGCAATGCCGACAGCCGTCAGCAGTGAGTAAAACAGGATACGCCCCTTTCTGATTCTGGCCGTTTCATAAGCATGGGCAGCGGCAATCTCAGGATTGTCCATGATTTTATCAGCATCAAAAAACAATGACATCTTTATTTCTCTGCCTCCTGTTCAGCCCCGCTTTCAAGTAAATCACCTACGGTTATGGCTTCCGCTCCGGTATCGGAAGCATCTGTTTTTTCCCTGTCTCCGGGATCTTTCGTAATTTTGACGGTCGAAGAGCCGTCGGAGACGCTCTGTTCACTCATCACCGCATCATGAAACAATTTATCCTCGTCGTCAGTGTCCGTTACTTCAGGTGAAGTGTTTTCAGACTGTCCGGAACCACCGTTGTAGCTGTCAACCATGGATCTGATGTTGGCCTCATATTCGGCAGAAGCAATATATTCCTCATATAGCGGATGGTCGGTTTCCGTATAAGGAAGCAGAGCCCACAGGGTATCGATTCCGGCATAACCGTCAGCCTTGATTCCGAGAGACTGCTGTACCTTCTTCACTCGATTCGCCATGGTTTTGTCGTATCCGTTAAAGGCATAGGTGTCGGTATCCTCATAACGGTTCAGCATTTCATAAAGCTTCATCTGCGCTTCACTTCCGCTTTTACGGCTGACTGTTTCCTCTCCGGCAGGAAGAGGCCATATCAGCCTGAAATCACCTTCCATGGACTCGTTGACGAAATCTCTTTTCACTATCCACTCGCGGTTGTTGATAAGCAGAGAGGCGTAATTGTCGTTGAGTTTCAGCAGCACGGCATGAAATGGTCTGAGTTTACCGTCCAGCAGGGATATCACCGCCGGTACGTTGTATTTCTCAAGTTCCGTGAGACTGCCGTTTCCGGCAAAGCATCTGAATCCCGCATTTCTGATATAGGCACAGTCACTGTCAAAATTGCCGGAGGCATCGGCAAAACCCCATTCACGAAGGAGTTTTTTCCATGAATCCTCTTCAAAGGAGCTGTTCAGCACATCGGTACCGTAACGGGTCTGCTCTCTGATGATGCTTTCCTGCTCTGCCCTTCTGCCGTTGATGTCCCTTATGGCTTCCCTGTACCTGATGATTTCATCGTCAGCCTTGAGACGTCTTATGAGTTCAGTCTTAAGTTCGGCACCGTTGTGATGACACAGCAGATATCCGGCTCCGAGCCCGGCGGCGGCAGCCAGAATGACTCCGGCCGACAGACGGAACCAGTAATTCAGCAGCTGACCTGAAGCAAGATACTCCTTCACCGTACTGATAAAGCTTTTGGTTCCCATAACCTCATGAATGGCCTGAAGCATGTGCTTTCGCTCAATAAAATGAGAATTGTCCACATAGGCGGCAAGAAGAGCCCTGTCACAGCATACGTTTATAATACGCGGAATACCTCCGGAAATTCTGTAAAGCTCCCTGATGGCACCCTGAGTAAAAATCACCTGCAGACATCCTGCTGACTGCATACGGAATCTCACATAGGAATCAACCTCGTAAAGAGACAGCGGCAGAAGATGAAATCTTGCGGTTATACGCTGGGCAATCTGGCGCATGTGCACCTGCCTGAACTTGTCCTGAAGTTCCGGCTGTCCCACCAGAATCACCTGAAGCAGCTTGGTATTATCCGTCTCGACGTTGGTAAGCAGTCTAACCTGCTCTATCAGTTCATCGCTCAGATGCTGAGCCTCATCGATCATCAGAAGAGCCCTGCGTCCCTTTCTGTAGTTTTCAGTCAGAAAATCGCTGATGTTCTGAAGCAGCACTCTCTTTGATGAACCTTCGGCAAAAGGAATTCCGAATTCATGACATATGGTTTCCAGCAGTTCTATCAGAGACAGCGCGGGATTAAAAATTACCGCCAGTTCAAGCTCGTTTTCTTCCTGAATCTGCTGCATCATGGTTCGCAGAATAACGGTCTTTCCGGTACCGACCTCTCCGGTAAAAAGAATAAAGCCGCCACTCTCCTGAGTGCCGTGCTTAAGCATGGATAAGGCTTCACGATGGTGCCTGCTGAGATAGAAAAATTTTGGATTCGGTGAAATGCTGAAAGGTGCTTCACTCAAACCAAAAAACTTCTTGTACATAAATAACAGATCCCGTTACGAAAATTCTGAAACAACTCTTACAATAATATCATTTTAGACATGGTTAAACAAAAATAACCTCTGAATCACGTCAATTATAAGAAATAGACAGCATCATGGTCTGATAATTTCACGGATTGATCAGTCACCGGCAGATTTTTTCTCAGGAAACACTTGCCAAATTCCTGACATGACATATCATTTAATCATCAGTTGCTGAACCATGACAATCAGTGAATTCAGCCATACTAAAACAGAAATTATCAGGAGACAGAACATGAAGATATATCTTGTCGGCGGAGCGGTAAGAGACCGTCTGCTGGGAATCCCCCAGAAGGACAGGGATTACTGCGTAACCGGAGCCACTCCTGAAGAAATGACGGCAAAAGGTTTTATCTGCGTGGGCAGGGACTTTCCGGTATTTCTGCATCCGAAAACCTCAGAAGAATATGCTCTTGCCCGAACCGAACGCAAGGAAGGCCACGGTTATACCGGATTCATCTGCAGTTTCAGTCCTGACGTCACCATAGAGGAAGACCTTCTGCGCAGGGATCTCACAATCAATGCCATAGCCGAAGACGATGAGGGCCGGCTTATCGATCCTTATAACGGACAGAAAGATCTGGAAAACCGCGTGCTGAGACATGTAAGCGATTCTTTTTCCGAAGATCCCCTGAGGGTTCTGCGTCTTGCAAGATTCTATTCCTGTTTTCATCATTTGGGTTTTTCGGTAGCTCCTGAAACAAAGGAACTCTGCCGCAGTCTTTCCCGGAGCGGAGAACTTAAATATCTCACGGCTGAAAGAGTATGGCAGGAAGTACATAAAGCACTTTCCGGGAGGACTCCTTCAGTATTTTTTGAATTCCTTGATGAAACAGGCGGACTGGAAATTCTTTTTCCGGAACTTTACGCTCTTAAGCGGGTAATGGAGAATCCTGAATATCATCCGGAAAAGGATGCTTTCAGTCATACCATGCTGACACTGAAAAGTATTTCCGGTCTCACAGCAAATCCCGTCACCAGATTTGCCATGCTTACCCATGATCTCGGGAAAATGATCGAATATGCTTCTGATAATCCGCAGGAACAGAAACACCGGATTGTCGGAGTCCCTCTGGTGGAAAAAATGTGTCAGCGTCTGAAGGTTCCTAAAAATTACCAGAAGCTTGCCGTGAACATATGCCGTTATCACTCTTATATGGCAATCTGCAGAAAGAATCCGGAATATCTGAACAGGCTGTTCATTGATACCGGAGCTTACAAGGACTCTGTTCAGGCAGGTATTGTAGGTCAGTGTCTGAGAGCTGATTTTCACGGACGTTCAGGATTTGAAAAGGAACCGTTTACCGCGGATTATTTTCTGAATTTCATTCT
Organism: Ruminobacter amylophilus; assembly: GCF_900115655.1. Classification (GTDB taxonomy): domain Bacteria; phylum Pseudomonadota; class Gammaproteobacteria; order Enterobacterales; family Succinivibrionaceae; genus Ruminobacter; species Ruminobacter amylophilus. The sequence goes on along the minus strand of NZ_FOXF01000012.1, from coordinate 8,376 downwards.
GGCCAGAGCTTCCAGAGTAAAAACGGCTGAGGTCATGGCTGACGGCTTTCAGGGAGCCGACATCACAAAGGAACTTAACAGAAGACGCATGGTTCTGATAGCCGAAGCTCAGGCGCAGCTATCTGAAATGTATCCTGACACCATCTGTTAATAAAGACAGGAAAAATCATTCCCTTGTTCATAACAAACGATAATGCCGGACAGTATGACCTGTCCGGCATTATCATCCGTAACCGTCAGTAGTTATTATGACTGAGGCCAGAATACCCAGAAAAGGACAATTCCCAGAATTACGCGGTAGATTACGTATGGAAGAAGACCAACCCTGTTTATAAAATCAAGGAACAGCTTGATTACCAGATAAGCAACCACAAATGAAATAACGGTTCCCAGACCAATTGACCAGAGATCCACGTTTTCATGATTGGCAATGATATCCTTTGTTTTTATCAGAGCAGAAAGGATAATTACCGGAATTGACATCAGAAAACTGAATTCCGCAGCAGCCTTAGGGCTTAATTTCAGAAAATATCCCGCTGTCATGGTGATACCGGATCTGGACGTCCCGGGAATCAGGGCTATAGCCTGTGAGCATCCGATTAAAACTGCTCTGAACAGATTAATCTCCCTCGAAGCCGCAGCTCCGGTGATTTCAGATGAAAGAGCGGAAGTACAGTTGTCCTTCTCCTGACGTGATACTTCAGGAAGCGGATTTTTTTTCCAGAATCTGTCACTGTACACCTGGGCCGCCCACAGCAGCAGTCCGAATACGATGGTACTGCCGGCTATAACCAGAGGACTTCTCAGATAGGTTTCAACCAGATTCTTGCAGGCAAGACCGACAAGTCCGACAGGAACGGTGGCAGCCATCACATAGAAAAGAAGTTCGGCCGCCCTGGTGAACGGACCTTTTCTGAAAGCGAACTTCATGCTGTCTTCAGTCATCAGCCACAGGCTTTTTCTGAAATATATGACAACGGCAAGAAGAGAACCGACATGAACGGCTATATCAAAGGCAATTCCCTGATCAGGCCAGTCACTGATGAACTGTGAAGGAAGAATAAGATGGGCGGAACTTGATACCGGAAGAAATTCAGTCAGGCCCTGAATAAGAGCCAATATTATTGTCTGCAGTGGGGTCACTTCATTAGTCCTAAGATTATTTTGTATTTACCTTTTTACCGCGGGCTAAAATATTCTTATGCTTCAAACCTCTGCGGCATATGTGTCTATAAAGTCTTTGTCATCCGCACAGATGTTTTCCGAAGCGGAAAAAAACACCGGAACGGCAGTTAAATTCAATGGCCTATCAGGCTGAGATTCAGATCTTTTACCGGCCTCAGATTGTCGGATGACATGCCGGCGGCAAGCTCTGTAACACTTCTGTTTCCTCCGGGTGGCACGAGATGCGGCACGAGAGAAGCCAGCGGAACGGTTACAAAAGAATATTTGAATATATCTGATCTCGGTAATTCAGGATATTCGCTGATTACATCACCGTAAAGAAGAATATCTATATCCAGACATCTGATTGACAGTCTGTTTCCGTACTGATCATACCAGTCTCCCCTGCCCATTTCCTTTTCGGTATTCTTGGTAAAAGCCAGGAGCGCATCAAGAGAAAGGCCGGTGTTACCGACAATCACTGCATTGTAATAATCAGGTCCTTTGGCATGAAGCGGAACAGTTTCGTAAACATCTGAGCAGGATATGTCTGTCAGCACTTTCTGAAGTTTCAGCATGGCATGAGTCATGGAAACCTGACGATACAGATTTGAACCTAAAGCAAGAGCTACTCTTGTCATTTTAAATATCCCGTTTAAACATTCTGGTCATTCTGATGCCGACACTGTCAACATTCTTTAAAATATCCGGTTTTAAGACTTCCAGAGTTATACCGTGCAGACTTTCTGCAAATCTCTCCTTAAGAGCATTAATCAAACGGTTTCCCAGAAATTCAACTGTTTCAGCTCTGCAGGACACGGATTCGCTGACAATAATATCAGCCGCTTCAGCATAGTTGACGGTATGAGCTATATCATCACTTTCAGAGATACGGTCAAAACAGGTATAGAGTTCGGCATTAACGATGACTCTCTGCTCTTTTACCCGTTCCTCGGGAAGCAGTCCTATGATACAGGAAAATACGAGACCGTTGATAATTACGGTGTCATGTTCTTTTAGATTTGTTATGCTCTGCATCTTTTGTTTTACCTGATTGTCTGTTGATTACCTGATTATGAATTTTTAAACCTTTACCTTGTCTGCAATAACACCTGCCGTACGATAATCCTGTACCGGTTCATGCATGTATGCCGGGAAATTACAGATAACTGTCGTTCAGGGTATCAAGAGGCCAGCGTGGGGTAACCTTGATTTCAAGTCCGGATCTGGCTCCCTGTTTAAAACGGAACATACCGGCATAGGCAATCATGGCGCCGTTGTCGGTACAGAAGGAAATACGAGGATAAAAAACCTCTCCCTTTAAATTCTGCATCATCTTTTCCATTTCGGAACGAAGCGTTCTGTTTGCACTTACACCTCCGGCAATAACCAGTCTCCTGTAGCCTGTCTGCTTCAGAGCCTTTTTCACCTTTATCTTGAGAATATCAACAACGGCATCCTCAAAGGCTCTTGCTATATCCGCCCTGTCCTGTTCACAGGTATTGTGTTCGGCAATGGTATTGGCGGCAAAGGTCTTCAGACCTGAGAATGAAAAATCAAGGTTCGGACTGTTGTACATAGGTCTAGGGAATACAAATCTGTCCTTTACGCCTTTCTGAGCCAGAGCTGAGAGCAGCGGACCGCCGGGATAGGCTATTCCAAGAAGTTTGGCAGTCTTGTCAAATGCTTCGCCGGCCGCATCATCAACGGACTGACCGATAATTCTGTACTGTCCAGGAGCCGCAACATCGATAATCATGGTATGGCCGCCTGAAACCAGAAGAGCAAGGAACGGAAACTCCGGCTTATTTTCCTCAAGCATAGGAGCAAGCATGTGACCTTCCATATGATTAACCGGAACTGCAGGTTTGTTCCATGCATAGGCAATGGTTCTGGCAACCGTGGCGCCAACCATGAGAGCCCCTATAAGTCCCGGACCGGCGGTATAGGCTACGGCATCAATATCGTCTTTGGTACAGTCCGCTTCCTTAAGTGCGGCCTTTACCAGTCTGACAGCCATTCTGATATGGTCTCTGCTTGCAAGTTCAGGAACTACACCGCCGTATTCCGCGTGAAGCTTTATCTGGCTGTATAACTGATTGCAGAGTAACCCCTTTTCATCATCGTAAATAGCTACTCCCGTTTCATCACAGGAGCTTTCAATACCTAAAACCTTCATTTGACCAAAGTCTCCGCTTGTAATTGGAATTTGTGAGTGAATTATACAGGATTAACGTTGTCAGCGCGATATGATTAAAGAATTAAAAAGATTTATTCACCAAATTCCGTAATTACCGGATAACGATAATTTTACTGTTATGGTTAAGAGTTTAACGACATAGTATAATTTACTGACAGGTTTTCATTTTTAAGCAGCTTCTATTCAATTCTGCTCTAACTTACTCATGTCAGCATAACCTGTAAACTGACTTTTCAGAGAAACACGCATGCATGATATTTGGAATCCGTGGCACGGCTGTCGCAAATGCAGCGAAGGCTGCCTTAACTGCTATATGTTCTTTCTGGACAGAATGAGAAACCAGAACGGAGCTGATATTTACTGCACCGGTGCAGGTTTCAGGTATCCGCTGTCCAAAGATCGCAACGGCAGATTCAAGGTTCAGAGCGGAGAAATGCTCAGAGTATGCATGACCTCCGACTTCTTTCTGGAGGAAGCGGATCAGTGGAGGCCGGAGGCCTGGAAAATCATCCGCCAGAGACCGGACGTAAAATTCTATCTTCTGACCAAACGCCCTCAGCGTGTGGCTGACTGTCTGCCTCCTGACTGGGGGGACGGCTGGGAAAACGTGTTTTTCAACGTCAGCTGTGAAAATCAGAAAAGAACTGACGAACGCATCCCTTTCCTTCTCGATCTTCCATTCAGACACAAGGGAATCATGTGTGCACCTTTCATCGGTCCGGTAACCATTGAAAAATATCTGCAGTACAACCAGATTGAACAGGTTCTGTGTGACGGCGAGAATTACGCCAACAGTCGTCCCTGCCATTATGAATGGGTGAAAAATCTCAGTGATGAATGCCGCAGACACAATGTTACCTTCATATTCTGCGGTACAGGCAGATTCTTTGTTAAGGACGGCAGAACCTACACCATTGAAGGGAATATACTCCAGACTGAACAGGCTTATCTGTCAGGATTGAGTTTTCAGGGGAAAGAAATGGAATTCAGGCTGTTCGACAATCTTGGATGTCCAATCCCCGAGGAAGAACTGTATAAACCACAATACAGGGAAAGATGCGGTAAATGCAGCATGAGAATGGCATGCAACGGATGCAGCAACTGCGGTAAATGCTGATGCCTGAATTTTTTTATCAGCAGGTGATTTTTCTGAAAAATCCGTTTCTTTCCATCCTGACATTCCAGATGATAACAGTTAACTTTAATCTTTTTACGAGCGTTCCTCCGGCTGAATCCGTTTACAGCAATCATTATAATTATGCGCAACAACATAACCTGACGAAGTACCGGGGGATTCATTTAAAATTCCGTACAATTATCATTCTGCTCTTCTTTTCCATTTTTCATTACATTCAGGTGACATACATAAAACATCATCTTTTGTTGAAGCGAGAATTTTTGAACCGAAACCATAGGTTATAAAATTTCTCTTCCGAAGCTCATCCATTATGACAAAAAGGTGAGCATACCCTGCCCGCATGAGTATTCTTGATTCCTTATAGTCCGGACAGAACCTTGCAACAAGCGCCCAGAACCTTGATGAATGATTCATTTCAAACAGATGACAGAGCTCATGAATCACCAGATATCTGCGACAGGACTGAGGAAGAAGAGCGCTCAGGCAGTTAAAACTTAACGCTCCATCAGAAGAACAGCTACCCCATCGTGATTTCATCAGCTTGACTGAAACGGAATTAAGTTCTTTTTTCAATCCCATAACCCTATGGTAATAGACGCATAAATCCACCATTTCCTCAATGGTCTCACACGCAAGTTTACGGAGCCATGCGTCAGAGGGACAATGCTCCATGATAAAATCATTTATCAGCTGTTCCGTTTTATTGCGTTTTTCTGAAGCAAGCCTGAATTTTCGGCGTGATTTTTCATAAACATCGGTAAAAAATTCGGAATACCTGTCAACCAGTGCCTGAGGTTTTTTAAGGTAGAAACTCATGGACACCGGCAGAATTACCGTCGGACTCATGCTTTCGTCAAATCTTAGACCGAAAGACAGCTTCCTGCGGGGATTAACCACAAATCTGCCGTTCGTATGAACGGAATCTCCTTTTGACTCCCTGATTACCAGAGTAACCTCGCATGACTTCAACAGTTTCATAAAATTTTTACCGCAATGAACTACACGTTTGCCTGAATACAGATAAAAACACCGTGATTATAACCCAGCATACGAATAAACGTAATTCAGACCTTAAAATAAGGTTACAGGCATCTGAGAAGATAAAACAGAACCGAGCTTGTGTCATCTGAATGACACCTTATAAGGAAATACACAGCATATGACAGTCCGAAGACATTTTATCCACAGATATACACACAAGAGAAAATAAAGAGGAAACATTCCCCCTGTCAGGTAAAAAATACAGTCAGATTATTTATCCACGGGCACCGGAATAGACAGATGATACAGACAAAAGAAAAAAGGGTTGGCCGGAACAGCTGTTTTCAGACGTTTATTCACAGCTATATTTCTGAACAGAGTTCTTAATAACTTTTCCGCAAAACAGATGATAAAAAACGATAAAAAACGTTCTCCGTGCCCCACCATGAATAAAAGTACAGAAAATAAGCAAAATTTTACCGTTTTTCCTTCGCCAAAGAACAAAAATCTGTTTACTTTATCCCCCGAAAGTATTAAAATTCGCACAATTGTTTGACCTGTTTCTGTACGCAAGTGCAAAGGCGGGCAGGCGTTATCAGATGAGTCTTTCTTATATCACGTGGGAAGCTCATTATTTTTTTTATTATCGAGGTGAGAGGCACATGCCAATTATTAAAGTACGTGAAAATGAACCATTTGACGTAGCATTACGTCGTTTCAAGCGTTCTTGCGAAAAGGCAGGAATTTTAGCAGACGTTCGCAGCCGCGAATTTTACGAAAAGCCAACTACTGTTCGTAAGCGCGCTAAGGCTTCTGCAGTTAAGCGTCAGGCTAAGAAGCTTGCACGTGAAAATGCACGTCACAACCGTTTATACTAATTTTTTGTTTTAACCATAACTTTTTAGGTCGAAGAGATTATGTCCTTACGTGAAGATTTAAATGTTCGTATTAAGGAATCAATGCTGGCAAAGAACAAGGAACGCACCAGTGCGTTGCGTTTATTGCTCTCTGAGATAAAAAAAGTAGAAGTTGACCAGCGAATCACACTTGATGACAGTCAGATTATTGCCATCGTTACCAAGATGGTTAAGCAGCGTGAGGAATCAGCTGCTCAGTATGAAGCTGCCGGACGTGAAGAACTGGCTCAGGGTGAAAAATTTGAAATAAGTGTATTACAGGAATTTTTACCTGCACAGATGTCTGAAGCTGAAGTGGATGAACTTATTGCCAAGGCTTTAAGTGAAACCGGCGCATCAGGCATGAAGGACATGTCTAAGGTAATGAGCTTTGTTAAGCCTCTTGCTACCGGCAGAACAGATATGGGAAGCCTCAGCAAAAAAATCAAAGACGCCTTAAACAAGTAAATTCCGGGTTGCACAAATGGTGGAAAAGGGACTAATTTATTAGTCCTTTTTTTTATTTCCAAAAATTTCTTATAATCAGTTCAAAATACAGAGACCGACAATACCCATCAGAGGTCGTCGTTCCTGCCTGCACTTATGCTGTATAAATAAGATTCAACTGAAATCAGATTTTATAGCAAAAACAGACATCATAACACCAAATGTTCGTTAACATAGTTCGATATAAATCAGGATAAATATCACAATTATTAAACTGACAGTCTGATATAGATAGATATATGTCGAAAAAATCAGCAAAATCAGATAACGAACTCACCAATAATATTTAAAATAACTTATAGATGGTTACATCAAGGCTGCCTGAAACAACCATACAATAAATCATAAAACATATCATGAACATTTAAAATCAGCCAACTAGTATAACGGGCAGTCGATAAGCAATAATTAAGATAAGGATAAATCAATGGTTAATATATTTGGTTCGCTATCAGAAAAGAAATACTCCTGGGATAAGCTTGGCAATATTGAAGAAGGAAGGCCCGACCTTGGTGATTCACTGCCTGTCGAAGTATACAGACAGCTTGAGTTCTCATTAATGGAGGTACTTCAAAAGAGATACGGCGCTGAAACAGCAAATGAAATCTTTAAAGAAGCCGGCGCAATAGCTGGAGTGGAGTTCACGAAGCATCACCTTAATACCAATGCAAGCTTCAAGGATTTCATGACAGACCTGTATAAGATTCTGTATAAAATGAAAATAGGCATTCTCAACGTTGAACACGTAGACAGTGAATTCAATGAGATAATACTCACTCTGGCAGATGATCTGGACTGCAGCGGTCTGCCTCCTACCAACGAAATGATATGCGACTATGATGAAGGATTTCTTGAAGGAATTCTGGAACAGTACACCGGTGATAAATACGAGGTGACGGAAATAAACTGCTGGGCCAACGGAGACCGCATATGCAGATTCCGCTGCAAGAAACTTTAACAGAACACGAATTAAACTCAAAATCAAAATCCTGACTGCAGAATTAGGTTATATTCACAGTCAGGATTTTTTATACTTGTATTCCCCAAACTCAGGGAAACGAATTCCAAAGCCTCTCCGTTCGCTTAGAACAGATTGTGAAGTAATTGAGACAGGGTTTTCCAGAAACCGCCCAGGAACAGAGCCAGCACGATTGAAATCCAGTAGAATCTGTATTTATTTGCAAAATAGCATATTACAGGAGCAAGAATCAGAAGCAGGCTTGCGCCGAGAAACTTGCCTGACATAATTACACCGACAACAAAAAGAATACAGGTAATGATAAAACCAATCCATCCAAGAATTGCGTAAGCTTTCATTTTAATCCTCAATAATATATTAATGAATATAAAGTCAGAGAAGATTCTATGCTTAAACAGTTCTCCGGTAAACAATAGACTGTCAGAATATTGAATCAGGCGGTAAAAAACATAAACGAAAAAAGGGAGCTATCAGCTCCCTTCTTCAATAAATACCTGGCGATGATCTACTC
>NZ_FOXF01000013.1 GCF_900115655.1 Ruminobacter amylophilus | reverse complement strand
CAATTGTTCGGCACAGCTTTCAAAAACTGCTCCAAAGCTTCTCACGTCTTTTTCGTACCGTCTGATAAACTCAAGCATCATTGTGCACACGCAGACCATGGTCGTATGTGCAATGATTGAACCGTACTGATTGGCACAGCATGATTCAAGCCTGAGAAACTGTTTCTGGTTGTAGAAAGAAACCTCTATGCTCCAGCGTCTGGCGTAGGTTCTGATGATTTCTTCTTCCGTTAAGGTAATGTCTGTAGACAGCAGGCAGATATACCTGTTTATGTCATTTCTGTTGCGGACAAACACAATCTTCAGTGGAATGTTTTCTTTTTTTGAGCGAACTTCAACGGAGCCGAGTATTTCCTTTTTGGTATTCAGTAAAACATCACGTAACAGCTTTGAGTATAAGGACTTCATGTTATAACATCTTCTTCCTTACAACCGTGATAATTATCCATGGTGCGTGGACATCGTTTCCGTCAATGCCGAATCATATGAGGAGGATGGCAGAAGCCGTATCGTGGTGACTCCTCCTGCAGGGATATGTCCGTCTCCCGCCTTTGCGGTATCCTTTGACTGTGACTGTATTGAGACTGTTAAAAATCACGGACTGAAACCTTCAGAGGCGGCTCCGCTTCTTGCCGACATTTTGAAAAAGCACGAACAGGTGGTTTTTTCGAATGCTAAGTCATGTCAGATGTTCAGGGAACTTCTGGTGAGTCTCCAGATGACTGATGTTTTAAGAGATAAAACAGTTTCCTCATTTAAAAGCATACTGCATGCCGCAGTAACCCTAAAAAACATTTACTATCCGAAGGCCTGGTGCAACATCAAGAAGCTCTGTTCGGAGCTGGGCTTTGCGGAAAACAGGTACATAGGGTGTATGTACAGGGTATTTGCCGACCTCTACGGGAAAGCGCCGAAGCTTCTCAGCTACTTTGTGAAAAGGGATATGGTTCTCGGCACGGCTGAGTCCTCCGGCAGAATTGTACTGGGAATCACCGAAGACGGCTTTCGTATAATCACCCCCGTAATGGTGACCCGGGACTATATTCTTGGAATGGACATATCAAAAGAAGTGAAGCCGTGCGTACTCCCGCTTAACGGCTCGGTGTGCTATACCGTAAGCTCGGCAATTAACGGTGCCGTGGCACAGTCTCTCGGGACTGATTTTGAGTCCATTAAAAGGAGATTTGCCGAGGCTCTGCCTTACTGTAATTCCGATACGCCTGAGCATGAGATACTTATGTCCGGACTAGGGGAGCTTCTTAAAAACGCCGATTCCGATGACACCACAGCCGTAACCGACGAAAAACTTCGCCGGCTCACGGGGCTTGTACCTTCAGGAAGAGTGTTTCTCGGAGCATCCGAGGTTTCCGCATATGTGGGAAAGGTGTCAGGACCGCTTCGTACGGCCATGCTTGACTATCTCTACCTTGAGGAGTATCCGTTCCCGCTTGGTTATGAGGACGTATACAGGGATATTGTTTCTTCGAGAATAAATAGTGCCAGGGATGTCATGGTATCGGAACTTGAATATGCCACCGCAGAGGCTGAAAAAAACGGCAGTAAGGAGAGCCTCAGCAGGCTTTCCAACCTGTACAGGTTTCTGTCGGAGTAGAACCTAAGCCTGCAGGCGTGTAACCGCTACGGAGAATGTTATTCCGTTTTCCGTAACGTTTATATCCATGAGACGTCAGTCTGCCTGAGATTATACAATTCTGTTGATGTTAGGACATACCGCAACAGCGGTGACGACCGGAATGCCTGTAACGGGATTTACTCCGGTTACCACAGAACCTATGTTAGCTACCGGACGTCCTGCCCGCAGTCTCGTAACAGCGGTGGTTGCTGAAATTACTCCCACGCATACGGCTCCGGCAACTGCATCGCCGATGCATGCGGCAGGCAGTCCCTTGATCAGCCTTATGGGAGCTCCCGGGCCTGCAATGACGTCACCGGTGGCTGTAAGGTTGGCAATTGTTGCTATCGGGGTTGGCATAATTCACCTCCTTGACGTTGCGGCTATTCAATATTCAGGGCTTTGGTATCGGTATTCAGGGCACCGGCCTGGGTACCTACGGCTTTGGCATCGGCATCAAGAGCATTGGCATTTGCAGTTGAGGCGTTACCTTCGGTTTCTGATGCCTTCACAGCACCTTTTTGTGCCTCAACCTCATCTTTGGCAAGACTTTCCTCGGTTTTGCTGGCTGAGGTATTGTTTTCGTGAATGGTGGTCTTGCCATCATCTGCACACAGGTGTTTGCTGCCGGTAATATTATCATTTTTGTAGTTGGTTGTTGACGCGGCACACAGTGCAATGATGCCGATGTCAATACTTAGATTTAAAGCTGAAACTGCAACCGCTTCGGCAATGGCTGTGCCGAGCTTAAGACTGAGTTCATCGGTATTCATTTTGGGTACCTCATTTTTAGATGTTTGACTGCAGGTATTCAGATTAGGGAATTTACCATTTTGTTCATCGGCTTTATTATCATAATTCTGTTATTGATTTTTATTTTAAATAATTATATTAATCGTCTTGATTATCAATTTCAGAATCTTCATCTTCTCCCTCCTTTATCTTTTGATCTATCACTTGTGTTTGGGATACATCCGACACAGGTGAATTTGATTTTTGATCAATCTGCGACGTGTTCGTTGTTGTTTTGGCTCCAAATGCTATATTTGTAGCTGAGAGTTCCATTGAGGAAGCAGATTTCATTGATTTCAGATTATCTGCTGCAAGCGGAGTATAGGATGCCAGAGAGGTAGCCATTCGCGCACTGCTGCTAACCATTAAATAGATATCATGAGGGCTTATGTAGTTGTTTTCCTTTGTACGCTTGCAAAATGAAATGTCATTATCATTTTCGGCAAGGATTATGTTGGTAACAAGATTCTCAATCATATCCACTGCGTCAAGAGCCAGACCAATGCCTGCTATCACAGCATTATAGACACTTCTTGTTTTACAGTATCTGTTCGTGTCTTTATTGTAAAGGATTATGGTTGCAATTATGTCAGCAATGATTGAAGTAATGCTGTTGGCTGCTTTTACACAGCTGGAGCTTACCATCCATCCTTCGGAGTTCGAATCCGTCCAGCCGGTGCTGAAAGCACCATTAAGCACCTTTGCTCCCAATCCGGCGGCTGTTTTTAGAACGGCAGGTGCAGTCAGAGTAGCTGATTTAAGGCGAACGCCGTTGGAAGTGACCTGTCCGTATTTAGTACTGAAGCCTCCGCCAAATGAATCGGAAATGGCAGAGCTTGTCAGGGAATTGGCCTTGAACTGGAAACCGCTAACGGTGACACCGGTTGTCGGACTCAGTGACACGGATGCATCCCAAGGTGAGAATTTGTTGGTAAAGTACGCAACCGCCATCTGGATGGTGTTGCCGTTAATATTAAGCTTTGAATTGCCAACCTGAAGTGTTATTGACTTATCAGCCGTCAGAATAAGATTGTTCTGAGCTTTAACCGTAACATTGTTTGACAACACGGAAGTGTCAGCATCAGCATATATTTCATGTCCTTTTGCATATATTCTGCTGCATCCTGTGGTAAACAGAATACTGCCACAAGGAACAAGAGCTTTCTGCAGAGCTAAATCCATTTGTTTATCTTTAAGCTGACTTTCTGTAAGCTGATCGTCCTTATATTCGCTTATGCTGGTATCGTTCTTGATTATTTTTTTTAATGCAGATGATATCACTGCATCAGTCTTTATTGCACTTATCAGATCATCTACGTAGCCATCCTGAGATGTGTACAGATCCTTAAGTTTCTGTATGTCATCGTCTGTTGATGTCTGACTGCCACTCCGGGCTGCCTTGAGGTCACCGTCAAGTTTGTTTTTGGCATCTATAATGTTCTTAAGATTGGTCTCAAGATTACTTTTATGTGATGACGTATAGGTATCTATGATTTTCTGGGAACTGAATTTTGTTCCGACAATATTCATGAAAGAAGTAATTTTACCTGTATTAACCATGTGTTTAATAAGGTTTTTTGTCGAACTTAATTGTGTGAAATCCAAAATATTGTCATCGGAATCCCTGTTCCCATTGTTTATTGTTTTAGTGAGATTGTTCGCACAGAGATGTCTGCTGTATATAAGTTCATTTCTCATGGAACTGTCAAATACGGGCAGAGCTTCCGTTGTCGGCAGGTATCCCTGAAAATAATAACTGCCGTTAACTAAAATAAGCAGAACTTTCTGACCGATTCTTGGGAAATTCCCCAGAGAATCATCACCGGATGATGTGCTTACATATGTTGCGGTTACTGTTTGGTTTGCATCGTTAAGTAAAGCGTAGAATGATGACGGGAATGCCGTATTGTCATCAGATGACGGCTGAATGGTTCCGATTGACGTTACGGCACCATCCTTATCGCATACGGTGGCAATGAATACTGAAGGTACGGATGAACTGCCGCTTTCTCTGACCGTATTATTAGTGCCTGCAAGCACTGTTGACGGGGCGTTCACCGTCACCGTGTCTTTTTCTGCTGAGTCTGCGTCATCGGCATTTATGCCTCCAAGCGTACAGAGTGGCGCAAGAGTACTTTCTTCGTTTTCCGGTTTCGGAATTGCTACGGCAGTAAGATCAAGCTCATGTTCTTTTGTCTCGAACCCTACGGCCTGTTTAAATGCTGCGGGGTAATCCAGATTGAAACCAAAATGCGAGCGGATTACCAGATAGCTCTCGCCATCTATTTCAAGAATCTGACCTGCTGCCACGGCAAAATCGTGTGATGTAATACGGATTCTGTCAGATGAGACGTTGCTGAGGGCTGCCTGGGATTCACTGATATAGTCTGACATTGATTTTTTCAGTGGGGCAGCCAGACCTTTGACATGGTCAAAACCTTCATGCTGAATCTGGTATTCTGAATTTATAATGCTGTCTGCACGCAGGGTGGTGGCACTGTTCTCACCGGTATAAATGCTTCCCTTACCGATGTATCCCGAGCTTATCATCCTTTCAAGGTATACAGGCTCCGCATCAAAGCTTTCAGCATTGCCGCGACCGACCGCACAGACGATTGTTTCCTTGTTAACCAGGGTACTGTTTCCTGTCAGCTGTTTGGCGTGACCTGTTTTCCAACCTCTGGAGAACACAACCTTTACTGAAGATTTTGATGAGTCGTCTTCAGCAGGAGTGAGTTCGAATACATAGTTAAAACCGAAATTTCGGCAGATTCTGTTGATAAAGCTCAGATCACTTTCATTGTTCTGCTGCAGAATGTATCCGTTTTCTGGAATGCGGTCAAACATGGATGAGCTGATTTCGCAGTTCTGCTGATAGGACGCAAAAATTTCACTGATGACATCGGTAGGGGTACTGTCGCTGCTGAACCTGCGGGTGCGACGGTTAAGTCCCATCAGTACCATTTCCGGTTCTATTGTGAGTTCATAACAGTAACAGTCATCTCCTGAAGCTGTACTGCCCAGACTTGACACAAGTCCAAGTGACCTGTATGACGTTATTATTCCCTGAAACCTGCGGCCACGACTAATTGAGCCGGCAGTGTTGTACTGAAGCAGGGTAATTTCAGTCTTAACGTTGAGACAGCCGTTCAGACTGTTTCGTTTGAGAGCGTCTTTGGAAAACAGTGTTACCACTGCCCTGAAGGGAACACTGATGCCTTCACTCAGTATGCATTTGTATGGAGTGACATTCTTAAAATCGCATTTGCCGATAAAAGAGATGTTAATTTCTTTTTTCAACATAAGTTCATTCTCTCAAATAAATTGTCACGGTCTGCCAGTCTGAGGTCATATGAGCGGTAGGGCTTGAAGAGCTCCTTCGTTATCAGTAGGCTGACAGTGCCGGCCAGTTTTCAACTGACGGCCATTTTTCCGGGGCCAGCATCTTCTGTCCGAAGTAGACCTTTAGGAACAGAATTCCCTTGTCTCCTTCTGATGATAACACGTTAACGGGTACGTAAGATGCGTTGTTCTTATCATTATTTAAATGAATCAGGTGTTCATCCAGATAAAGTTTTAACGGCGCGTATCTTCCGCTGATTGCCACTTTGGCACCGGCCTTGCTGTCATCGGAATATCTGTAGAAGTCAAGTTCCAGACTGTCAATGTCCACGGTATCTTCATAGATGACCTTGTCCTCATCATTGACAAAGGTGCTGAAACGCTTTTTAGCGGCCTTTCCGGCTCTGATGTCCACGTATCTGAAGCGCAGCATGGCATTGGAGTAGTCCTTTCCGTACAGCTTCTCTATAAGCGCGTTCTGGGTTCTGACGTTCGGAATTGCAATCTTGGCAATTACCGGATTATCAGTGGAGCCGAACGTCTTTAAGATGAAGTCAACGTTGCTGACCCACTCGGATATGTCACTGCGGCCAGCCTTGAGACCGTTCAGAAGAGGTTCCTGAATTGAGCTTACACCCTCATCAGAACTTTCCTCAGCCTGTGGATTCTGTGAAGCTGCGGTTTCGTTTTTGCCGGTATCGTTACCTGCGGCCTTCTTCTGTCCGATGCCGAAGCTCAGCAGCTGCTTTCTGAGTTTCTGCATGTCTTCAGGAACAATGACCTGTCCGCTGGTGTTGCCGTTACGCAGTACAGGGAAATAGTAGAGCCTGTTCTGGAATTCGGTAAGAGACGCGGCAACGGAATAGTTTGCTTCGGATTTAAGCAGACGGATGCCGAGTCTTACGTAGGAGTCCCACCACGGCAGTGTGTTCTGGGACTTGCCCTGGGCCATAACCAGTGTAAAGTCGTTACGTACTTTCTTTTTATCCAGAGAGTTGACGTAACGGTTGGCACTGAGTACATCGTCTGGGAGCAGTGTCCAGGCGTTCAGAATGTTAGTGCAGGCCTGATTGTAGTTAAGATCCATGAGTTTTCTTCTGGAATCAATGACCTTAAGGGCATTGTTTCTGCTGCCCTGACCGTTGGCTGAAAGCACGGAATCATGAATCTGGGACAAAACTTCGTATGACGTGTTGTAGACATCACGGAGCTGCGCATTGATTTCATATGCCCGACTTTCTTTTGTGAAGTCGTGGAAGGTTGAGTAATCATAGAACACCGGTCTTATGCTGTCTCCGAATGCGGCCCAATAGTTAACGTAGGCATCGGAGTAAAGCATGACGCTTTTTCTTATCCTGCTGATGCGCTTGTCATTCTCGACATATTGAGAGAAGAGTTTTGAAGACTTGTTTTCGATCCTGTTCTTATCGTCCTTCTGCTGAGCTTTTGCTTTTACCCGGCTGTCAAACTGCAGGAGATAGGCAATGGGATTTATGAATGATTCTACTGCCTTCGGAGCATACTGTTCATCCAGTTCAAAATATCCCAGAGCCCTTCTTGCTGATTCGAAGTTAACCATCCCGTTAAACAGGCCGTCTTCATCGTCTGCGGCATCATTCATGCTCATGGCAAGATCTGCAACCTTTCTTGTAAGACTGCTGTCGTCAGGATAATGCTTCAGGAGATTTTTAGACAGCTGAACCTTTGAAACAAACTCTGCGTATTCGAGATACATCTGGGCAGCGTTAACCAGATCCTTGGCATTTTCCAGATTCTTGTGGCTTTCCATGAAGTTCTTAAGATTTCTGTTCTTTAATGCAAAGACGCTTTCCAGCTTTTTAAACTGACTTTCAAAGTATTCCGGAGCCTTTACCTCAAGCGGAAGCTCGTCTTCCGTGGCGTAGACCAGTTTAAGAATATCGGCCAGAACGCGATATCCGTATTTTTCTTCCTGATTTCCGAATTTGATTTTGTCGTAGACGCGACTGTTGATTATTGATGAAAGGCGTTTTTTAGTCTGTTCATAATCACGGGTGATGTTGTCGGCGGCAACATTCTGCAGATGCAGAACCTTGCTGGTGTCAGAGTAGTCTGAATCAAAATATCTCTTTCTTTCCGTGTTGTTCTGGATGTAGTCAGTAAATTCCTTAAAATCATCATTCACTATATTCTTATAGTCCAGATAGCTTTTTTCAAATAAAGCGGATCTCTGGAGATCAAGTGTTTTACCGGCTTCTGCTTTATCTTTGCTGTCTTTCTTTTCTACCACTGGGGTTGAGAAAGTGCTGAGAAACTCGGCATAGTTTCTGTCAAGATAATCAGCCCTGTTGATGGTGTAGTAGATTTCACGGCGGAGTTTCATGTATTCCTCAATTGACTGATCCAGATCCCGGTTGGAGATGTCGGAGGTGAAACTGATGAACTTTTCTGCCGTGTGCTTTATTTCATTACCATTCTTGATAAGGATTTTAAAGGTCTGATAATCAGACTCAGGGTAGGCGTTTCCCTCAATGATCTGTTTTATGAGATTGCGTATTCCCTGATTGATGCTTGGGTAGTATTCCTTGTAGAGAAGTATCTGTCTGATTACGCTGGCGGAGTAGTTTTCGTTTCCTCCGGTAATGTCGCTGAGTTCTTTGGCAACCTTTGATGATACGTCAGGGTACATGTAGTCAACAATTGACTGCAGACTCTTTCTGATGGTGCGGGAATTTCTTTCGGAGAGAATTCCGGGATCACCACCGACCTGTGAAAGCTTCATGAATGCCAGCAGTGCATCAGCCCTGGCTTCAGTGTAGTAAGAGTCGTTGTTTTTCAGATTGTAGGTAAAAGAGGTTGCTGCCGGGAAAAAAATCATGTCCGCGGCCATTTGGTTGTAAATGGTCTGACGTTCCTGATGGTACAGATTGTTGTAGTCATAAAAAAGGTAATTGGTCGGGGCGTAGATCATCGGCAGAGGCCTGTCCGCAAGGAGCGTCAGTTTTGAATTTGTGAAGAAATTAAATCTGGTTACGCCCGGAATGTTTTCCATAAGTTCATCAAAGCGATCGATACCGTTTCCGGAGTTATAGTCCACGTCAAGAAGAGGTGAGTTCAGCATGGCGTGAGACTTGAAAAGAGTGCTTATCTGCTTGTAGTACTGGGTGTCCATTTCTAGCTTTCTGCTGATAAGGCTCTGACCGAGTATCGCTCCTGCAAGATAGTTAAGGGTCAGCAGACCGAGAACCAGTCCTATGGTAACGGCTGGAACGTTGCGTCTTATCTTTTCGCTTTTTGTAAAGTCGGCTCTTCTGTCGAGGAAACCGAGGGATGAGCCAAGTACGCTGCTGACAAAATATGAACCCTTAAGATGTTCGTGGGATTCGGTCAGCGGAGATTCATCCGTCGTGGCCTGCTTCAGTTCGGCAAAGCCTGAGTCAAAACAGATGCCCTGATCCGCAGTGGAGCAGAAGTAAACCCCTTCCGTCATGACACGCGGTGTACCGGTGCTTGCGGAATTGAAAATTATCTTCAGGTAGTGCCTGAGATTGGATCTGAGTGTTTCAACCTGCTGCGGAAAGGTGAATATGTAGGAGGACAGATCTATTCTGCCATTGTCGGTGTAGCTTGCATCAATGATTTTTTTGGAAAGGAACATGCCTGCGGCAGTTTCCTTCAAATCGGAGATGAAGCTGTTCCACTCCTCTGTGAAACGCTCTTCCTCATAGACTCCGCTGTTGCTGGTGAGACTGAATCCCACGGTTCTGTTTCTGCCTGTTCCGGAAACGCCTGAGAAGAATTCTCTGAAGCCGCGGATGCAGTCTGATTTGGTGATGAGCACTCTTACCGGAATTCTCATTCTGATTGTTCCGGTTAGACGCAGAAGTTCAGAGGATATCAGTGAGGCCTTTTTCTCGGTAAGGCCTTCATTGTCGGCAAGCAGAGCGTCTGCCGGAATTGTCAGAATAATGCCGGAGAGCGGTTTGATGCGGTGGTTTTTTTTGATAAGGTCGCATATGGTATACCATTCTGCGGAGGAGCCTCCCATCCAGTTGTCAAAGAAAACGTGTCCCTTGACGCTAAGGTAAATGCGTTCACTGTTTACATGAAAATTTACGGGTTCCTTTCCGTGGGTGTCGTTTTCATGCAGAACGGTATAGGTATTCAGCTGTCCTTCAGTGAACAGGCTGTCCTTTCCGGAGAGAGGTTCGCCGATAACCACGTACCACGGGGTACTGCCTTTTTTTGGACATCTTGTACCGATAACCTTTTTGGCCGATGCGAAGAACATTTTGATGAGTTCGGTGTTAGGGGACAGATTCTGCTTACCCTGTTTGTTTTCGTTCTCACCGGATACCATTTTGGAAAGGTTGGACCAGATCATTAAATCGTCTTTAAGTGAACGGCGTTCCTTTTTCATCTGGTGCCTGTGTTTAAATCTCTTAACGAGTATATATACTGCAAGTGCCAGAATCAAAAACAGAATAATGAGTATCACTATTCCCAGCGGATTGCCGAAAAGTGATGTCATAAAATCCTGTGATTCCGTCTGAATGTCTGGAGTTGAGGCATTATTCATTTTTATTTGGACTCCTTTTCGCGTACGGTGTCGGGTACTGCCGGAGCAGTGCTGTTGCCGCTGAGTTTTTCTGCCGTTCTCTTGCCGACGGCTTCCCTGTCGTCCGTTCTTCCGTCATACTTAAATTCGTGTGAGAATTCTTCCTTGTTATCACTGTCTGCCGTGATTTCCGGTTCTATGCCGGAGAGATCCTGTTTTTCGTTGACCGTA
This sequence comes from Ruminobacter amylophilus, assembly GCF_900115655.1. Taxonomy (GTDB): domain Bacteria; phylum Pseudomonadota; class Gammaproteobacteria; order Enterobacterales; family Succinivibrionaceae; genus Ruminobacter; species Ruminobacter amylophilus. Next base: position 39,708 of record NZ_FOXF01000013.1, on the reverse strand, counting down.
CCGTATCCGATTCTGTTTTTATCAGAGCCTGCTTGGAATAATTCCTTACCGTCGTCAACAAGATAGTCACGGCTCGGGGCGGCCATTTCCAATGCCGACATTATGCTTTTTCTGAAAGGACGGGTGTTGACGTGAATGCTGAGAACATTCAGAATTAAACTGAACAGCGCAACAACGATAATGGCTGACAGTATTTTGATTTTATGGGCAAGAAACCATGGCGTATCAGACGGCTCCGTTTCAGTTACCATGTCTGCTGACATCTCCCGGCACACCATTTCATAACCTGAAGAATATCTGTCATCCAGTTTTTCGAAACAGAGCTGCATGCGTCTGACAACTTCAGCAGGTTCTCTTTTGAATGCTCCGTCAAAGCCCAGGCCAAGCATGATGTAGTATATGTTCAGAATTTCCGGATCGCTTTCCCCGGCAATGGCTTCATCCAGACAGTCGAAGAATTTGTCATCGCCTGACAGTTCATTGTAGCTGTGAGCCAAGGGGACGTAATCCTGAGAGAAGGAGAAACCGGATTCCTTAACCATATAATCGAGGAAGAATATGAGCGGGAATTCAATCTTTCTGTATGCGGAGCTGAGAGCATCGCTTTTTTCAGCGGTGTTCCTGGCATTTTTCAGAAGATGACTTATCTCTGCGGTAAATTCCGCATATCCAAGTTTGTATCCGTTACGCTCATAAATGTAATAGTTGCAGAGCTTATGCAGTATCGGACTTACAAGCTCATAAATCCCGTTTGGTTCCATTCCCTCGGTCCTTTTTAATTCTCTTCATTTTCCGTCAGCACAAACAGCTTTGCGGTGAATTTGTCGAGAAGAGAATATGCGCAGTCTATGATCATTGTTTTGTCATCCAGAATGTAACGCCATATTCTGGCTGATTCATCCTTCATTACCTTAAAGTAAACCGTGTTGCTGTTTTCCAGAGGCAGATAGCGTGGCGGAAATCTTGAGTAACTCAGCTTGACTCCGCGGACGCGGCTTTCAAGCGAACCTCTGTCGATAAGCCTGAAATTATCCCCGGCTTCAATGTCATTGATAAGCTCTCTCCAGTTGAGTTCTCCTTCAAGGGCTATGTAGAAGTCTGACGCCTTGCTGAGTTCCTCGGCCTTGAACCTTGCTTCAAGGTGAGATTCACTGCCGGTGTTTTCAAAATCAATCTCGATGAATTCAGCCTTTCCTTTGATGTTTACGAGAGATCTTATGGAACGTATTACCTCGTCATAAACGCCGAAAAGGTTGTAATGGTCATATCCGCTTAGTTCATGAGTGTCTGAAAGAGGATAAAGCGCCTTAAGTGAAGCCTGAAGATTTGAGAGCACACAGTACAGATCGAACGGCGTGGTTTTGTCTGGAACCAGCAGATTGTTAATGGTGTTGATGTATACGTTCAGACATTGGAGATGCATGATTTTCAGAACGTTGGATCCGGTAGCAAGTGAAGGTACATAACCGGAATTTTCAATGTCCGTTAAAAGCTTTGATTTGCAGTTTTTCAGTTCAAAGAAAAGCTCCCTTACCATAGTGAAAAGGTTTGAGGTTCCGGAGATAAGAATGGTTGGAGGGGTATAGGTCGATACCTTTTCCAAAACCGGAGTGTTGCTGTTTTCGAGAGTCCATCTCAGTTTCATGATTGGCAGAACGGCACAGTCAGTGGCTTTTTTAGGATCCGTAATAATCTTAACGTTAAGGCTTCTTTTAAAAACAGTGGTTTCATTGTCACCGGTATTTTCATCGACACAGGTAGTTTCGTGAAGCAGATAACGGCGCTGTTCGCTGTTGCCGGTTTCATTAAGATTGGAATCCATTACTGAGTAGAACGGTACCGCAAGATAAATGGTTATTTCTTCGTCTGCATGATGAATGTCCAGATCGAGTGTGTGCGGCATGACTGCGCAGTTTCCGGGCATACAAAGGAAAACCCCGTCAGGCATGACTGCCGCCAATGAATTGATGACGATTCTTTTTGACTTCAGAGCCTCTGTGTCCACTTCAATGTCACAGATGCCTTCCTTGTAGGGGATGGCAAGGCTTGAGTGTGCATTAAGCGCGTCATTGATGACACGCTGAAACTGCTGAAAGTGATGAGGCTGCAGAAAGAGCCCTTCACTCCAGTGAAGAAACATTGGAAATTTCACGCTGGCATTCTCTTCTTTGTTTGTATTTTACATTCCAAAATTCCGGATTGCCGGAAGTGTTATAAAACGGCAGGTGACAAGCCTCGCCGTTTAGCGCTGTCAGTTAGGGGCTCTTTCCTCCTTCGGCGGAAGCTCCTGACATTTAAGCTCCCTGCCACTGGATTTAACGCAGTTAAGTTCCATATTATGAGGCTGTTTTGCCGTTTCCGGGGCCTCAGGAAGATCCTCCTCGGCATCTTCCTTTGTGGTTCTTACTATTCCGGTGCCCACAATTTTGAGGTACAGATCCGGCTGTTCCTCGAAAAACCCCGTAGGTATCTGATAGGTGAATATGCGGGGATCAAGCTTCGGAGCGGCCGCACCTTCTTCTCCTTCTTTTTTCTCGGGACCGTAAGGCAGATTGACGATTACAGCCAGATACTGCGGTGAACGTCCCATGATTTTTTTGTACGCGGGATCGTCTGAACTCAGGGTTTTTACCTTCAGATCATTGTCTGAGAATCTGAAGGTTACCGGAGCGTAGTATTTGCGCACGGGACTTTCCGACTCAAAATATCTGTCAATTGAGTAGGTTCCGAGCTTAATGGTGTCCTCGTTCCCGGCCCCGAGTATGTCTACCTCAAAGCTGGGATAGTAGCCGTATACCTTGGCCAGATCCTTAGACGGATAGATGCTCACGTCAAAGCTTGCACTGGTCCCCTCAGATGATGAACATCCGACAATCACGGTTGAGAACAGACATGCACATGCAAGAAAAATATTCTGGTTCAGATTCATTTTCAGCCCCTGAAACGTTCAAATTTCTTGTTGCCTGCATCGTTTAAGGCTTTTTCGGCAGCCTGTTTCATGGATGCATCGTCCGGTACCTTCCCAATAACCCCCGTAAAGCCTCCGTGACCGATTTTATGATGCGGAGGTTCCATTTCCGTAAGAAATTCAGACCAGTTGTTGATTCCGAACACTACTTCTCTGCCGATTTCAAAGTACAGCTTCATGCGTTCCTTGAATTCCCTGGTGCCGCCTTCAGTAAGGGCGCACTTAAGGAGCAGTGAATTAAGTCCGGTAGGAGGGAGCTCCGGAGGAGTTCTGACAATCTGCTCCATGTTCGGCGTAAGATTGCCGTAGCACCAGAAGGTAAGGAGTGAAAGCAGTCCCTCATGTGTTTCCGGACAGGCATTGCCAAGGTTAAGACATCTTGTGGCATTCTCATCCGTGGGAGCCGTTATTCCGGCATAGACCGCATCCATGGCATTATCAGTCTGTTCCTTAAGTTCTTCCCTGCTTTTTGAAGGAACAGCCGCCTTAATGGTTTCAACGGTTTTCTTTCTGATGGCTTCAATTTTTGCGTCGAGTTCTCTTTTCATCTGGAAAACAGGTGATTTTTCCTCGTTTACAAATGCAGGTTCCTTAAATTCTTCGACTTTTTTTATGGCATCCGTAAGCATTTCCTCGGGATCCATGCCGACGATGCTTTTGAACTTCTCATAAATATTTTTACGAAGTTCCATATGCCTTTCCCATATTCCGGGAGGCAGCATTTTAATAAGTTCCTCGTTTTTCGCCTTAATTGCGGAAATTTCCTGTTGCAGCTTTATGTAGTCGGGGTTTGTTTTGTAGTCCATCTTTTCTGGTTCAGGCATTTTGGCCCATTCCGGAAGTTCAGGATTCTTGTGCGTGCCGATGTCCGATATGTCTCTCGGTTCAAAAGGAATATCGAAAAGTTCGTTTTTGACGCTGAGCACGCAACAGTATCCCCACCATGCCAGAGCCCGCTGGTGCAGGTTGAATGCCAGAAATTCACTGGCTTTCTGATAGTTTTCAGCCTCGGCAAGCTGCTTAAGAAAGTCTTCCGCCAGCGGATGTTCATCTGCGGTTTTTCTTAATTCAAAAGGTACCTTGTAGTGGCAGTTCTCAACCACCTCGGCAACGGTTCTGTACTTTAGCAGAACAAAGTGCTCATTGAGCCAGTCTAGTTTATCAGGCATAAAAATCTCCGAACAGTTACTGTTATCATAATCTTATACGCAAGTTATTGTACAGACAGGGATTTACGGGTTTTACAATTTTGAGAATACAGTCACAGTGGTTATTTTCGGCAGATTTTTCACGTGCCCGGCGGGTTTGAAAAATGCTGATTCAGAAAGATGAGGACGGAACTCCGTACCTCCATAATTGAAGAAGATGTGTATACGTAAACAGGATTTTTTCCTGAAGTATTTCGGTAACTGAGGCTGTTCATCCGGTTTAAACGGAACCAGCGGGGCATACGGGTCGTTAGTAAAAATTCCGCTATTTTGGATCTATAAAAACCTATAAAATAAATTTTTTACCAAATTAAGCCTTCATCGCCAGATTTGCCAGCTGATTCTTATTAAAGTCAGCCAGTATTGATCTCAGCTCCGGACTCCTGACGGCGTTAGCTACACCGCTTTTTTTAATCAAATTTAACAGATTTATTGAAGCCTGTTCGTCTCTGTCAATTTCATTTCCGCAGCTGTCACATCTGTAAATTCGGTCTGAAAGTTTTAATTCTTTCTTTACCGCCCCGCATTTACAGCACGTCTTTGAGCTCGGATAAAATCTGTCTGCCTCAATAATCTTTCCGTCATTCATTTGAACCTTATTAACGATTGCTGTTTTCAGTCTGCCGAAGCTTACATCTGCCAGAGAACGTGCAAGTCTGTGATTGGACATCATTCCTGTCACACTCAAATTCTCCAAAACAACATACCTGTAGTTTCTCGCAATAACTGATGCCGCTTTGTTAATAAAGTCTTTCCTTAAATGACTTATCTTTGTATGAAGTTTTTTTATCTTCCTTAAAAGTCTCATGTAACTTTTTGAAAACTTCGTCTGATCATCCTTGGTTTTCGGATGCTGCTTTCTTGATAGTTTTCTCTGTAAAGCCTTTATTTTATTTATATTCTTTTTTAACGGTTTGGGCGCATATATCTTAATTCCGTCAGACAGAGTAATAGCTGCGTCCAACCCGAGATCTATTCCTACTCCGGTATTTTTAGGAGCAGGTTTCTTTTCAATTGATTCTTCCTGAACACTGATGCTGAAGCTTGCAAAGAATTCATCTCCGTCCTGACTGATGGTTACATTGTTAACATGCCCTGAAAAACGCAGTTCTTCCGTGAGCTTTACCCAACCGAAGTTTGGTATTCTCAAAAAGAGCTTTCCTGATTTTTTCTCAGCACCGGAACAGGTTTTGAATCTTTGCAGTTCTACCTGATCTCCTCCCAGATAGAATGAACCGGAAGTTTCCGATCTTTTCTTGAACACGGGAAAACCTACTTTGCCGATTTTCTTTTTCTTCGCGTCATAATATCTGTTCAGCGCCTTTCCGAGAAATATGAACGGCTGTTGCGAGGCATATTTGGTGACCTCGTACATGTATGGAAAATCCTTCGCCTTGATGCTGTTAAAGCGTTTCTTTAAATCAAGTACTGACGGAAGCCGTGGTTTTTCCGGAACCTGACTGAACTGCAGAGGAGCTTCTTCATACCGTCCCAGTTCTTTTCTGTATAAAGACATTGCCTCTTTATACTTTTCCAATTCCTTTTTGTATTCCGCCAATCCCCAGTTATATGCCTTACGTGAACAGCCAAAAGCCTTCCGGCAATAAGTCTTAAACTTATTGTTAGCTTCAATTCTGATTTTATGACTGAGCACCTGTGACATTATTATTTTACGCTTTCCTGCAGTTTCTCTATAATCTTTCTGTTCTTACCGCTGCGACTTCCGTACAGACGGGCTGAAAATACGGTGATTATCTCCAGCACATCCTTTGCAAAATCTTCTTCAAAGGAGGCTTTTTCCTCGCCTCTGTTGATAATCACGACTTCCACACCTTTGGCTTCGCATATTGAAAAAATCAGCTCGGCTCCGAATCTTAACAGTCTGTCCTTATGCGTTAGAACAAGTCTTTTTACGCCGTCATCAAGAATCCTGCTGATTAATGCGGTCAGTCCTTTCTTGTAATAATTCATTCCCGAACCTAAATCGGTTATAAGTTCATACTTATAACCGTGCTCAGCACAGTAAAGTTCCAAAACCTGAGCCTGCCTTTTGAGCTCCTCTTTCTGATCCTGAGAACTTACTCTGGCATAAGCGATGGTGACCCTGTCATCTTTTTCAATTTGAGGAAGCTCTTTACCGCTTATCCTCATTATGGTATCACTGTTATATCTTCTGGTTCCTCCAGGAGATATACTGTCAGGCTTTAGCTTCCCTGATTTTTCCCAGTTACGTAAAGTCTGAACATGAACACCAAGCAATTTAGCAGCCTGTCCAATTGAAATAATCTTATTCATTAAAAATAAACCTATAACTATTTTAAATGTATTATAAACTATTTATAGATTTAGTTAAGCAGTTGTTAACACCGGTCGCCTCAAAACGGTGGTCAGGAGGGAACTTTCTTGAAGAATCTGTGCATCATGATGGATGTCATGTTGATGCTGACGGTCGTAATGCCTTTACCCTGACTTGAATTGAGGTGGGTTCCGTGTCCCAAAGCCCTGGTACCGTCAAGATAAAGCTCCCTGACAGTTTCTGCGTCTATTTTCAGTTCGGTATGGACGGTGAGAGGTCTGTTGAGATAGGAGGAGATGATTTCATACATCTGTCTGAAGTTAGGTGTTCCGGGCATATAGTCAAGACTCTCTTTATAATTTATGGGGCCGATTTCCACGATAATGTCCTGTGTCCGAGTGGTATATCTGCTTCCTATCTGGGCATTGAGTCCCAGTACGGAGGTATCTCTGTTTCCAAGATGCATCCTAACCTCTTTCGGGATGAAATGCGTTTTTTCCACAAATTCCCTGATGTTTATATGTATGCCAAAATATGATTTGAGGATGTTTTCCAGCCCGAGAGCCGAGCGTCTTCCGTGAAGAAACTCTGTCGTGAAGGCAAATTGGGCATATTCCGGAAGACTTGTGATCTTTTTGTATCCCTGACGGTTGAAGCTTCTGAAGAAGTTCATGAGAGTCGGATCCTCTCTGTCAAAACATACCGGCATTTCACACATGCTGAAGGCCCGGTAGTAGAGGGACAGGAAACGGTGATTTATGATGTCAAGAAAACGTCTGGTCGTGGCATCATAGTCATTGATGTTCTGATGGTAAATAAAATCGGTAAGCTCAAGGGGCATTGGACCGTTTGGTCCAAGAAGTCCGAAGAAATAAACAAGAACCTCATAAATTCCGTACCGGCCTTCGGCTGATTTTTGGGTCACCGAATGAATGTCTGAATCAGTATGTTTCAGAAAAGGCATCTGACCGAATCGTAATGCTTCGGCATTCGGATGCTGTGCCGTACCAATGCGCGGCAACTCCTTCATCTGATTTTCCAGAAGGCGGACAAGGTAGAAAAAGTCGGCTTCCGTGCTGCCGTCATCTTCTTTTGCCAGGGATTTAATTATTCCATCAAGTTCTTGCATGAGTATACAAATCCTTTTTCATCCGAATAGACGTCAACGCATACCGGAATGTTCAGATCCCGGTAATTTATGATGAGAGAGGCAATGATTCTGGAGAAGGTGAAGAATCCGATACCTTCCAGATCCCTGTGACTCAGGGTAAGTTCAATCAGATAGCCTTTCTCAAAAAACACCACTCCCTTACTGATGAAACGGTAGACTTTGGAATTGATTTTTACCTTTCGCAGGGCTGATTTCATGCGGGCGGTTTCCTCCGCGTTTTTCATTGAGAAGGCATCCATAAGCTGTTTCAGATTGTACAGCAGTCCATCATCGCCACTGGCAAGAACGGAGGCAAAGTTACACATGATAAAAGCCAGTCTTTTAAAGTCATCGGAACTGCCGGATGATATCAGGGGAGGCATTGGCTTTGTAATCTGGCCTATGATCTGAACCTCGTGCAGATCGCCCAAAGATGCGGTGTTGAGACGATCGTGATTGGTCAGACAGCATGGAAGGTCGGCGTTTGTTACCAGACAGTCCGCCACGAACTGCAGGTTTTCATTCATCTTCTGAACATAGTCCTGACCTGAGAATGATATGAACGTCTCCTGCTTTTTATAGAGACGGTTTTTATATCCCGTGCTTCCTGTCTGTCTCTGTCTGCGGTGTACGCTGAAGAAATTGCGGTATGTCCTTCCGTCTCCCTGATCGGAGCCTGTTGAAAAAAACGGATACGCGCTGAAGATGGGCTGATTTGAGTTGTCAAAGAAGTCTGCTCCGATAACGTAGTAAATTTCATAGTCCAGCTGATGGGTACTGTCAACGCTTACGTTTATCTCAAAGTCATGGTTGGTGAACATTCTCTGGGTTCTTTTTCTGAACAGATTTATGAGAGGAATGACATTGAGAAGAAGTGATTCCCGATGCAGTTTGTCACTGTTTCCGAAATTCTGCTTTTTATCGAATATGAATACCAGTGAGATTTCCTTTGAGGTTATGCCGTTAAAGGCATTCTTCAGGCCTCTGATGCGCAGAAATTTCACGAGCCCCGGATACTTCATGTAGAGATTCATGTTGTTGATGCCGCTGATGGCAGGGGAGTTTGCGGAGTAGACATTGCTCTTTGCATCAAGCAGTGAAAGTTCCACTGATACTCCGTGAATCTCCACGTAGCTGTTGTCCGGAAGTTTTATGAATACTCTTTTCAGACTGGCGAAGAAGTATTCGCACAGATTGGATGCATCCTGATCGGTAAGATTCAGGTAAATGTCCAGATATTCCGGATTGATGGATGCGAAGGTGGCATTGCCCTCGGTATTGAGCGTCATGGAAATTGAGTTTCTGTAGCCTTCTCCCGTGAGATTGGTAATGGAAATGTCGTGTTCCATTGTTTTTACGTCTTTGAGTGACAGAGCGTGGATTTCGGTTTCAAAGAAACTCTCGAAACAGATCTGTGTGGTGCTTTCGGATTTTGTCTTGGTGAATCTGCATCCGGGGGAAACACGGAGACAGCCGCCGGTTATTTCCGGAAGTGATGCTTCGGGAATCTGAACGTTGCACATGGACGGAATTGGAGCCACGGCATTTGGATTAACAGAGTTCAGGATGGATTCAAGGAAACGTTCGTATCCGTGATCGAGCCTGTTTTCAATTCTTGCACTGAGAAAAGCCGTTCCTTCAAGCAGTCTTTCAACAAAAGGATCCTGACACTCGATCGAGGACAGATCAAGATGAGACGCGGTTTTTGGGAATTCCCTGGCAAATTCTTGGCCGATCTTGCGGATGTATGCCAGGTTGTCACTGTAATACGCAAAGAAGTCTTTTTTCATTTACTTAAGCATCTCCTTTAACGGCTGCCCTTCCTGTTTCCAGTTCTATGTAGAAATTGCAGGAAAAACCGTCTTTCAGCTCTGATATCGCAAAAGCTGCTTCGATGTGCAGGGATAAACTGCACTTGTCCGCCTCCTGAGTGTCAAGTCTGGTAATGACCAGAGTGTCCGGGTTAAGTCTGGGTTCAAAGCATCTGATTTGCCATGATATTTCCTTTTTTACCATGTCAAAAATTCTGTCACTGTTATCCAGTCCGCAGAAGTCGGACAGCCCGTAGCCGAGAACCGACGTTCTTACCTCCGGCCATTTGTCCAGATCATCGGCCCCAGGATGCATTCTTGAATTGAACAGCATTTTAAGATTCAGCAGAATTTCCCGATGAATGCGGGAAAGAAGCGAATCTTCGGCGGATCCGTTCCCGGTGAGGCTTCTGTCAGTGAGTCTTGACAGAATGCACGGCTGAAATTTGTCCTGAATGTGTATTTTCTGTACCATGTCGGAGTTCGTCCATGAATCATTTTATGAAAATGCGATCCGGACACTCCGGATAACCTAATTTTAACATGCATGACTCATTAAAATTTTGCGTAATGTTTTAATTTAAGCGGTAAAAATAGCATCATCCTACCCGTTGAGCATTCTTTCAGGCGTCACTGTGATGCGGGACGCGGAACCTTTGTGGTAAGACACAGGGTGGTGGTCAGACCTTCTAGCTGATAATGCGGTTTTAGATAGAATTTAACGTTATAGTATCCCGGCTGGTTTTCAATGTCGTCAATGCTGACTTTTGCTTCCGCGAGCGGATAACGGGCCTTGATGTCCTCATCGGCGTTGGGGTCGGTGGTTACGTATTCACTGCTCCAGTCCGAAAGCCATTTTGTCATGTCCTCCTTTGATTCGAAGGAGCCGAGTTTGTCGCGTACTATGCATTTGACGTAGTGGGCGAATCTTGACACAGCAAAGAGGTATGGCAGTCTTGATGACAGCTGGGCATTTGCCGAGGCATTCGGGTTGTCGTAAACCCTTGGACTGTTAACGGTCTGACCGCCGAGGAATACGGCGTAGTCGGTATTTTTGCAGAAACACAGCGGGATGAAACCGCATGAGGAAATTTCAGCCTCTCGGTGATCGGATATGGCAATTTCCACGGGAACCTTCATGTCCTCGGCCGGATTGCCAGTAAGTCCGATGAATTTGGACAGGTGGTCAACGAGACCGCCTGATTTTATTCCGCGGATCTTGGCACACCAGCCGTATTTTTCGAAAGCTCTGTTGATGTTGATTCCCATGGCATAGGCTGAATTCATCCATACGTGGTTGAGGCTGGCGTTACCGGTCGTATCCTCAGTGAAATTCAGGCCTTCAATGTGATTTGAATCAGGGCCGTAGGGGAGTCGTGCCAGAATTCTTGGCAGTGTCAGTGCCACGTATCGGCTGTCGTCTGAGTTGCGGAAGGATGTCCATGAGGCATATTCAGGCGTGCTGAATATTTTTGATATACCGCGAGGATTGGCGAGTTCTGACCATGAATCAAGATTCATGACGGACGGATCCGCGGCACTTATGAACGGACTGTGTGCGGCAGCGGCTATCTGGGAGATTCCCTTTAAAAGTTCAAGATCCGGTGCCGAATGATTGAAGTAGTAGTCACCGATAATGACTCCCAGCGGTTCACCGCCTGCGGTTCCGTACTCGTCCTCATAGAGTTTTTTGAATATGGGACTCTGATCCCAGGATGTTCCCCTGAATTTTTTAAGGGTTTTTCCGAGCAGCTTTTTGGAGATGTTGAATACTCTTATCTTGAGGTTAGCCGAGGTGTTGGTGGAGGTAACAAGATAATAGAGTCCGCGCCATATTCCCTCAATTTCCAGAAAATCGGGATGGTGAATGATGAGGTTTATTTCCTCTCCTATCTTTATGTCGGTTTCGGCAATGAGTGATTCAATGAGATAGCGGGGATTCTGTGTCGCAAGCTCAGGATTTCCGCTTATGACCCTGACACAGGTCAGAAGTCCTTTTTTCTGTTCGGCGTCAAGCGCAGACAGACACTTCGTGATTTCCGAAGTGTCCGCTAACGCGGTAACTTCCGTATCGTTTTCCTGCGGATCGGACAAAATGCTTCGGGTTTCGTTTTCCGCAGTTACGCCCTGCCCGGGCTCAGGTTCCGTGAAAAAGCTGAATCTGTTCATGAGCTGTTTCCCTGCTGTCATTTCTTACCGGTCGGTATTCTTTCTGCCTCCGGAGGTTTTGGCTTTTTGAAAAACGGTTTTTAAGGTACCGTCCGATCTGCTCCGGAATAAACGTAAAAGTCTGCATCTTAAGAATAATTAAATATCGGTAAGGTTGGCGTTAGATCTAAGGTTTATTGTATTTCAAACAATGCCGATGGTGACTGATTTACATGCGGCGACGTTTAATTTCCGTGATACCTGAAATAGAGTTGGAGTTTTTGCCCCTAAAAAACAGTGAGGCCGCGGAGGAGACCCCGCGGCTTCACGCTGAAACTGCTAAGGCAGGATCATGTCTGTCTTACTTTTCGGTAAATTCAAACACGAACTTTCCGTCGGCCGCGTCAGCCTTTACTGACGCAAGTTCTTTACCCTCCATGGTTACCTCCAGGAATTTTTCACTGATGTCCGGAAGCAGATCGTTGCTTATCACGGCATCGATGAGGCGTGCACCTGAGGCCGCGTTATCACAGCGGCGGATGATTTCATCACGCAGAGCCTGCGTGCAGGTGAGTTCCGCATGATATCCTTCCATGACGCGTTTCCTGATCTTGTTGAGCTTGAGATCAATGATTCTGTTGGTGGCTGCCTTCCCGAGAGGATAGTAAGGCACGATGGTTATGCGGCCAAGGAGTGCTGCCGGGAATACCTTCATCATGTCATCCTTTATGGCGTTTGCAAGCGTCATGGTATCAGGCAGATTGTTCTCGTCAGCGGAAAGCTCCATGATGGTTTCATCACCCACGTTGGTGGTGAGAATGATGACGGTGTTGCGGAAGTTAATGAGTCTTCCTGAGCCGTCTTCCATCTGCCCCTTGTCAAAGACCTGGAAGAAGATCTCATGAACGTCCCTGTGGGCTTTTTCTATTTCGTCAAGAAGCACCACACTGTACGGACGACGTCTTACGGCCTCCGTAAGCACACCTCCTTCGCCGTAACCCACGTATCCCGGAGGGGCACCTTTAAGGGTTGACACGGTGTGGGCTTCCTGAAATTCACTCATGTTAATCGTAACCAGATTGTTTTCGGTTCCGTACAGCTGTTCCGCAAGCGCGAGTGCTGTTTCGGTCTTACCCACGCCTGAAGGACCGGCAAGCATTATTACCGCAATCGGCTTGTTCGGATCGGCAAGTGATGCCCGAGCCGTGAGGATGCGCTTGGCTATGAGGTCAATTCCCTGATCCTGACCGATGACCCTCTCCTTCATGTAGTTGCCAAGATTAAGCACGGAGGTGATTTCATCCTTCACCATGCGGCCTAAAGGAATGCCCGTCCATTCCGAAATAACCGTACTTACGGCCTGTTCATCGACTTCCGGAAGGATCATCGGACTGTCGCCCTGAAGCTCGTTGAGTTCGCAACGGGTGCTCTGCAGCTTCTTTCTGTCCTCATCGGAGATTATACCCTTATCGGGAGTCTGAGCATTTGATGCTTCTGATTCAGTAATGGTGCCGTCAGCCCCCGCATCGGCACATGATGAACTGTCTGAGACAAGTTTTGTTCTGAGTCCGATGTATTCAGCTGACTTCTTTTTAATCAGCTCAAAGCGTTCGTTAAGTTCTTTGAGATGCGCTTCGCTTTTTTCAATTGAAGCGGAAACTTCCGCAATCTGTTCTTCTCTGTTAAAACCTTCGCGATGTTCCTTTGTGAGAATGTCCTTTTCGAGCTTCAGAGCCTCAAGCCTGCGGCCGGTGAATTCGATTTCGGCAGGTATCGTACTTTGGGAGAGCGCTACCTTGGCGCACGCCGTGTCAAGAATGCTTACTCCTTTGTCAGGAAGCTGTCTTGTCGGAATATAGCGGCGGGACAGGGTAACGGTGGCTTTAACGGCTTCGTCAAGAATACGAACCCCGTGGTATTTTTCGAGAAAGCCCGTCATGTTGCGGAGCATTCTGAAGGCCTTTTCGTCATCCGGTTCCTGTACCAGAATATTTTCAAAGCGTCTGGTAAGTGCAGGATCCTTTTCGAAGTATTTTACGTATTCGCGATATGTGGTGGCGGCGATGCACCTCAGTTCGCCCCTCGCAAGTGCCGGTTTAAGGAGGTTTGCCGCGTCATTCTGACCGGCCGTGCCTCCGGCACCTATAAGGGTATGGGCTTCGTCAATGAAGAGGATAATCGGTGTGTCAGAGGCTTTGACTTCTTCTATTACCTGTTTCAGTCTGTTTTCAAATTCCCCCTTCATGGATGCGCCTGCCTGAAGCAGTCCCAGGTCAAGGGAACGGAGTACGGTACCTTTTAGGCAGTCAGGTACTTCTCCTCTTGCCAGTCGCACGGCAAAGCCTTCGACTACGGCTGTTTTACCTACGCCGGCTTCCCCTGTAAGTATTGGGTTGTTCTGACGGCGACGGAGCAGTACGTCCAGCATTTTACGGATTTCCTCGTCTCTTCCGACGATGTTGTCGATTTTGCCTTCCTTTGCAAGTGCCGTCATGTCGGTAGTGTAGAGTTTAAGAGCTTCTCCCTTGCCGAGAGACGGATCTGACATTACGGATGCCACCTGCCCGGTACCGGCATCAGACACCGTATTGACGTGACCTGCTTCGGCTGAGTCACTGACTATTTCTGAAAACTTTTCCTGCAGGAGATCTCCGTTCATCTTAATGAACTCGCCGCTTATTTCATGAAGCCTGCGGGCAAGGTCTGGATTAAGCTTAAGGGCCAGAATGATGTGTCCGGTACGGATGGCTCCTGAGCAGTATACTATGGATGCCGCCATCCATGCTTCCTGAATGGCTGTTTCCACAAGAGGTGAGAATCCCGATATTGAACTGGCACCGCGAGGCAGAAGATCCAGTGTTTTGGTAAGATCGTTTGATAGTCTGGCCTCGTCTATGTTGAAGTATTTAATGATCTCGTGGAGATCGTTGGGTTCGCTTAATAGTATCTGGTTAATGTAATGGGCTATGTCAACGTAAGGATTTCCTCTGGTTTTGCAGAGGGTGGTGGCACTTTCGAGTGCCCTGTATGCCACGTTTGACAGCTTTGAGAATAACTGTTTTTTCTTTAGTTTTATCATAAGAAGAATCCCCTTTGATTTATTCAGGGATTGGACGTTAAGCGCCTGTATGCCGTCATGGGGCCGGCGGATCATCCAATCTTCTGAGAGATGCTGACCTGATACTATGGTAACGAATAACGGGGTATTTAAACCGCGATCAGTTCAACAGTTTCAAATGTTTATATTGTTTTGACGAAGGTAATTGACGTATTAGTCAAAAATATTTGGAGAACGATAATAAATATGCATAAACGCGTAAAAAGGACGGATTTTAAATTATCCGTCCTTTTTTATGCTGTTTGCCTGAAAACCGAGTGTCGGCCGGCAGGTGTAAACTTAGGCGTTTTCTATCTGGTTGAATGAAGCTTCAACTGCGCCGTCCTTGGTGTTGTCAGGCTTGATTGCGGTGAACTTCCAGGTGATCTTGCCGGCAACGATGTCAACAACTTCCACAGGATAAGCGGAATTTTCTGGAGGAAGGATGACGTCAGGTGCTGAACCCGGAGCGGTTGAAACAACTTCTGCCTTAACGATCTTGCAGTTTTCAAGGGTAACTTCGTATACAGGTACCTGAGCGCCTGCGATGGCACGGCATACCTGGAAGCTGACCTTGGCGATCTTCTGACCGTTCATACAGAACTGCTGGATTTTAGGGGTGGCCTTGTCCAGAACATGGGTAAAGCTGAACGGGGTGAAGGTGCCTCTGCCTGAAACATCGGTTGTACGGCCAGAGGTTACGTTCTGTGCAGAGCCGTGCTTGAAGTTAACAACTTCGATCCACTTTGCGTGTGCCTTATCGTTGGATTCACCATCGATACCATCGAGTTTGATAAAAAAGTCAGATGCCATAACAGTACTCCTGCTTTCAAAATTAAAACACTAAAATCACAAAATAAAGCTTTGGTTCATTGCTGAACCTTCGCGTTCATGGCTTAATTCTTGCACAAGGTAGGGATTGTTGGTAAATATTTGATCTCGTTTTTTAACATGGTCACACCTTTTATTTTCATGTTGTGAAGCCGTTTCAATATTTTGTATTTAGTTATTAAACGGTGAAAAGTTGGTATGATTCTTAACCGAAAAATCAGTATAAATAAAATAGCTTAACATGCTTATTTTTCAACGGTTTCAGGTAGATTATGACTGGATAAAAATCGTCATGAAAGAGCATCTTTTTGAGGGTGACTGTCCCAAATTGAGTTCCTGTTGAAGGACTTTTTGAAACGGAATGAAATAATTTCATGGAAAACGGGGGGAGGGGAGCTTTACCTTAAAAATAAATTGCGCGAAGCATATGTCAGCTTCGCGCAATTATCACATGGCGTGATGCAGGACTATGACCTATTTGCCTGCACTAGGGATCTTGGTGGTAAGTCTCAATGATGTGGTGAGACCTTCAAGCTGGTAGTGCGGTCTTAAATAGAATTTGGCATTGTAGTATCCCGGATTACCTTCCACGTCTTCAACCACAACCTTGGCTTCGGCAAGAGGGTATTTGGCTTTTACCTCTTCGGAAGCGTTAGGATCGGATGTTACGTAGTTTGAAATCCAGTTGGACAGCCATTGTTCCATGTCGGCTCGTTCCTTGAATGAGCCAATCTTGTCTCTTACGATGCACTTGAGGTAGTGGGCAAAGCGTGAGGTGGCAAAAATATAAGGAAGTCTTGCCGACAGATTTGCGTTCGCGGTTGCGTCCGGGTTGTCATATTCCTGTGGCTTGTTCACGGTCTGGCCACCGAGGAATACCGCATAGTCGGTGTTCTTCCAGTAACACAGAGGCAGGAAACCGTTCTTTGACAGTTCGGCTTCGCGACGATCCGTAATTGCGATTTCGGTAGGGCACTTCATAATCATGCCGCCGTCATCGGTAGGGAATGTGTGGGTAGGAAGTGATTCAACAACACCGCCGGACTCAACGCCGCGGATGTGTGCACACCAGCCGTAGTCGGTAAACGAACGGTTGATGTTGACGCCCATTGCATATGCGGCATTCATCCAGTTATAGTTCTGTGAATCTCCGAGGTTGGTGTCTTCGTTGTAGTTGAAGCCTTCAACCGGATTGGTTGTTTCACCGTAAGGAGCACGTGAAAGTACGCGTGGAAGTGTCAGAACAACATAACGGCTGTCATCAGATTCTCTGAATGATCTCCATGCCGCGTATTCAGGGGTCGAGAACACCTTGCTGATGTCACGGGGCTTTGAAAGATCCTGCCAGCTGTCAAGGTTCATGATTGAAGGATCTGCGGCGCTGATGAAGGGAGCATGGGCAGCGGCGGCGATCTGGGAGATCCCCTTTAACAGTTCAATGTCCGGACCGGTCTGGTTGAAGTAGTAGTCACCGATGAGTGCACCGAAAGGTTCACCGCCGGCGGTGCCGTATTCGTCTTCATAGATCTTTTTGAAGATAGGGCTCTGATCCCAGGAGGTGCCCTTGAATTTTTTCAGGGTCTTGAGCAGTTCTTTCTTGCTGATGTTCATCACGCGAATCTTCATTGATTCGTTGGTGTTTGTATTGTTGACAAGATAGGATACGCCTCTCC
Source organism: Ruminobacter amylophilus (assembly GCF_900115655.1). Taxonomy (GTDB): domain Bacteria; phylum Pseudomonadota; class Gammaproteobacteria; order Enterobacterales; family Succinivibrionaceae; genus Ruminobacter; species Ruminobacter amylophilus. Next base: position 22,526 of record NZ_FOXF01000013.1, on the reverse strand, counting down.
ACGCACTTTCCATACTGGTGAAATCCTTGTGGTGAATGATTTCGTTAACCTGGGTGCTGAGCTTCTTATCCAGCTCGGTGATGATGCTTTCAATTGTCTTGATTGCATCGTCACTGACGATATTGGCATTCTCGAGAGCCTGACCGACAAGGGTCTGTACGGCACTCTGCACTGCGGTCTTGGCTTCTGCTGACTTTGGCTTGAATTCCTGTTCAAGAAGCTGGTCAAATTCAGAAAATTCAATACCTGAAGCAGCCTGTCCCTGTTCTGCTGATTTTTCAACTTCGCTCATGTTTTTCCTCCTTATTCAGCCTTGTTTTCTTCGTCTGCCGGTTTTGCTTCCTTGGCAAGTGCCTGAAGCAGTGCGGGATCCTTCAGAAGCTTGGCAATGAGTTCCTCCGCACCGGTCTTGCCGTCCATGTAGCTTAAGAGGTTGGAAAGCTGTTTGCGGGCTTCGAGAAGCTGCTTGAGTCCTTCTACCTTTTCGGCTACCTTGTCCGGAGAGAAGTCATCCATGCTTTCAAAGGTAATGTCCACGGCAATGTTGCCTTCACCGGTAAGGGTGTTGGGTACTGAGAAAGCCACTCTCGGCTTGATGCTCTTTAAACGGTCATCAAAGTTCTCGGCGTTGAATTCCTGAAAGTTTCGTTCTTCCACGTTTGGAAGCGGTTCTGCCGGTTTTCCGGAAAGATCTGACATGACTCCCATTACGAAAGGAAGGTTTACCTTTTTCTCTGAGCCGTAGAGTTCGACATCATATTCAACCTGAACGCGAGGGGCGCGGTTCTTGCCCACAAACTTTTGAGAATTTGTAATTGCCATTGTTAAAATCTCCTCGTTCTACTGTTCATCGTGAATGAACTACTGGTAACAATTTTTAAAAACGTTTTTGATAATCCCGTATTAATATTCCTGATTCTGCTCTGGAACTCCAAGCTGTTCACGAACCTTTTCGAGTGCTCCCTTGTCGATTTCAGTGAGAATCTCGATAAAATTCATGTCGGACATTTTCAGGACCCTGTCCAGAAGGTACGGCAACGGGCTTGAAGGTTCAGCTTTGCGGAAATATTCGGCGCTTTTCTTTACCATCATCAGAGCATCATTTCTGTTAGTAATGATGACGGTACTGAGATTCGTTACCCCGCATGCCGTCTTGGATGCTCCGGCATTTCCCTGCTGGGACGTGTCTGCCGTGACGGGAACTGCAGTATCTTCATTTGCGGTATTTTCTTCAGGGAGCAGGGTGTCAAGAAACCTGTTCATGTGCCCGATTTCCCGATCAAGGGCTTCGAAGTTAAGCAGTGCAGAGTCTCCAGTTTTGGTGTTAATGCTGTTTCTGATGTTTTCAAGGAGCTCTTTTATTTCACCAAGCAGTGCGGATTTCTGTGCAATAATGTCACGCGGTAGGTTTCTGAATTCGGACACCATCAGTGAAAAATCAGTTTTTGCTTCCGCCGTGATAATCCCCTGAGCAATGAGAACGTCTCTCAGGGTGTAGGGCAGTTCGTCGCATATTCTGTGTCTGCGGAACTGACCGATGAAATCAATAGGGTCGTTGTAGCTTCCTGTCTTTGGGGAGAGCATGCTCAGAATGTTGATTCTTTCGGTAGGATCGTTGTCATCGTCAGGATCCAGTTCGGGATAGCATTTATCCCATAAAGAACCGCACAGATAATTTATCATTGAAAGGCCCTGCTTCATGCCTTCAAGTCCGTTAAGACAGAAGGCGGCCAGGGTGTGATAAGCCGCAACACGCAGATCCCTGGTTCTATTCCAGAGCTCAATGGTGTTCTTTATGAGAGACCTGTAGTCAGGTTCTTTTCCTTCGCTTACGCTGTCGCCGATTTCAGTTGGCGGAACGGCAAGAGCAAGTTCTTCCATCTGCAGATACGCGGAATCGTATTCCAGATTCTCGCCGGTGTCATTATCGGGAAGAGGGGTAAGCAGGGATTCTGTGCTTGGTAAATCCATTTTCCGTTTCTTTAAAATATTGCTAAGTGTATTGATTCTGTTGGCCGTTCACTTATAAGGCCAATTTACATGTTACACGAAATCATACGGGTATTAGTGACATGTTTCTCATTTCAAAAAACAGAAAATAAATATTATTCAAAAGTGAGAAGTGTGATGTTTTTAAAAGGTTATGGGGAAGTCGTGATTGTTGCCGGGCCGTGGGTTGCGGAGCTGTGGATTCTTTGATGATTATGAGAAAGGAACGCTTTTTCGGTAAAACCTACTGACACCGCCGGGAGTGTCAGCCAGAGCGTGCGGATGCAGGGGAATGAGGCAGTACGGCAGCATAAAACGGTCAGTCATTGTGACCGTTTTATTATTTAAATCCATTTTGAGCATGGAGGTTAGCCGGCCTGCGGAGAAAAGATGAGGCGGGAAGATGATACGATCTAGGCTACGGGCCCCAGCAACTTAAAACTCTTCTTTGCATCCTCAAAGGCTTCCGTGAGCATTTCAAAAGCGGATGGGTGGTAGAAGTTGTATCCTATGAGGTCATCCAGAGTCTGTCTGTTGTACAGGGCTCCGTAAATGAACTGCGACATCTGCTGTGCATAAGGAGCGCAGATTTCCGCACCCAGAAGCAGCTGGGTTTCACGATCAAAGTATACATGAACCAGACCGTGTCTGTATCCCTTTATCACGGAAGTGGTGTTGTCTGCAGTTGAGCTTTCACCAAGTATGAATTTATGTCCTGTTCTTGCACGCTGCTTTACTTCCTCAAATGACAGACCGGTAACGGTGATTTCCGGATCCGTGAAGGTTATGTCCTGATGCGGCATGTTGCAGGTCTGATACAGTCTAGGATATGTTGCGGCATTTGCTCCCGCAATCTTTCCCTGGTACAGGGCCTTCTGCAGGTTGCTTCTCGTGGATGAGGTGGTGTCACCCGCAATAAAAATGTGCGGAACGCTGGTCCGAAGAGTTTCCTCGTCACAGTATGCCTGATTGAGGGAGTTAAGCTGAATGCCGGCAGTTTCAAGCTGCAGCTCATCCAGATTCGGTATTCTTCCGGTAGCACAGAGAACATAGTCCACCTTCAGGTAGCATTCGTGATCTGTTTCGTCAAGGTAGTATATTACGACGGAATCATCGGTCTGTTCCATGGTGGTGAATCGACCGTAAGGCACGATGAACACGCGTTCCTTTATGGCATTCAGTGCGGAGGCCGCAACCTTCGGATCTGTAAGGTGACCGATATCTCCCTTCCCGAATATTACCGTCTTAACATTTAATCTTGTCATCGAACATGCCCGTGTGTGGTGTAAGGGCTACTACGACTGGTATAATAAAGAGCATCGCCACAGTGGTATATGCTACGTTACGCCGGCATTATGTTTTGAAGGTAAGGGTAGCGAAATAATGGAAAAGCGAAACAGAATAATCGCTGATTTCTACAGAAGACACAAGACCCTTGATATCAAAAGAAACAACGCTGGAGGAAACAGAGCCACCAAAAAGGCTTTTATATGGAAAATGCCTGATAAGGCTGAGGTTATGCCTTTCTATACTAAGAGAAACATGGTAACAAAGGGAATTAAAAATGCCGGTTATAACGGCATAAAGCAAGAGTGATATGAAAGTATAAATCAGATCAAATTTTTTGATTTTTTGTCACAAACAAGCTGTACATAAAGCGAATCAATACATGTTTTTAAAAAACACCTAAACCGCATGGATTAAGGTTGCGCTATGTTTTTCCACTCAAAATCATGTGGGAAAGTTGAGTAAGTCATTATTTCTGTTGTGGTATAATGCATGACAGTTAAATGGCTGTGCCTGTTTGCAGCTTTGTTTTTGTTTTTTTTAAGGTTTTGTCGTATGTCAATGGTAATTATTAAAACAAATGTCGGTGATATCACTCTTGAATTAAATCCGGAAAAAGCTCCTGTAACCGTAGATAATTTCTTAAAATATGTTGCTGATGGTTACTACGAAGGAACTATTTTTCATCGTGTAATCAAGGGTTTTATGATCCAGGGAGGAGGACTTACAGCAGGTTTAAAGGATAAGGCTTCCCGTAGAGCTCCGATAGAAAATGAGGCTGATAATGGTTTAAAGAATGATAAGTATACCATTGCAATGGCAAGAACCATGGATCCTCATTCAGCTACCTCTCAGTTCTTTATTAACACCAAGGATAATGATTTTCTTAATCATTCAGGTAAAGATCTTCATGGTTGGGGTTACTGCGTTTTCGGTAAGGTTGTTGATGGTTTTGATGTTGTTGATAAGATTGAATCAGTAAAAACAACCAATAAGTTCAGACCTTACGGCGACGTTCCTGTAGAGGATATCGTAATTAACGAAGTAGTGGCCAAGTAAAATAGTGAGAGTCTTTGTTATTGCAGATCTCCACTTGTCAGTGGATACTCCTGAATTACTCGATAAATTCAGGGCTTTCGCTGACGAGATTTCGGTTGAGGATGAACTGTACATTCTAGGGGATCTTTTTAATTATTATGTCGGTATAAATCCTGATGATAAGGTGCATGCTGCTGTCAGGGAAATTAATTCATCCATAATTTCCAGAGGTGGCAAGGTGTATTTTATCCATGGAAATCGAGATTTTCTGCTTAATAACAGAGATGCCAGTTATTTTAAAATTCAGCTTCTTAAAGATATCAGCAGAGTGGAGATTAATGGTTCCGTAATTGCCATGGTTCACGGTGATGAACTCTGTGATGAATCACTGGGATATCGTTTCTTCAGGTGGTTTAGCCGTTGCGGTTTTATGCAGTGGCTTTTTAATGTGTGCACCTCGTACAGTTATCGGGCGGAAATCGCCATGAACATGCGTGACAGGAGCATACGTAATTTTGCTGCTGCCAATTTTGTTAAGCGGATGATAAATACTGACAAGGCTGTTAAGCTTATGAAAAAAATCAGAGCAGATGTGTTAATCCACGGGCATACCCATAATGCTGAAGAAGTTATGATTGATAATCAGTATCTTATTATGGATACAGGCGATTGGAATCAGAGAGGATTTTCTTATATAAAGATTGAGTATGATAAGGTTAATCCTGAAAATAGACCTTCAATAACCATTGAAAAAAGGAATTTCTAATTTTACCCTAATCATATAATTATTATTCAAAAGGCATTTCCATCGGAAATGCCTTTTATATTTTGTTAATCAGAATAAAAGTTTAGTGTGCATACGGAATCCGTACTTTATTTCTGCAGAAACCATAGGAAGTCACATAGTCCGCAATAACGTTGCCTGTGTCAGCTGTTTTTATAATATAGTGATTGGCTACATCAGCGTGATAAAAGTTCATTGATGAACAGTCTTCTTCTGTTGTGATTTTCTTTATATCCTGTGCATAATCACTAATTATGGATTCTGTTTTCATTTCCTTTGGTATGATGACTTCAAAATCGTAAACTACTTCCAGTTTATCTTCATCAAGAGACACCTTTTTTAGCTTCATCATATCGTTGGAGTTCTTAGCCAGTGCATCAGGAGTATTGCTAAGGAATATCTCTGCTCTGATATCGTCCATTCTTTCGATTAAAGGCATGTACATCAGAGCCTCTGATACATCTTCCAGATCTTTTGTGGCGGTCAGATCAACTGCCATTGCGGTAGATGTCATACCGCACATAAAAAGAGTAAATAATAAATTCTTTATCATAATCAGTGTGCCTCGCTCCAGTTTTGTCCCACTCCAACGCTGACTTCAAGAGGTATTTCAAGTTTTATCACGGAAGACATGATTTCTGAAATAATTCTGCTATATTCTTCTACAAATTCTGCTTTAACTTCAAAAATTAATTCGTCATGAACCTGTAAAAGCATTTTTATGTTGTCATCCGGGAGTTTGCTCATCCATTCATCTATCCGGATCATTGCTGATTTGATAATTTCAGCCGCGCTTCCCTGCATTGGTGCATTTATTGCTGCTCTTTCTATCCCGGAAAGTGCCATTTTTGACGCGGTATGTATGGCATCAAAATTCAGCTTTCTTCCGCTTATGGTTGAAACATATCCATTTTCATGAACCGATTTTTTGATTTCGGCCATATATGTTTTTACTCCAGGGTATTTGGCGAAATAATTATCTATGTAGTTTTTGGCAACATCGTTGGAAATATTGAGTTGTTTAGCCAGACCGAAACGGTTCATACCGTAAATCAGTCCGAAATTAATAGCTTTGGCTGAACGTCTCATATCGGAAGTAACATCATCTAAGCTGATATTATGAATCTGAGCTGCTGTTGATCTGTGAATATCTTCATGAGCATTGAATGATCTGATCATGTTATGCTCGTTGGCGATATGAGCCATAAGGCGTAATTCAATCTGTGAATAGTCAGCGGCTACGATTTTGTATCCAGGCTTTGCTGCAAAACCTGCTCGAACGGCTCTTCCTTCCGGTGTTCTTACCGGAATGTTCTGTAAATTTGGATCGCTTGAAGATAATCTACCTGTTGATGTTCCTGTTTGATGGAACAAGCCGTGAATTCTTCCGGTGGATGCATCAACCAGAGCAGGAAGTTTGTCAACGTAGGTGTTGATAAGTTTTGCCAGAGCTCTGTAATTAAGGATAAGTCTGGCTATTTCATAGTTCTCGGCAATTAGAGAAAGAGTTTCTTCTGATGTTGATGGCTGACCTGTAGGAGTTTTTTTGGGACAGTCGATACCGAGTTTATCATACAGAATGTATGATACTTCCTTGGTTGAGTTGATGTTGAAATCCTCTCCTGCCAGCATGAGTATATTGTCTTTAACTTCCCTCAGTTTCTGATTAAGGGATAAGCTCTGTTTTGAAAACTCGTTGTTATCCAGATAAAAACCATTGTTTTCCATTTTGTAAAGAACTTTTATCAGTGGTAATTCCTGAACGAGATAAGCCTGTTTGTTTTCAGGCATTTCATTTAATTTTTGACCTATGATCTGATGAAGGTTCTGTATTGCCTCAAGGTGTTTGAACGCAAATTCAGCTGCTCTTTCAACCTCTACTTCTGCCAGAAGGATTTTCTGTTTTCTTTTGCCTGATGGTACGGCTACAGAACATAATTCCTGTTCGTCATCAAGACTTTGGCCTAAGAAGATTTCTGATGCTTTGGATAAATCCGTATCTGCTGCCGAATTAAAGCTGTGGAGTTCATTCATTATATCCTGATATGGCATTGTTATTTCAATACCATACTTATCCAAAGTATGCATCAGATCTTTGATGTCGTATGAGATTATTTCCTTCTGTCCGTTGTTGATGACTGGAGATAAAGCCGAGAACACCTCTGAGTATTCAAGCTGAGCCGGAGCTCCTAAATATGTGTGTCCCAGTGGTATGTAGAAGTCGCAATTAATTGTCCTTATTGCAAGCCCTGTTAAACAGGAATTTACTGCGTTAATCCAAGTTCTTAAAGGATAAAGAACAGGGGAATCACTGATTTTCAGCTCTGCTATAAGCATTTTCAGTGTATTTTCGCTGCTTACGGTTACACGGATATGTTTCTTTTGAGACAAATTGATGTTTTCTGAACTGTGATTGTCAGTAACGGCGTCTTCACTGTTTGTGCTTTCCTGCTGAGTGGAAAACAGATCTCCGTTGGCTTCATTGGCGATGCATGCTTTTTCGGTGGCGATTAATTTAGTGAATTCACAAGCTGTGTATATTTCCAGCAACGTTTTGTGATCGGTTTTCTGTCTTACAAGTTCTGACGGTTTCAGCGGTACGTCCACATCTGTCTTAATTGTTGTGAGTATTTTGGACAGTCTGACGTTTTCCTGTTGTTTAATGAAGTTTTCCGCAAATGTTTTTGAGCCGCGGAAATTAAGATTTTTTACCTCATCAAGGTTGGCTGCAATTTTTTCAATTGAGCCAATGGAATTTAACAGTGCAGTTGCTGATTTATCACCTATGCCGGTCATTCCTGGAATGTTATCGGCAGTGTCTCCCTTGAGTGCCAAATAATCACTGATAAGCTCAGGCGGAACCCCGAATTTTGCTATTACACCGTCACGATCCATAACAGTGTCGTCCATGGTGTTTACAATGAATACATGTTCGTTAACCATTGCCGCAAGATCTTTGTCTCCTGTTGCAAGGAATACATCCATTCCTGATTCTGAACCTAGTTTTGCATATGTTCCGAGAACATCGTCAGCTTCAACACAAGGTACGGAAATCAAAGGAATTCCCATGGCTGTAATTATTTTTTTTATGGTATCTACCTGGGCTCGGAGGTCGTCAGGCATTGGTTTTCTCGTTCCTTTATAATCGGGAAACAATTCATGTCTGAAACATGGACCATGAGAATCGAATACTACCGCAATGAGTGCATTGGGGTATGATTTTTCCAGTTTCTGAATCATGCTGATGTAAACCTTTGTGGCTCCGGTAGGTTCGCCTTTACTGTTGGTCAGACCGGAACGGGCCGTGCTGTAGTAGGCACGGTACAGAAAGTTATTACCGTCAATGAGTACTAACTGTGAATTTGTGGCCATGTAAAATCCTATTTCAGTAATTTAATGTGTTGATATTTTTTTCTGTGAAAACTAATGAGCTTTTATGGCTTCTCCGATAAGCAGACCGGTAACGGCCGCGCCGACTCCCAATACAATACTTCCGGCAATGTAAAGGAATAATTTGATGTAATCAGATGCATGAATTAGATTAACTGTATCGAGAGAAAATGTCGAGAAAGTCGTAAATCCACCCAACAGCCCGGTAATCAAAAGAAGCTTCAGCTGTGGTTCCAAATAGTTTTGACTGAGTACGGAGGTAAGCAGTCCAATCAGAAAGGAGCCTATGATATTTACTGTTATTGTTCCATAGGGAAATTCTTTTCCGAAAAATGAAGTGATAGCACTTGTGGTCAAGTACCTGCATACGGCTCCTATTGCCCCGCCGGCAGCTACCAGGAGTATGGGTTGAATCTGCATATTATTTTTCTCTGATTGTCATTGACCAGCCAAGTTCCTGCTGCCTCTGACATTCTTCTTTCAGCAGGGTGGCTCTCAGGTAATGATTGTCCAGCCAGTCTTTAGTAGTGACAAGCTCAAGTCTGCCGTATTCAGGCATGTTAAAACTGATCTCTCCGTCAATGGCATCAGGACTGCGACGAACACATATTATAATGGCCAGACGCAATATTCTTGCCAGAGCACATGCTTCTTCATAAGATACGGCACTCTGTTTTTTTAGGGCTTCAAGTTTAAAGGCATCTCTTTCATTAAGCAGAAGAGCGCTGAGAAGATGTTTCTGTGCATTGGTGAAACCAGGCATTTCAATGTTATCGATTATGTAAGATGCATGTTTCGGGGCTTTTTTATATTCGATGCACAGGCCTATTTCGTACAGCATTGATGCCCATTTTAAAACAGGTCTTGCCGAAGGGTCGTTAAGTTGCCAAGCTTCCTTGAGATTGTCAAAAGCAAATAATGATACCTTCGTTACTCTTTCAGCCTGTTCTCTGTCAATCTGATATCTGGTAATCAGGCTGTCTACGGTTTTGGTCCTGATATTTCTCGGAGCGTAATCTCCCAGCATCCTGTAGATAACACCTTCACGCAGAGCTCCTCCGGCCAAAGTCATTCCCTTGATATCAAGTATTCTGAAAATGGCAATTAAAATTGATAATCCTGAAGGGAAAACAGTCAGTCTTTCAGCAGATAAGCCGGCAATGTTAAGTTTGGAAAAAGCTCCGTATTCAAGGGTCATTTCCTTCAGATGAATAAGCTTTTCGAGTGTTACCACTTCACTTTCGCCGTTGGATATCATAATTTCCTGAAGTGACTGAATTGTGCCGGATGCCCCGACACATGTTGCAAATCCTTCCCTCAGGTATTCATCAGCCAGAGGAGATAATATCTCTATTGCCGCTTCAATGGCTTTATCGTACTTATCTTCGGTGATTTCATCATCGGTGAAGAAATTGTTTAACCAGGTTACACACCCCATTTGAGTACTGTGGAGAACCTTTACATTAAGCCCTTGACCTATGATAAGTTCCGTTGATGCCCCGCCGATATCAATAACGAGTACGTTACCTGATGCACTGGAGGTGCTGACGACTCCGTGGTAGATTGTTCTGGCTTCTTCTTCTCCTGAAATGATCTCAATGCTGTGTTCCAGTATTTTTTCCGCCTTTTCAATAAAAACGGATGCATTCTTCGCAAGACGCAATGTCGCAGTGGCCACGATTCGGATATTCTGTTCCGGGATATCTTTTAGCTGTTCTGAGAAAAGACGGATGCAGTCGAGCCCCCTTTGGATTGCTTCGTCAGAAAGAATATTGTTTTCATCGAGCCCCTGAGCCAGTTTAACTTTGCGTTTAACTCTGGAAACAGCTCTGATTGCGCCGGAGACATTTCTGACAACCAGCATGTGGAAGCTGTTTGATCCCAAATCTATTGCTGCATATAAAGGAGAAGAACCTGGCATATCCGTATTCCTTAAATTCTGCTTTTTTCCAGTCTGACTTTTGAATGAGAGTGAAAGAAGGTCAGATCTTAGTATATGATTGAAAGTTATTTACAGTATACATTATATGTATCGGCTTGTGTTTAAATGGATTTTTCATTAGCTTTTTATCACAAATTATTGCATTGGTTTCAATATTCAGGTAAAAATGTCAGTTACTGGATTAATATAGTGATGCTCTGTGTGGATTATTTTTTTATTCACTTTAGTTTCTTGGCATAAGTTCACAAAAAGGAGAAATAATCTTTTTTGGGGGAATTTAACAAAAAATAAGCTGTCAATATGTTATATTGAGGGCTTGAAATGTTTCCAGATGTATGCCGGCCGGAATTCTGTTTATGTGTCAGTTGGGTAAGTGCATCGCTATAAAGTTGGTTATAACAAGTCGTAATATTCTTTGGCTGGTTTCTGTTATGCCAATGGGATCTCTGGTTTTTAATAATTATAAGGAGATATAAATGAGTGATTTAGTAAAAGAAATTGATGATGCTTTATTTGAAGAACAGGTGCTGTTCAGCAAAAAACCTGTGCTTGTTGATTTCTGGGCTCCATGGTGCGGACCATGTAAGATGGTTGGTCCTGTTATTGAGGATTTGGCAGGGGAAATGAGCGACGTATCCTTTGTTAAGGTTAATGTGGATCAGAGCAGAGATTTTGCTGCGCAGTACGGAGTGAGAAATATTCCTACATTACTGGTGTTTAAGAATGGTGAGCTTGTTGCAAAACAGGTCGGTGCCCTGAACAAGCAGAAAATGAAAGAGTTTATTGAGCAGGCAACAGCTTAAGATATTGCCTTGACATATCCGCGGGGCAGTTCTTCTGTGGATGACGATTTTGTCTGTGTAGATTGTAAACATCCTGATTTTCAATATTGGAGTGACCCCCATAAGTTGAACAAATAAAACTTATGCTTATTCTAAGGCTGAATTCCTTACCTCACAAGGAGTTCGGCCTTTTAGTTTTTCCTGTATTCTATTATTGTTATAGTAATGGATATACTTCACCATTGCGTCTTTAAGTTCATCCAGTGTGCTAAACTCGTATTCATGTCCATAAAACATCTCGTTTTTCATCTTTCCAAAGAAATTTTCCATAATACCGTTGTCATAGCAGTTTCCCTTGCGAGACATTGACTGAATGATACCTTTTTCTCTGAGCATTGAATGATACGGAGTCATCTGGTATTGCCAGCCTTGATCTGAATGAAGGATAAGCCCTTCAAGCTTCTGATGTTTTTGAAACGCCTGATTCAACATATCCATTGTCTGAGTGAAATTCGGTGATTTTGAAATATTGAAAGACACGATTTCAGCATTGTGCATATCCATGATCGGAGACAGATAAAGCTTTCCGGCCGCGATGTGAAATTCAGATACATCAGTGGTCCATTTCTGATTCACGGCTGTAGTACAGAAATTCCTGGTATAGTACGTTTTATGTTTTTTAGTGTCTACCACCTTGTTAAGAAGCAGATTCTTAACGGTGCCGTTGAAATCGCCTTTGTATGACTTATACTTCGCTCTGGGAGTAATACCCTTAAGCTTATATTTCTGCATCAGGCGCTGAACTTTCTTATGATTTGCACAGACACCGCGGCGAGCCAGTTCCATAGTGATACGACGATAGCCGTAGCGCTCCTTATGTTCAGCATATATTGCCTTGATCTTTTCTGTAAGTTCCTGATTCTTTTCGTCCTTGTCAATTTTATTTATCGTGTAGTAATAATCAGAACGAGTCATATGAGGAACATCCGGCGTACCGTTGATGACTGCCAGTATGAATCACAGAGAGCATTTCAGTTCCCGCCTTAACTCAGTGATAGCATGAGCTATTTCTTCTGCTCTCGTTTTTCTCTTTCCGAAATTAAGGCGTCTAATTTTTTTAAGTATTCGTTCTCTATCAATAGCTTCATGTTCTGCTTCTGAAGCTCCTGTATCTTCTTCATCAGCTCTTCTGATGATTCTGTCTTCCGCTGATTCTTTTTGGCCATAACACCCTCGCTTTCTTTCGATGACATTATAACCGTTTTCTATGTAAGACTTAATCCATAATGACAATGTACCTTTGATCGGAATCGCTAGAGACAACGAAACTTGTTTTATACTTTCATGTTGTATCAAAACTCTCCGGATTGCTTCTTCCTTAAATTCTGCTGAATACTCCCTATTTTTCTTTTTCTGAACTACAGATATTCCATGAATATCAATCAGCTTTACTATGTAGGTCGCTACGGTTCGATTGCATTGAAATTGTGCTGCAAGTCTTCTTGAACTGTAGTGTTCTTCTTTCCAAAGTCGATACATCTCGACTTTATCTTTGTATGTAAACTTCATAAAAATGCCCCCGCAAGTTTGTCCAACTTACAGGGGGCATTACATATTTCAGGATGTTTTTATTTGAGAAAAGAAGCTGTTGTGTTTGTTGAAACTTCGGTTAATTATCCGGTGTTTCAAGCTTGCTTTCACGTATTTTTTTTAATGCTGCATCAAAACCTATCTTCCAGCCGCGTCTTACTTCCTGATTTATGGATTTATATTTTTCAGGCTCGCAGAATCGAATGGTATCACTTATTTTGGCTTCGTTGCCTAAAATCGCAACCCATTTTGGATCGTAGTTTCTTTCGGTGATGGCATCCCATTCCAAAACTTTTTTCATGGTTGATTCAAGTTCATTGGGATGTTCCAGTGCGTATACACCGATTGTCTGGCTGTAGACAGAACTTAAACGTGTAACACCTTCCTGCACTGATTTATCCAGAGATTTATTCGCATCGGAACGGGCTCTGAGCTGTGCCGTGTAGAACCAGAACATTGCCGTGTCATAATGTCCGGATTTATATACCTGATCAGCATAAGCAAAAAGTACAGGTGGTTCATAATCATTCGGGTTATCCATAACCATTTTTATGGTATCCAGGTTGCCATCAGTAATTTCCTGTACAATCCTGTTGGTTTTTTGAGTATTCAGCTTGAGATAATCACCTTTTAACGTATTCAGCATAAGTGACAGTTCTTTGGAGGTATTATTTGTAGCTACCTCATTATTGTCATTAATTTTTCTTCCGTCAGCTGTAACGGTAACGCAACCGGTGGTGATAACAGCTGATATTACTGCATATGCGACAATTTTGCTTAAATTCATTTTCAGTTCATATCCAACAAAATTCAAACTTGGTTTATTTTATCAGTAATGGTTAAAAAAACGAAAAATTTGTGCTGTTCGTCGTCAAATTATCGATGTTCATTAGGTTTTTCAGATTGTAACGATAATTACATGAAAGTATAATTATCGCGTATTTATAATAAGCAAAGGATGCTTAAACAACGGAATCATAATCATGGAACAATACAATATTCTCCTCCTGTGCGGCGGAGACGGATCTGAACACGAAATATCTCTTGTGAGTGCCTCATATATTGAGCAGCAGTTAAATACATTTCCTGAATTTAATGTAATAAAAGTAGTTATTCACAAAAACGAGTGGGTTGATGAGTCAGGTAATCAGTGTAGTATAAATTATAAACATGAGCTGTCTTTCAAAGATTCTTCGTATCATATTGATTACGTGATTCCATGCATTCACGGTGTTCCCGGTGAAACCGGAGATATTCAGTCACTGTTTGAAATCATGAATCTTCCTTATCTTGGATGCGGTTCAGAAGCAAGCAAGCTATGTTTTAACAAGGTAAGCACAAAGTTATGGCTAAGTGCAATAGGCATTCCTAATACACCTTTCAGTTTTATTGATTCAGATAATGAAGAGAATCTGAGAAAGGCTCATGATTTCTTCAGACAGTATGGAGCTGTTTTTGTTAAGGCTGCTTCTCAGGGATCTTCTGTTGGCTGTTACAAGGTTTCAGATGAAGCCTCACTTGATGAGTATATCAGAAAGGCTTTTGGATACAGTGAAGATGTTCTGCTTGAACAGGCTGTAAAACCGCGTGAACTTGAAGTCGCCACATACGAATATGAAGGCAGGCTGGTAGTGACCAATCCCGGGGAGATTGTTACCCCGGATAATGATTTCTATACCTTTGAAGAAAAGTACAACAGTACTTCAAAGTCAACCACCATGGTGGAGGCCAACATTCCTGATAATCTCAAAGCAAAGATTCGAGAATATGCTGCCAGAGCTTTCAAGGTTCTTAAATTAAAGGATTTATCCAGAATTGACTTTTTCCTTGTTGGTGAAGATCAGATTTTGTTAAATGAAATCAATACCTTCCCAGGAATGACTCCTATATCAATGTTCCCTAAGATGCTGGAAAATCACGGGGAAAAGATGACTCAGTTCCTGCACAGCGCAGTAGTCAATGCTGTAAAGGGAAAATAACAGAGTGGGACTGATATGTCATAAGAGACCCCATGTAATGTCTTATTACATGGGGTTTTTCAGTTTGGTTAGACATGGAATTCAGTATTTCTATTTCAGGTGCGTTGTAAAACCTATATTCAGGTTTTAGATGATTAAATTTCAGATTAGAGAGGAATTGCAGGTATTGAGAGATTTTTTTTGTCTATAATGAAGTAAGCGTCTTTATTTTTACTGATCTTTGTTTTGAGGACATAAAGAATAAAGTTGCAGTTTCTTCAGTGTTGTATTTGCATTTTGGTGGGGAAAAATGACTGAACAAGAGATAACGACTTCTGAAAAGCGCGAACAGCCTGAAACAGTCTCTGCTCACGTACAGGAAGGTGGACAGCAGAATAAGAAAAAGTCTTCATTGAAGCAGAAGGCTGTTACTTTTTATCAATTTCTGAAGAAAAAGCTCTCCTATCTATTCTTTTTATCCAAAAGAATAGCTGATGATGAAATAGATGTTCTGGCTTCATCTCTTTCTTATACTACCATAATGTCGCTCATTCCGGTTCTGGCCGTTCTTTTAAGTGTTTTCTCACTTTCTCCAAGTTTCACTACTTATCGTGATGAAATGATGAATTATATTCTTAACAATATGATGCCTCAGGTAGGAGGGGTATTAAAAGAGAACATAGATTCTTTTGTCTCAAATGCATCCAAAACCACGGCAGTAGGTGTTATAACGCTGATATTTATCGCTCTTGCGTTGATTAGACGAATTGATATCACTCTTAACAGAATCTGGCATGTTAAGCTGAACAGATCCAGGGTAACCACTTTTTCAGTCTATTGGACCGTGCTGACGTTGGGACCTATTCTGCTGGGAGCTTCTATTGTTGTTTCTTCTTCTATTCTGGCATCCAATTATCTGGGGCAGAGTTCTGCTGCAATATGGCTGAATACCTTGGGGATGAAGATGCTTCCATGTTTTTTAACCTTTGTGGTTTTTACTTTATTGTTCACGGCTGTTCCGTGTACTAAAGTAAATTTTACTCATGCAGTAATAGGTGCTTTATTTGCTGCTCTTGTGCAGGAATTACTGAGGCAGTTTTTTACCTACTACATTATGAATTTTACCAGTTATACACTGATATACGGAGCCGTAGCAGCACTTCCTTTACTGATGGTATGGACATATATCAACTGGTATATTGTTCTGCTTGGAGCAGAAATTTCCGCTTCTTTGTCTAGTTACAAGCAATACAAACTCCAGCTTCAAAATGAGAAGCAGTAGAAAATATCACTAGATAATGAAAAAGCATACTCCAAAATATAGTATGCTTTTTTTTGTGGAAGCTACATTACACTCACGATTTCACTGTTTGGGAACCAGCGTTTCGTCAGCTTTTGCGTCAGGTCTTTGTGTTTGTGGTAAATTTCCGTGGCTATTTCTGTACATTTATCCATAGACTGATAATCACGTATGGCATCAGCCACGCGGTAGGATATTTCTCCTGTCTGTCTTGTTCCCAGCAGATCTCCCGGTCCTCTGATTTCCAAATCCTTCTGGGCTATGACAAAGCCGTCATTACTGTTTTTAAGAGTAGATAGGCGTTCCATTCCTATGCTGTTAATTTTGTCTGAGTACATAAGACAGCAGAATGAATCAAGCTGTCCTCGTCCTACTCGTCCTCGAAGCTGATGCAGCTGGGCCAGTCCGTATCTTTCAGCATTTTCTATAACAATTAGGAAGGCATTTGGAACGTCAACACCTACTTCAATAACTGAAGTGGCTACAAGTACATCGATATTTCCTTTTTTGAAATCACGCATAATGGAATCTTTGTCTGCAGATTTCATTTGACCGTGAACCAGGCCGATTTTCAGATTCGGGAGCTTTTTTGTAAGATATTCACAGGCATTAATCGCATCCTGAGATTCCAGAACCTCAGATTCATTAACAAGACTGCAGACCCAGTATGCCTGTTTTTTATCAGCACAGTTCACACCTATTCTTTCAATAATTTCATCTCTTCTTGTTTCCGGGATCATGATGGTAGTAATAGGTTTACGACCTTTAGGTAATTCGTCAATAACGGATACATGCATGTCTGCATATATGGTCTGTGCCAGTGTTCTGGGAATAGGTGTGGCGGTCATGGCCAGCATGTGGGGAACTTTATTTTCTATGCTGCACTTGCTTCGGAGTTTCATTCGCTGTTCGACACCAAACCGGTGCTGTTCATCTATTATTATCAGTCCGAGGCTGTGAAAATTAACCTGTTCCTGAAAAATGGCGTGAGTACCGACAATAACGGATGCCTTACCACTTTTAATCAGTTCAAGCTGTTTGTTTTTTTCTGCCTTTTTCTGACTTCCGGTAAGTATTGCTGTTTCTAATCCGAGAGGTTCTAAAAAATTCTGGATGTTTACAAAATGCTGTTCAGCAAGAATTTCGGTTGGAGCCATGATTGCTGCCTGAATGCCGTTGCCTACAGCCTGCAGGGAGGCCATAACGGCTACAAGTGTTTTACCGCAACCCACGTCTCCCTGTACCAGTCGGTTCATCGGCTGGGCTTCTGCAAGATCCCTGCTGATCTCATTAAAAACTCTGATTTGAGCATTTGTTGGACTGAACTGTAATGTTGATAAAAATTTCTTTATCAGGTTATCAACAGGTTTTAAAGGAATTCCATTGAGAAATCTGTTGCTTTCCTTAAGTTTAAGCACAGTTATGTATTGGGATATCAGTTCTTCACAGATAATTCTCTGCTGTTGAGGAGAATTGAATAATGACAGTTCGGAAAGAGACGAGCCTATTTTAGGGGCATGCACAAGTTGTAGAGCCTCCTTAAATGTCAGACCGGTATGATTTAATTCAGGAGGTATCAGTTCTTCACAGACATCTATATTATCCAGTTCGTTTAACGCTTTCTGCACAAGATTTCGCATAGACTGCATTTTGATTCCTTTGGTCAGTCTGTATATAGGTGTGTAGTGTTTAGGCAGTTCGGAATCCTTTAGATTCAGTTCTGGATTGGTCATCTGCAGACTGTTATTGAAAATGCTTACTTTACCATGGCATATAAGAATGTTTCCCGTTTTCAGTTCTCTGTTTATAAATATTGGACAGTTAAACAGAGTAACTCGTAGAACTCCGGTGTCATCGGAAAGTGTAAGAATGAGCATGTTGTTTCTGCCGGTTGTTCTGGAAATTATTTTTGCTCTGACACTGGCATAAGAATCAACCGGAAGCTCATCTATCGCGGTAAATTTGGTTCGATCCAGATATGAATATGGAAGGTGCAACAGAAGATCCATAACGGTAAAGATGCCTATTTTATTCAAGGCTGATACCTGTTTGGTTGTAATGCCTTTCAGTTCATCAATAGAAATAGCTGATATATCCATATGTAACCGTTATGTCTGTGTATAACAATGTGTATATGGCTGCTCTGACAGGCAGAACCACTAAGGTTCTGCATCAATAAAGTATTTGGAAATGAACTAGAGCAGCTTTCGTAATAACCACTGTGCCCCGAAATTTCTAACTTTCAGGATAATTTTGCGATAGTCTTCCGGATAATCGTCTATTGTCTGAAGTTCCGTCGGCGTTGTTATTGGAGTGGTTTTGCTTAAAAGATAATTGCGTTCGTGAGTAATTTTTTCAAGTAGAAGGTGATGTTCGTCGTCAACCAGCAGCCCGTTTTCCAAATCAAGTCTCCATGCACGAGGATTAAGGTTGTTTCCGGTAATGAGATGGTATCTGTTATCTACTGATATCCCCTTGACGTGATATGTGTTCAGTCCGTCTTTCCATAGTCTGATTCTGAGCTTGTCATCATTGATGTACCCTGTATGTGTATTCACGAAATCACGGAGATTCATTTCATAGATGTAAGGAACTGCTCCTACCTTGTTATAAGGTTCTCCTTCATGAATAAAGAAGTCATTAGCTTCTTTGTCTCCTACTATGATTGTGATGGTTACACCTTTTGTCAGGGCTCTGTTTACGGCTTTCAATACCTGACTTGGAAAATTGAAATAAGGAGTGCAGATGGTTATGTCTTCTGTTGCAGCTTCAATAAGATTTATTATTGAAGTATTGA
The DNA here is from genome assembly GCF_900115655.1 of Ruminobacter amylophilus. Lineage (GTDB taxonomy): Bacteria > Pseudomonadota > Gammaproteobacteria > Enterobacterales > Succinivibrionaceae > Ruminobacter > Ruminobacter amylophilus. Next base: position 3,669 of record NZ_FOXF01000013.1, on the reverse strand, counting down.
GAATGTTGTTTTTCTTTCCAAGACCGACCAGCGGAGTTACACCGACTTGTCGGCTTCCGATTTCCATGTCGTTGATTTTGTACCTTTCAGTACTCAGTTCCCGACGCTGCTTCTTGATTTCAAGATTAAGTTCTTTTGATGTTGGAATTGAATCCTGAGCAAAATCCTGAACGGCATTGTGTCTGTGGAAAACATCAACGCAGTAATAGAACAGTGAATCGGCCAGTTCACGTGAATTTATCTCGTGGTAACGATCAATACGATATTTGTCCAGTCTGTGCAGATAGACGTTGTTTATGCTGGCTCCGCTATACAGAACAGTATCGTCAATAACAAAACCCTTAAGATGAAAAACGCCGAAAATTTCCCTGCGTTTTACAGGTACGCCGTAGATGATAGGATGAATTAACTGTTTCTTGGCAAGTTCATGGTACCAGTCACTGTTTACGACCTGATTTGTCTTGCCCACAAGACCTCTCTGAGCTCTGTGAAAATCCACGTAAATGCGAACATATAATTTAGGATTTTTATTTACGGCTTCATTTACGGCCTGCATTATTTCCTGACCCATTTCATCATTCTGCCAGTAAAGCGCACATATGCAGATGCGGGATTTTGCATTTCTGATATTGGTCAGCAAACGCTCACGGAAGACTTTCGGATCCTCAAGAATATTGTATGCGTCCGCATTTACCGCAATCTTGGATAAATTTTCGATTTTATGTTTCGCACTGCCGAACAGACCGTGCAGAGTGTTTATAATTTTCATTTATTAAATCGCCGCCGTAGCTTTAAGTAACCAGTTTATTTCCATGTCACTCAGATGTTCTCTGACAATTTCCCTGATTTTAAGATGATAGTTGTTCAGCCATATTCTTTCATCATCCGTCAGTAAATCTTTTTTAATCAGTCTGATGTCAAATGGTACATAAGTAATAGGTAAAAATGCAAGCATCTCTGTTTGATTTTGGGTGTCATGTACAGTCTCTACAACACAGAGGTTTTCACAACGAATACCGTATTCATTTTCTTTGTAATACCCCGGTTCTACTGATGTAACCATTCCCGGGGCCAGCGGAGTCTGTCCATATCTGTATGAAATGGCCTGAGGTCCTTCGTGAACATTAAGGCAGTGACCGACACCATGTCCTGTTCCGTGGTCATAGTTCAGACCGTTCTGCCATAATGGTGCACGTGCAAGCACGTCCAATGCTCCACCAAAAGTACCTTTCGGAAATTTTACAAGATGCAGGGCTATCATTCCCTTGAGTACAAGAGTGAAACGCTCTTTCATCTCTTCGGTAAGTCCCGGTCCTACGAGAACCGTTCTGGTAATATCAGTAGTACCTTCGTTATACTGTCCTCCACTGTCCACAAGATATAAAGGATCCTTACCTAAAGCCCTAGGTCTGTTAAGGTTTACATGGTTGTAATGTATGATGGCGGCATTAGGACCCAATGCGGAAATTGTATCAAAGCTGGTTTCAATAAAGCCGTCTTGTTCAGAACGGAATTTAAACAGCTGATCACTCAAAGTAGCTTCATTGTGAGATTTGACAAGTTCTTCTGCCTGAGGTTTGAGCTCCCCGTTTATAAGATTTTCAGTAAGGTGGTCGAGCCATGCCAAAAATCTGCACATGGCTACGGCATCCTTGTGATGGCAGTTTCTCATGCCCTTGAGTTCGGTGGGATTTTTGCAGGCTTTTGGGTATTCACACAAATCCTGTCCGAAGGTCAGTGGAATATTGCTTTTTTTGAGCTTTTCAATAATCCATGCGTTAGTGGATGTTTCGTCAATGTAAACAGAATATTTATGCTTGGCCAGTCTATTTATAAGATCTTCAAGCTTATTCTCTTCCATGTAGGTTATATTACCGAAATGATGCTGAAAATCTGATATTTTATCTTCAGGAATTTTTCTTAAATCAACGAACCACTCGATTTCCTCGCAACTGTATACTGCTGCGAAACAGTTTACTATAGGAAGATTCGGAACATCCCGGCCTCTAATGTTTAACAGCCAGTTTACCGATTCGCTGCTGGAGATAATGGTGACATCGATGTTTTTTTCTTTCAGTTTCTGAGCAATGAGGTGTCTTTTTTCAATGCTAGGGTTGCCATTGTAGTGATCTTCGAATATCAGTGCGGGGGAAGGCTGTACCTGAGGTTTGTCTGTCCAAATTTCATCAATAAGATTGGTTTCAGTGAATATCAGTTCAAGTTGATAAGGACTCAGAGCGTATTTAATGGCTGAATAGCGGTTGTAACTGATGCATTTTGGATCTATGCCTATGCGGGCCGTATTTCCTAAAGTTGCTATAAGCCAGTCTTCAAGTCTGACATTTGTAAAATGAAAAACGTCAAACAGTGTTTCGCTGGTCTGGACTCTTGCCTGAATTGTGTATCTTCCGTCAACAAATATAGCGGCTGGATTTTTCAGTGTGATGTCAGTGTTCCCCGCATTTTTTACGGTTTTATTCTTGAGTCTGTCTATCAGATGTTCATTTTCCAGAATCACTGCTGTTCCGGCAGATCCGGTAAAACCTGAAATATAGGCGAGTCGTTCCTTGTCGGGAGAAAGATATTCGCTTAAGTGCTCATCAGTTCTGGTAATAATAAGAGCGTCGAGATTCATATGCTGCATAGTCTTTCTGAGTCGATCCAGACGACTTAAATGAGTTGAGTCGGTCTCGTAGGTTTCATTGTTGTCCATTGACTGGAAATTCTGATATTCATTCATACAGAGTTAATCCTCCGCTTTATTAATTCTGTTTGTCTGCAGGTACGTCTTCTGCTTCTACGTGATAAAGCCTGCCGTATTTATCGGCATACACATTTTCTCTGTACGATTTGTACAGAGTAAGAACATTATAGTTATCATTTTCGGGGCTGTAGAAATAATTAACATAGAAAACCATAAAATCACCGAATAACAGCATAATAAATAGAGATGCTGCCAGTTTTTGCAAGAAGTCTGCAGCAGTTGAATCTCCCATGAACAGAAGAACAATTATTATAGCAGCGGTGCCCACGGCAAGGAATTTAAGCAGTCCCGATATCAGAGTGTAAAATAAACCTTTTGCACTGGAAAAATTAACAAAACATATATGAGTTAAAGTTAGAGCAAGAACAAGCGGTATCTGATAGAACAGTCCGTATTCGCTCCATGAATGGTTATATACGGCCAGGCCGGCAAACAGTACTGTCAGAAGATATGACACTAGACCTGCAATCCATGAATATTTGAATCTGAAGTGAAATCTCTGGTAAATAAGCACATATGCTCCGGCGAAACACACGTATAGCAGAAGAAGAAAAAGATTGCCCGCATCAAGAATATGATTGTTGTTAAAAATATTGTATATGGTACAGAATGTAATAATCAGGCCGATGAAGGCAATGGCATACAGATGTATTTTTTTGTACATTTTCTTTTCCTAAGGATTGTGATTTATTTGTGTGTTTTTAGTTCTATTTGAAATATTCTCAAAAAAACGGGAATATTGCAAAGTAAAAAGACAAAAACGCTGTATAACTGTTATGAAACGACCTTTGTCAAGCAGAAATTTAGGCAAGACATTTTCCTCAGTGTAAGCACGGCATTGGCCACTCTGTTATACGTGGATTGGATACCTCAGGTCAATGGTTCGCCGCGAATTCTATTTGTCT
>NZ_FOXF01000107.1 GCF_900115655.1 Ruminobacter amylophilus | reverse complement strand
CACGTCGAGACGGTTGTACTGCTGTCACGTGATAAAGCCTAAAGAAACCCAGTATTCATGCGGTTTCGGCGATATCGATTAAAATTTACACAGTGAATTTTATGCTGTATTTCTTTGAAAAATGCGTTTATCTGAACATATTTACAGTATGAAAAATAGGCATTTTTTCTGAGGTCGAGTGTGCTGAACTGCTTTTTTGCAATAGCAGTTCTGAACACCCAACCTAAAAATGGCTCTGAAACTGTGGAATTGCTGTTAGAAGGATATTCGAAATGCGATTGAACGAATATAAGTCTCTTGATGAATTCATGTCTCAATACACAGGAGAATGGGGTCCGTCAGAGGGGCATTGGTACGGACTCGATTTTTCATATCATGGAACTGAGTACAGACTACACACTTGGTCAATGTACAAAGATGAAATTAAGATCTTACCTGATGGAAGAGACGTTCTTTTTGGTCTATACAAAAAAGTATTGAGAGATGATGAAGTATCATCTGAGCATAGACGTAAGTACGAATTGTTAGGAAAGTACGCTGATATGCATGATTTACTTGAAAGTCGGGTTATTGAGGGGATTCCATTCTCGGAAGTCATAATGGATGATTATACCGAGTTATTAGGTCAGGATTAGGGGGGCAACAGTTTTGGCTATTTTTCTACATATTTTTTAGAAAAATCACTAATTAATTTATCTATGATTGCCTCGCTTTGTTTGTCGGTAATAATACGTTTTCTTATAAGTTTAACATAGTACAGTAACTCGTCGTATGAAAGAATAATTTCTTCATCTGCTTGTGTTACAATTTCAATTCCTTCAAATTTTTTTATTTGACTTTTGTCGTATTCATCCAGGTCGTCCCAAAAGTTAGAACACGTAAACTCATAACCGCTGCCTGTTCCGTTATTTAAATTCTGAAGGAATAGAATAAAATCAGAATTAGCAGCTTCATTTAAATGAGCGATAATTGGGAAATCAGTATTTTTAGCTGATCTTCCTCTTTTAAGTAAATTTTATACATGTCTGTTACTTTAAGTAGAACTTTCCCAAATCGTAATACTATACATTCTTTTTTGGTCTGCCAGGAGATCTTTTAGTTGGTACTTCATCTTGTGGTAAAAGAGACAACTTTTGAAGTACCTTAACCTGAGACGGATTCATATTAATAAGTTGCCAGTCACCCGAGTTAATTCTGGCTTGTTTAGCTCTTTTTAAAATTGACATGATTTTTTTATAGGTAAATGTGTTCAGTAATTCAGCCTTATCAAATTTGTTAATCAATTTAAACGATAGAACAGTTGACAGGAAATTGCAGAATTCACTTCCTATGATTGAGTAATCATCATGCACTCTG
>NZ_FOXF01000090.1 GCF_900115655.1 Ruminobacter amylophilus | reverse complement strand
CCAGGGAAACAGATTAATTTTTGATATGATTTGAAAAGAAACGACCTTAGAACAAGAAGGTTTCTATAGTCCTGAGGTTTGTGAAAGTTTTACTTAATTATCTTGGATTAAATCCTAACTCATCTGAAAGTGTTGATTATGAGCGAGCTGCTAAATTGTTGACGAAGATTAGACCTTATATTCGATATTTTCGTACATCACAATATTCTGATCTTGCAAGCGGTGACGTATGTGTAGCATTCGGTTGGAGTAGCGAAGTTCTTATCGGAATTGAAAGAGCCCAAAAAGCAAATAAAGGTTTAGAAATTAACTACGTTGTTCCTAAAGAAGGAGCCGTATTATGGTACGACATGATGGCGATACCAGCAGATGCGAAGCATGTCGATAATGCGTACAAGTACATGAATTATATTCTTGAACCAGCAGTAATGGCGGATATATCAAATTACAACCTGTATTCAAATGCCGTTTTACCTGCTTTGGATCTTGCAGATGAGTCAGTAGCATCAAATCCAAATATCACTATACCTGATGATAAAATGAAATTGATGTTTGTAGTAGAACCTCAGGATGAAAAATTAAATGAAGTAATCAACAGTCTTTGGGAAAAGATTAAAAGTTCAAAGAAGTAGATGCTAAATCATTGAGTCCAATCTTGGGAACTTTTGATTTAAAGAACTAGGTTTAAGCCGACAAGTATCTTGTCGGCTTTTGTATATGTGCAAATCGCCCTTATTACCCAAGCGGCTGTTAACCTCCTGAGCTAAACAGCCCAGTCGTTCCATTAGCCAGTTTCACGGACAGGATTTCCTTGCAAACCAGCGGTGGACGGTGAGAAGCATTTCGGCATTCATATTGCTCCCTCAGTGGGATTAAACCAGATGGCATTGAACTCATTGGCAAGCGGATATTTTTTCTTGAAATGAAGATTCACGAAGTCCTGCTCCGGGAAGTACATGAAGTTGCAATGCTGCTCAAGAGTTCTGATGAACTTGTCATAGAGACCGCTGCAGTCTGCCTTGTAGCACATAAGTCCGGTATTGAAATACAGCGGAGTGTTAACTACCTCCTTAAGGTTCATCTGCTTCATCCATTTATCACGATTCTCCCGTTCGCTGCCCCCGAAGATACCGGTCTTGTACTTTGATGTGATTTCCTCAAGCAGAGGAACCACAGAGCCAAGAAACAGAGTATCCAAATCAAAGTTCAGGACACAGTCTGTTTCTAATCCTTTGTGCGATTGCAGGAACGGCACTGCGATGAACCATGAGCCGGTTACCGCCCACGGTGGCAAAAAGGTCATGCTGCGGAAATGATACATAGCGTACCTCTACCAGTTCTTTCGGCAGAATAGCCGTCAGCCTAGGGTCATCAATTATGATGATCCTGAAGAACTTATGAGCAATGAAGGCGAGGAATTTTCAGGAATGAACGAGGCTGAAAGTGAGATGATTTACGAAGAGCTTATCGCGGCCATGCGCAGGAAAGATCCACTCATAGCAGAGGTGTTTACCAGATATCACACCTACGACTGCGATGCTCCGGAAATTGCGGCTGAACTCGGGATAGATAAGCGGAAGGTGTATTATCTGAAACAGCAGGCTGAGCAAATCAGAGATAAGATGATGAACCTGTAAACAGGTATCCTATTTAAGTTTAAGGCGGTGTCTCGGTTAGGAACTGCGACACCGTTGATAACTTTAATGAGGATTAATAGTGGATAATGTATATTAAACAATTCGGAGTAAGTATGACGACCTTATAATCTGAACATTTACCTTCTTCAAGGCGGTGTCGTGGGAGTTACTCCTCGGTACTGCCTATTCTTATTGCCATTCGATGTCTCTCAATACCTAACAGTTTCCCCTATAATTTTACTTACGGATGGGTTATTCCATAGATCATATAAGCAAAATAACCGACTGGTGCCATGAGAACCAGTAGTACCAATATTACGAGTATAACATGAAGCACTAGGTTACCAAATATTCCAAGTTTGACTGTATATTCTTCATTTTCGTCAGGAATCTGTCTTAATGAATCGTCTGCAACATTTACCGGATTTTTCATGTGACTGTCAGACTCTTTATCATTTTCAGTTATCTGCTTAATAACCTCTCTGATGGCACAAAAATAGAGAAAACAATATACACCAATCCCAATTTCAGTAACAAAGGATAACAGAGCACATACCATATACTCCCACCTTATTTCCATACTCCAAAACGGAATCGATATCATAAAAACTAGATTAACGAGCATTAAAATGCACATTACTTTAATATTTCTGCTTTTAAGGGCGCATTGGGGGTAAGAACAGTTTTCAAAATAAGTCACTGAATTTGTTAAGAGAACAATAAAAAAAACAAGGAAAACCAAAAATACAGGTAATAAGCACAACAACATAAGAGGAGAAAAAACAGCCAGTCCCATCAATATCAAAAGGACAATCTGATAAGCAATCATTCTGTTATACTTTTTTAAAAGCTCGTGTGCTCTCATCGTTCTGCCCCTTAAAAGAAACCTTAAAAAGATAATATAGCAAGCACTCAATATTACAGTAGAACTAGCAACATAAATATAACTATCAATGTGAGTGTAGAACGATCGAAAAAGTTGACCACTAAAACGATCGGAAGTTGACCACTCCGATTTTAACTTAAA
>NZ_FOXF01000083.1 GCF_900115655.1 Ruminobacter amylophilus | reverse complement strand
CTAAAAAAACCAGAGATCTCTTCGACTTGTTCGGCATACCTTACCCAAAGAAGCAAATCAAAAATTAGAAACTATGATCTGCGGAGTTAGGGGTATTAGTCAGCGAAAGGATGGCGTAACACGATTGTTTCATCACGATCAGGACCGGTTGAAATTACGTCAACCTTAACACCTGAAATTTCTTCAAGACGCTTGATGTAGTTCTTGGCATTTTCAGGTAAATCTTCGTATTTCTTTAAACCGAAAGTAGATTCTTTCCAGCCAGGCATGGTTTCATATACTGGTTCAAGTCCTTCGTAATCGTCTGCAGCTAATGGAGAGTAGTCAATGATTTCGCCATTACTCTTCTTGTAAGCCACACAAAGTTTAACTTCATCAAGTCCGTCTAAAACATCCAGCTTGGTAAGGCACAGACCGCTTAATGAGTTAATCTGATTTGATCTGCGCATAGCAACACCGTCAAACCAGCCGCAGCGACGACGACGTCCTGTTACGGAACCGAATTCAGCGCCCTTGGTGCAGAGATATTCACCGGTAGCATCAAACAATTCGGTAGGGAACGGACCACCGCCTACACGTGTGGTGTAGGCCTTCACAATACCGATTACGTACTCAATGTTTCTAGGTCCGAAACCTGAACCGGTGCTGACACCGCCTGCCACGGTATTTGAAGAAGTTACGTACGGATAGGTACCCTGGTCTATATCAAGGAATGTACCCTGTGCACCTTCGAACATAATCTTCTTACCTGCTTCTCTGGCCTTTGCCAGGAGAGAGGTAACATCCTGAACCATTGGAAGAATTTCCTTAGCATAGTTCTTGCAGTCTTCAAGAACCTTTTCATATGAAATAGGTTCCACGTTGTAGTACTTGGTAAGACAGAAGTTATGATATTCCATTACGGTTTCGAGCTTTTCAGCGAAATCCTTCATATTGAACATATCACCTACTCTGAGAGCGCGACGGGCTGCCTTATCTTCATATGTAGGACCGATACCTCTGCCGGTGGTACCAATTGCTTTTTTACCCAGCTTGGCTTCACGGGCACGGTCAATCGCCTGATGGTATGGAAGAATCAGCGGACATGCCGGACTGATTACCATACGTGATCTCACTTCAACGCCTTTTTCTTCAAGTTCCCTGATTTCGCCTAACAGAGCTTCAGGAGAAACAACAACACCGTTACCAACAACACAGGTGCAGTTAGGACGTAAAATACCGGAAGGAATAAGACGTAAAACCTGCTTCTTACCGTCTACTACCAGAGTATGGCCGGCATTATGACCGCCCTGATATCTAACAACGTAATCCGCTTCATCAGTCAGCAGATCAACAATTTTACCCTTACCTTCATCACCCCACTGGGTGCCTAAGACAACAACGTTATGAGCCATACTAATTTATAACACTCTATCAGGTTAAAAACGAATTCTGAAAGCCGGACTCCAGAGTCTGAAGCAGACCGGGACTCGCATGCATTCAAAATCAAAATCAAAATCAAACCTTTGAATTCTATCATAAAACGGCCATGAATTAAACCAGTTAAGAGGCGCTATTAAAAATAAAATTCTTCAGAGTTTTTACAAAGATGAAGGTATTTGAAAAACATCCCCGCAAACAGTACGTCGCAGGGATGTTTTGAATGAATTACTTGAAATATTTAAGGAATTCGTTGTTGTTATCGGTGACTATTACGTTGCCGCCATTTGACATGCTGCGGGAATAGGCATCCATACTTCTCAGAAAATCAAAGAATTCAGGATTCTTTGAATAGGCCTGTGCATAAATCTTGGTAGCAGCGGCATCGCCTTTTCCTCGAATCTCTTCAGCCTGACGCTCAGCCTCAGCGACCTTAACCATAGCCTGCTTATCAGCCTTTGCTCTTATGGCTTCAGCCTCCTGACGTCCTTCTGAGCGATGAAGTCTTGCAACAGTATCACGTTCAGCACGCATGCGCTGATATATGGAGTTGGATACTTCGTCAGGAAGTTCCACCTTCATAATGCGCACGTCAACAATCTTGATACCGAGATCCTTTTCAGTCTCGGGACCGACAACAGCCATAGTGTTCTGCATAATCTGTTCGCGCTTTGAAGAAGTCTTTTCTGCGGAGTCTTCATTATCCCTGCCGTCTTTGCCAGCAACAATTTCCCTTATGGTCAGTTTGGCGATCTGGGATCTGAGGCTGTCGGCAACACGATCCTTAAGACGTGCTTCAGTCACAGCAAGCTTTCCCTGAGTTGATGTATAGAACTTGGCAAAATCAACCACTCTCCACTTAACATAAGAATCAATGATAAGATCCTTCTTTTCAGTGGTAACGAATCTGTCGGCGGTTGAATTGAGTGTCTGGATTCTGGCATCAACATACAGAGGTTTATCCACAAATGGAATCTTAAAACTGGCCCCCGGCTCATACAGACTTATCTGCCCCTCACCGTTTCTTACCACTTTGTCAAATCTTGTAAGCAGAGCTCTCTGACCTTCGTGTACAACAAAAACAGACTGGAACCCCACAAATCCAAGAACGATGAGAACCACAACCAGTGTAATCGGATTTTTCATTTACTTCTTTCCCCCGTTTCTGTTTTCACCTGAATTGCTTTTATTGATTGAATCAATAAGCTTGTCCACAGGCATATACATAAGAGGAGAAGCTCCGTTCCTGTCGGCACTGATAATGACTTTTGCACTGTTGCCATACACATTTTCCATAGTTTCAAGGAAAATACGGCGCTTGGTAATCTGCGGTGCGGCATTATATTCAGGAAGCACCCTTTCAAAACGGGCCACATCACCTTCTGCTTTGGCCACAACCTTGCGACTGTAACCTTCAGCTTCTTCAAGAATTCGCTTTGCCTGACCTTCAGCCTTTGGCACTACCTCATTCCTGTAGGCTTCAGCTTCTCTTTTGAAGCGCTGTTCATCTTCCTGAGCAGCAATTGCATCATCAAACGCCGCCTTAACCTGGTCAGGAGCTCTGGCCGGCAGGAAGTTTACGTTAACAATGGAAATCCCCATGTCATACTGAGAAATAATGGATTTAAGCAGCTCCTCAGTGGATTGTCTCACCTGTTCACGACCATTGGTAAGAACGTCATCCATCTTGGTATGACCTATCACGTAGCGTAAGGCACTGTCAGTTGCCTGAGTAAGGCTGGTATCCGGATCCACCATATTGTACAAATAGTTGCGAGGATCGCTTATCTTGTACTGAACTTCCATTTCCACGTTAACCACATTTTCATCTTCGGTTAACATCGAACCTACTGACTTGGTAGACTGAACTATCTGAACGTCAACCTTGGTCACCTTGTCAACGAGAGGTATTTTCCAGTGCAGTCCCGGCATTTCAATATGGCTGAATTTACCGAAACGCAGTACCACTGCCTCTTCAGCTTCTTTTACGGTATAGAAGTTATTAATTACGATAAAAAAGAGAACAACAGCTAGAAAAATAATCCAGGATAAAAACGAACTTTTATCAAAAAAATCATTAACTTTTTTGGATAAATCATTGGCATTGTTTCGTTTCTGCTGTTGCTTCCATGGATCATTGTTATTAGGCTCGTTCCAGGCCATTTATTCCTCCAAATCGGCAATTTAAAAATTTTATCAGAATTCAGGCTCTTTAAAAGTAAAGTTCTTTGGTTTCACACAGTATTTTTCCAGAGCACCGTTACTGCGACTGTTAAGCTGAGCCAGTTCAACCCGCTGATGCTTAACGGAAAGAATCATTTCTCCGGTCTGTGAATATGTCTCGCCGTTAACAGCTCCCATCTGATAAAGTCTGTTGCGTAATCCGCCTTCGGTTCCCGGCAATTTTACCACAATTTCCACCAGGTCATTACCCAATAATTCCGCTATGGCCTTGTACAGAAATTCAATACCGACGTTTCTTGCGGCACTTATGTACACAGCTTCAGGTTTTCCGTGTTCATTATATACAATGCCCGGTTTAACCTTTTCCAGACGGTCGATCTTGTTGTAGACTCTGAGTTGAGGTACCTCGTCGGCTTCTATCTGCTCCAGTACGCTTCTAACGGACTCAATATTATCCTGAACCCTCTCATCACTGAAATCAATCACGTGCAGCTGCAAATCCGCATCTCTGGTCTCACTCAGAGTAGATTTAAAAGCAGCGACAAGATCATGAGGAAGATGACGTATAAAACCTACCGTATCGGCAAGAATAATCTTTCCTATATGAGGAAGCTCAACGGATCTCAGGGTAGGATCAAGGGTCGCAAACAGCTGATCGGCAGCATACACTTCCGAGTCAGTAAGCAGATTGAACAGAGTAGATTTTCCGGCATTGGTGTATCCCACAAATGAAACAACCGGAACATTATTATGAACACGAGCCCTGCCACTCTGTGTACGACGGCGTTCCACCAAATCCAGATCTTCCTTGAGAGCGGTTATTCTTTCACGAAGCAGGCGTCGGTCACTTTCGAGCTGCGTTTCACCGGGACCGCCTCTCATGCCTATACCGCCCTTCTGTCGTTCCAGATGGGTCCACCCGCGGACAAGTCTGGTCTGAAGATATCTCAGCTGAGCAAGTTCAACCTGAAGCTTACCTTCCCTGGTTCTTGCGCGCTGCGCAAAAATATCCAGAATCAGTGCGGTTCTGGTTATAACCTTGCACTTTAATTCTTTTTCAAGATTTCTTTCCTGAGAAGGAGACAGTTCATGATTGAAAATAACGGTCTCTGCTTCTGACTCAGAGACCATGGATAGGAGTTCTTCCACTTTACCGCTGCCGATAAAGAAACGGGGATCGGGAAGCTTACGATTGCATGACATTACACCGACAATCGAAGCCCCTGCCGATTTTGCCAGAAGCTTAAGCTCATTAAGATCTTCGCAGCTGTTTTCCTGAGCAAAATCAACATTAACAAGGACGGCACGCTCACCGCCCTTATATCTTTCATCAAAATCAAACAAATCTAATACCTATGTATAATTCCGTAAGACCTAAACTCCGCACGCCCTAGTTTATAACTAGGGCGAATCTCATCATAAAACCATTAAATATCACATTTATTCCCATGTTTTTAAAAAATTCTC
>NZ_FOXF01000064.1 GCF_900115655.1 Ruminobacter amylophilus | reverse complement strand
ATAGCAATGGTTCACAACGGTATCATTGAAAATTATGCTGAACTCAAATCCATGTTAATCAAACACGGATATATTTTTACTTCAGAAACTGATACCGAGGTTTTTGTACATCTTGTAAATTATTACAGAAAACAGAGCTGCGGTTTGCTTGAAGCTCTGCAGCAGGCCATTAAACAAGTTAAGGGAGCTTACGGTACCGCAATCATTGATTCAGCCGAACCTGATTCCATGGTGGTGGCAAGATGCGGTTCTCCTCTGGTTATCGGCCTGGGACAGAATGAAAACTTTGTTGCGTCAGATCAGATTGCTCTTCTGTCCGAGACCAGCAGATTTATTTATCTTAAAGACGGTGATACCGCAAGAATCACCGGGGATTCAGTAACCATATATGATTCAGACTGCAACAGGGTTGAAAGAGAAATCACCGTTTCTGATTCCAGATATGATGCCACTGACAAGAACGGCTTCAGTCACTACATGGAAAAGGAAATTCATGAGCAGCCTGTTGCCATAAGAAACACCCTGGATAAGCGCATTGCCAACGGTCATTTTATTCCTGAAGCGTTCGGCGGCAATGCCGTTGAACTGTTCGGAAAGGTAAGACATATTCAGATTGTGGCATGCGGAACGTCATATCACGCAGGTCTGATAGCCAAATACTGGACGGAACAGTATCTGAATGTTTCATGTTCAGTTGAAATAGCATCCGAATACAGATACAGAAAATCCTACACCTATCCTGACAGCTTGTTCGTAACCATATCTCAGTCAGGAGAAACCGCAGATACCCTTGAAGCATTGAGACTGTCCAAGAAACAGGGATACATGGCTTCACTTTCAATCTGCAATGTAGGGACATCATCCATGGTAAGAGAATCCGATCTGTGTCTGCTTACAAAGGCAGGAACCGAAATCGGAGTTGCTTCAACCAAGGCCTTTACCACTCAGCTGGTTGCCCTGCTTCTGCTTATAGGAAATATAGGCGTGGTACAGGGAACTGTATCAGAAGAACAGGAAAAGTCCATTACTGATGCTCTGCAGAAGCTACCTGTCTACATAGACAACATTCTCAACAGAGATTCAAATCTTTCTTCGATATCAGAATACCTGAAGGATTTTAAGGGATGCATTTTCCTGGGAAGAGGCATCAACTGGCCCGTTGCCATGGAAGGAGCGCTAAAGTTAAAGGAAATAAGCTACATCCATGCTGAAGCATATGCCGGAGGGGAACTGAAACACGGTCCTATAGCATTGATTGATGAGAACATGCCTACGGTAATAGTTGCTCCGTCAAACGGACTGCTGGACAAGCTTCGCTCAAACATTGAATCTGTTAAGGCCAGAAAGGGATTTGTATATCTCATCAGCGATGAGAAGTCCGCAGTTTCATTCTCAGCTTCAGGTATACCGGAAAACAGTTATTTTGTAATACCGAAGGTTGAGGAAGTGATTGAGCCGATAGTTTATACGGTACCGCTGCAGCTTATAGCGTATAAGGTTGCGGTACTCAAGGGAACTGACGTGGATAAGCCTAGAAATCTGGCTAAAAGCGTAACGGTTGAATAAAACACATAATAAACATCTAATGACGATAATTTGTTATCTTTGAAGGGATTATAATGTTAAAAGGAAAGATTGATTCTTCCTCAGGAAGAAAAAATATCTACGGATATTTGCTTGATACGGATAAGAGTGAAAGTAGAAATTGTACGCTTTCAATTGACAATGGAGCTCATAGGATTGTTTGTAAATGTGATAACGATATTTTTACGAATTATACTCAGAATAAATTCGGTCACGGATATCACGGATTCAGAACTGCTGTTCCCGATGCGTTAAAAGACGGAAAAGAACATGTAGTTGAACTGATTGATGAGGAAACCGGTTCAGTTGTTGATACTAAATCACTGGTATTCAGAAAAGACAAGGAATTGGAAGCAGTCAAATCAGTAATAAACAGTGTAAAGAAAAAGGAAGTCAGCAAACCTTATACTTCCTACAGCACTGATTTGACAAATATTCCCGACGGAGTGAATATTGCGTACATCCTGGATGATAAATACGTAATTCCTACATGCGTTTCTGCAATTTCTGCCATATCGAATAAACACAGTTCTTCCGTATATAATTTCTTTTTTATTACCAACGAAATTTCCGAGCATTGTGCATCTCTTCTGAACAGTCTTTCCAGCAGCACAGTTAATGTATATATAGTTCAAACGGAATTAAAAGAGCTTAAGGATCTTCATGTTTTCAGTAGCAGGTCGTACTGTGTTGCTACTGAATCCGCTCTGCTCAAATTCAAGCTTCCGAGTTATCTCTCAACACTCAGTAAGGTTTTATACCTTGACGGCGATATTATAATCAGAACTGATCTCAGTGAATTATTCAGTACTGATGTGTCTGATTATTATCTTGCAGCTGTAGAAGATTCAGGAACTCTTTATTCCCAGAATCCGATTGTTTTAAAATATGAAAGGTATTTTAACAGTGGCGTGATGCTGTTGAATCTGGATTTGCTGAGACAGGAAAATAAACAGCAGGTTTTAATTGAAACCAAGAAAAACAGCAATGATTCAACTCTGATGGATCAGAATGTGTTTAATGAAGTTCTGCAGTCTAAAGTTAAATATCTGTCCATTAAATACAACTGTCTGTTTGTAAATTTAATCCGTGCCTGTCAAAAATTTGAGATGGAGGCACTTAACAAAAAATATAATGAGCAGTTCAGCTCGCTTCCTGAGCTTGCCGAAAAAGCCCTTCTGGTACATTACTCATCCAAAGACAAACCATGGAAGTTTTCAAATACTCCGCTGGCAGCTGAATGGTATTCATATTATTTAAAGATGTGTCTTGAGTTGGGGCTTCCTAAAGATTCCATCAAGAGGGAATGTTCACTGTTATCTAAAAATGATACGGTATACATAGAGCCTGACAGACCTCGTATTATTGTTTCTATGACGACTTTCCCGGCAAGAATTGGAATTGTACATATTCCATTACAGGAAATTCTGTCTCAATCCGTTCGTCCCGACAAGGTTTTATTGTGGCTTGCAGAACCTCAGTTTCCAAACAGAGAGAAGGATTTGCCGGATGAGCTGCTGAAATTGCAGGAAAAGGGCGTTACCATCTGCTGGGCTAAAGAAGATATAAAGGCTCATAAAAAGTATTTTTATACAATGCAGAAGTACCCTCATGATCTGGTTATCACCGTTGATGACGATCTTCATTACTCTCATTACATGATTGAAAGACTGCTGGATTCCTACAAGCGCAACCCTCATTGCGTCTCTGCATCAAGAGTTCATTTAATGCTGGCTAATAGTGGTGAAGACTCATCACGTATGATCAGACCGTATAAAACATGGAAGCATGAGTATGATAAGTGGGTTAACCAGCCTTCCATGCAGCTGTTTCCGACATGTGGAGCAGGAACATTGTTTCCTCCGTATTCTCTGAGAAAAGAAACTTTTAATATTGAAAAAATCAAAAGAGAGTGTCTTGATGCGGATGACGTCTGGTTAAAGATGAATATGGTTTTATCCGGAACATCTGTTGTTTTGTGTGATGTGCGCCAGAGACTGAGATATGTAGAAAATTCTCAGGATGTTGCCTTATGGAAAACAAATGTGATTGAAGGCAATAATGATGTTCAGATTAATACCTTAATCAGTAACAGCGATCATGCCGACACCATCATTTCTAAGATTTTTGAATATGCTCCTTATCCTAATAAGGAGGCTAAACAGCAGGCCAAAACTTCCCGTGCCAAAAAATAGTTGAGGAAATCATATCCCGTAATCTGACGGTGATGAATTTTATATCTCATACACCTTTCTGTTTAAACAGAAAGGTGTATTCATTATCAGACACATCTCGAGAAATGTTTTATTACTGATTAAAACTGTCAGTCATTCGGTTTTATAACTGTTTTCATGTGATCAGCGTGATATGAACGTTTAAGTTTTGTATATATGTTGCGAATATACTGCTACAATCAGTATATTCCGTAAGTTCGTGTTGGATAATTATAATGGTTGATAGTAACAAAAACAGATTTATCGGTTCTGTCGAGAATGACGGGAAATATACTTTATATTTTTGCTGGGTTCCCGTATACAGATCCCTTTTCAGATCGACATATAAAACCGGTGACGGCATCAATAAAATACAGTATCAGAAAAAGTCTGTTTTAGGTGTTCCCGTATATTCTGAAAACATTGAGGATTACGTAAGAACCCGAAAAATTTTAGGTCTGAGTTTTTCTGAGCATTTGGCTTTGGATAGAATTACAGATCTGATAAAACTTCAGGAACAGGGGCTGAATAATTCTTCCAGAGAACTGAAGGAACAGCTTGATTATCTTTCTAATCGCGTTACCGGAATCGAGTCTTCGTTATTAAGCAGAATAGAGAAATGTGACAGTTCGTATCAGTCACTGGTTAAGCTCAATTCAGAATCTTCGGATACACTATGCCGTTATTTTAAGGAAATAAAGGATAATGTTGACAGAAGTGTCGGTGAGCTGTCAAAAAGCGTTGCTGATTCAAGAAAGGAGAGTGTTCTTTCAGGTCAGAAGACCATTGAAGAACTTGGCAGAAAAGTACATTCATGCTTCGCAGAGATGAATGATAAGCTAAAGGGAATAAATAAAACCGTAAAGAATAGCAGTGATATGGCATACGCCGATATACTGAAGGCTTTTGAGATAAAGTTTAAAGCAGTACTCGATTATCTGTCTGACAGTGTTCTTGGCACTGAATTGAAACTGTTAAAAAAAGTGGAAGAATATAACAGTAACTGTCTGTCTTTTTCGAAACAAGGTTCCGAGTCTTTTGAGAAAATAACAAGGGGAGTAACTGAACTTCAGGAAGTTTTGGAAAGAAGTGTTGACGAATTGTCGGGGAGCATTGTCGATTCTAAAGTTCAGCTGGATGATCTTCACAGGAATCATTCTTCAGATATGGAAGATCTCAAAAATAAACTGAATTCAGGGTTATCTCAGGTTAAGTCCGTTTTGGATAACGTTAACAGTGGCAGGGAGTCAGTATATAAAGACCTTGTCAGCTTGTTTGAAGAAAAGGTTCAGCAGATAACATCAGAGTATTGCAAAAATACTGAAGATATCTCAGCGGCTGTCAGAGATTTGGTGACCATGGTTGATGATGCCAGAAAGCAGATAGGTGACAGCAGTAAGAGTTCCTCTGAAGCGTTTCTTAAGGTCGGAGATGAACTTGTCAGGACAAAGAAACTGCTGAATAGCGTTTTTGAAGACACTGTCAGAAAAATGAGTGACGAACTGAGGTTTGGGCTCCGTGGTGTTAAAAAAGCCTGTTCAGACAGAATTCAGACCGGGATGTCTTCCATTGATAAAAAAATATGCTCAGTAAATAATCAGAGTGATTCACTGCATAAAAGTCTTGATGGTATCAGCGACAGAATCAGCAGTCTGCAGTCGTGGTGTGCTTCAGAACTTCATAACGCTTCAACCACCTGCATTGACAGAATAAAATCACTGGAAAGCACCTGCGGTGAATATATTGAACAGCATAAAGAGGCAGATGCCGAGGTTAAAAAAATATCAGACAGAATTGACGAGATAAATGTTGAATCCCTGAATAAGTCCAATGATATGATTGTTAATGTCATTGCAAAGAGGGTGAATGACAGTGTTGGCGTGGCCAGAGAAAATGAATGGGCGGCCATATTCAATAATACCATTTATAACAGTTCATGGTTAAACGATAGAAGCTTTTCTCCCGGAAGATGGGCTGTAGGTTATCAGTTCCTGTATGTGATGTACAGAATTCTCAATGAGGTAAAACCAAAGAGTATTCTGGAATTGGGGCTGGGACAGTCTACCCGAATGATTGCACAGTATGTCAGGGCTTCGTCTGACGTAAATCATTACGTGGTAGAGCATGATCCCGGCTGGATAGAATTTTTCAGCAACAATTTTGCGGTACCTGAATCCACAACCATTGTTCAGCTTCCTTGGGATTTCAGACCTTATAAAGAAGCTGAAAGGGTTCGCTGCTATAAGGATTTTGCCGCCAATTTTAAAGATAAGGTTTTTGACTTCATATCAATTGACGGGCCTTTGGGCGGAGATATGCATCAGTATGCACGAATTGATACACTGTCCATTGTCCCTGAATCTCTTGCGGAGAATTTTGTGATTATGATTGATGATACTGAACGTTCCGGAGAGATAGGAATGATTGCTGAACTTCTGGCCAAACTCGATGCCGCAGGAATTAAATATAAGGTTGGCCGCTACAGAGGTGAAAAGCAGGCAACTGTTATCTGTTCACTGGCTTGGGGATTTTTATCATCAATGTAACGGATGACATCTGAATGCGGTAAAAGAAATGGCAGAAGTTTTATACTTCTGCCATTTTGGTTTAAGTTCTAACTTACCTTAAAGATAAGATGACGGTAAGCGTGTACGCAACAAGGGTTATTCATTTTTCAAAAACAACGCTTTAAGATGTCACCGTATTTTACGGAGATAATCTTATGACTAAAACACATCCAAGGCATCAGCTGCGGCTGAATCAGTATTATGAACAGCAGAGCAGCGGTCTGAGCACCACTCGGTGGACTTCAGAACAGGGAATATCGTATAAGACTTATTTGAAAAGAATCAGCAGATTGAGAGAACTCGGTCTTATCAGTGGTGGTTCCGGTAAATGTAAAGAACCGTCAGCTGATGATACCACTGAAAGCAGTTCATTTTTCATGATTGAAGTGCCTCCGGCTACGAATGTTCATACCTCCAAAGAGCATGATAATTCCATCGTATGTCAGATAGAACTGACCTCGGGAGCAAAACTCAGTATTTCTAACGGAATTCATTCAGAACTGTTACTGCGGATTTTGGAGGTTGTTGCCTGATGCTCGAAAGAATAACTCCCGGAATTGATAAATTTTACGTGGCTTGCGGTAAAACTGACATGCGCATGGGAATCAACGGACTGGTGAACAAAATCACCACGGAATTTAAACTGGAACCGTGCGAAAATTCAGCCTTCCTGTTCTGCGGAATCAGAAAAGACCGGATAAAGGTGCTTCTGTGGGACGGCAGCGGTTTTATCCTGATGTACAAAAGAGTGGAACGCGGAAGTTTCAAATGGCCGAGAAACCATACCGAAGCAAAACAGATATCCGTCCAGCAGCTGGAATGGCTGCTTCGCGGGATGGAAATTGAACCGGTAAAGCCGATTGAAAAAATCACGGGAGCCAGATTTACCGAACGAAATTCCATTGTTCAGAATCTTCTGAAATCTTAATGAATACAGTCTGTTTTAACCTGTAAAAACCTGATGACAAAAAGCGCCAACAACCCTTGAATTTATTGGGGTTTTTGGCGTTTTTGCTATCGGAAAAAGTGCTTTTATGGTATAATTCACACCAGTAAACGAAAGGTTTTTCAAATAGGATTTCAGGGTAAAGATGGCAAATAAAAAAGGGCAGCAGAACAGGAAAAATGCTTCTGTTCAATCTCAGAATTCCCTGGATCCGAATTCAAATCAAAGTCTGCAGGAACAGCTTGAGCATTACAAGAAGCTGGTATCTTCTCTGACTGACAAAATATCCCGAATGAACAACCTGCTTCTCAGAGCAGTTGCCGAAAACAAGAGACGTGAAGAGATCGTGGAAGGCTTCAGGCAAATGCTCTTTAAAACAGGCAACACTTCAGAGAGCAACATTGTTGCCAAATACATGAAAGCCTCAAAGCCTGAGCAGGAGAAAGTGGAATGCGGACGTCAGTCTTCACTCTTTGACGGCGACAACAATGTTTTTAACGAGATTGAAAAAGAATCCTCAGCTCTTGCCGGGAACGGGGCTCTGACAAAGGAACTGGACCTTCCTGAAGAGCAGAACACCGACAGACAGAAAACTTCAGGCAAAAAGAACCGCAAAAAACAAAAGAAAACAGAGAGACTTTCATTAACCGGAAACGGTCTTGATAAGCTTGGACTGGAAGTTGTTGAACGCTTCATTGATGACGGTCCTGAGGCCGGCATCTGCCCAAAGTGTCACGGCATAATGGATGAAATGGCAACAGAAACTGTGTCAAAGAGTCTGATGTTCAGACCTGCATCCTATTACATTCTTGAGACAAAGAGACGGGTTTACAAATGTCCCGTCTGTCAGAAGAATAACGACAGATTTATCAGAAAACAGGAATCACCCGCAGTCCTGCTGCCACACTCAGTGGTATCACCTTCACTGCTTGCTCATGTCATCACGCAGAAGTTTGTTTACAGCATGCCGCTGTACCGTCAGGAACAGCAGATGATTGATGCCGGAATACCAATTGTAAGAAAGGTCCTGAGCGACTGGTGTCAGAAGGTGTTCAGCAACCAGCTGGAAAACTTCTGCGAACTGCTTAGACAGGAACTTTTTAAATACGGCCACATACATGCAGACGAAACCCCGGTTGAGGTCATAAAAACCCACGAAGGCAGAAAACCGAAACAGCAGTACATGTGGGTGTATTCCACCACCAAATGGGCTCCGCATCAGATAAGATACTTTAAACACGAATGCGGACGAAGCAGTGATTATCCGCTGAAGTTCCTGAAAGGATTTGAAGGATACCTGCATACGGACGGTTACACCGGATACGATAAAACAGTGAGGGAAAGTCGGGGAAAAATCATCAGATGTGAATGTCTGGTACATGCCCGACGGCACTTCGCCGACATTCTAAAACTGGCCAAAGACAAGCAGAACAATGAAACATTACTGGCAGCGAAAGCAGTGGAGCTGTTGGATCAGGTATTTGTAATTGAAAAAGAAGCAAACCACTGCTGTGTTGACGGTTTCGGAATACGGGATCCTGAAAAGGTCAGAGCACTGCGTCTGAAAAAAACAAAGCCGATATTGGATAAATTCTTTAACTTCTGTCAGGGGATAAAGGATGCCCGGTGCTGTCTTCCGAAAAGCCGCCTGAATCAAGGTGTGCAATACGTATTGGACAGAAGTCATGAACTTATGAACTTCCTTGATGATGGCAATTGTGATGTCAGCAATAATACTGCTGAGAACTCAATACGTCCGTTTACCGTGGGAAGAAAGAACTTTCTGTTCAACTTCACAGAGAATGGAGCCGATGTCAGTGCCGGCTACTACACAATCATCCAGACAGCGATAGCAAACGGCCTGGCTCCGTACAAATATCTTGAATGGCTTCTTACGGAAATCAGTTCGGTAAGACCGAAGAGCGTACTCAGCAACATGAGTCATCTTCTGCCATGGTCAGACAAGGTTCCCGCATACTGCAGGTCAAATAATCTGGAAGACTTGCGTCAGGCTGAAACAGCTTCCGAAGACTAAACCTTTACAACATCAAAAACTCACTGCGGTGTAGCACAGTGAGCTTCAATTTTAAATAACCCTAATTACTTACACGCATACAGATGACGGTATTATGAGATTTTCTTTTAGAAAGAAACTCTTAAACCGGCGTCCAGGTTAAATGAATTTAAAACCTGCTTATACTCGGTGGTTGGATTCTTGATAGTTCCTAAATAGTAGTAGGTAGCACCCAGATCGAGAGCAAAATGTTCATTGAAGTTGATGGCGGTACCTGCTGATGCACTAGCTGCCAGTCTGTTGGTGGTAGTATTGCCGCTTCTAAGGGTGTACTTGCTGCCATCTTCAGTTGCATAGCTATAAAGGGAGTATTTATTTGAATGCTTTGCCCAGCCTAAACCCAGACCAACATATGGAGTAAACAGTTCGCTGGTGTAGAAATCCGCATAGGTGTTAAACATCACAGCCTGAGACTGAATCTTGTTTCTTTCATAACCTGGAGCGTATAACTGTTCTCCTGTTTCTTCATCAGTTCCGGCAGGAATCAAAACATCGTTAATAAATTTTGCACGATTGGTATTGTACCATTCAACTTCAACTCTGCCTCCGACATAACTTTCACCGGCAAACTGTAAACCAATGGCTGGTCTCATGTTAAAGACGGTTTTATGATCAAGGCCGCAATCGTATACGGTTTTGGTTGTTCCGGAAGTTTCATCATGGCATCTGGCATCAAGATCCTGGAAACCGGCACCTGCCTTAAAGCTTACATATGGTCTAACGCCAACAACCTTTGAATCTTCTGCAGATGCGGTTGATGATAAGACAGTTGCAGTTAAAACGGCTAAACCGATAAGACTTTTTTTAATCATTATATTTTCTCTCAAAATCAGTATTCTTATTTCTGAATAAGAATTGTTTTTATTTATGAAAAGCGATTCGATTCTGCGTAACAAAAATGCTCAGCGTTTTATTTTGGTCTCTGAGCGAAAGGTTATTGCCAACATACAGAACTTTAAAAGTAGTAGTAAGTTATAATAAACGCGAGCGAATGTCAAGAAATATTAAGTATTATGTTATAAAAAAGTTATAAAAATAGCAATTTTGTTGTATTGACGTATTGAATGAATGCTGACGAAATGATGGAGGAAAAGAGATGAAAATTAAGTCAAATAGAACTTTCCCAAATCGTAATACTATACATTCTTTTTTGGTCTGCCAGGAGATCTTTTAGTTGGTACTTCATCTTGTGGTAAAAGAGACAACTTTTGAAGTACCTTAACCTGAGACGGATTCATATTAATAAGTTGCCAGTCACCCGAGTTAATTCTGGCTTGTTTAGCTCTTTTTAAAATTGACATGATTTTTTTATAGGTAAATGTGTTCAGTAATTCAGCCTTATCAAATTTGTTAATCAATTTAAACGATAGAACAGTTGACAGGAAATTGCAGAATTCACTTCCTATGATTGAGTAATCATC
>NZ_FOXF01000001.1 GCF_900115655.1 Ruminobacter amylophilus | reverse complement strand
GCATCTGACCGTAGGTTACGGTGCTGTCGCCGTAGAAGAGAGCGGGACTGTCAGGACGTGTTTCGGCATTGGTGAAGATTCTTTCCGCAAGAAGGGTGTCAGACACCGGAGCACCGGTACTGTTTATTCTCTTTCTTACATCAAGCTGTCCTTTCGGAATGTCATTAAGGTAAACGCGGCCGAATCCGTCGTCTGCGGAACCGATTTCGGCAAGAAGGTCCGTATAAGCTGAGAACATGGTGCCGACCAGTCCTTTCGGAAACATGGAATCAACGGCATCAAAGCAGACCATGAGACCTTCAGGCATTTCATAAATCTGATGATCCAGACATACCTGCGGAGTCTGGGATATCATGTAGTCAAGCGTGCCGAGAGATGAAGTCACTTCGCTGTCGGTAAGTTCGGTTCCCAGGTTGCAGGCAAAAACCACCGGAGCTGTCAGACCGTTGCTGTATTCGTTTCTTGCCAGCTCTCTGAGCACCCTTATGGCCGAGTATGCGGTGTGGGCACAGTCCTGATGGAATCTGTCCTGCAGTCTTTTCGCATGCTCTGCGAAGGTCAGATTTTCAGAGTAGTCACATTCGAGAAGAAGAAGGTTGGTAAAGTCGGCGACCGCATGTTCAATGTTTTCATTTTCAGTATCACGGTTGAACAGCGGCACGTTTATGAGAAATCTGGCAGAGCTGCTCCATCTTGATATGACCATGCCGTATGCCGCAGCCAGAGTCATGGCCGGAGTTATTCCGTGTGCCAGGGACTGCTTTTTTATGCTGTTCCAGATGTCAGTGCCGATGACCGTTTTGTATCTGGTGAAATGAGGTGTCTTGCCGGTATTGCCGGTATACGGAAGCTGAGGACCGGAAGGCATGCTCTCAATACGTTTTTTCCAGTATTTTTCCGCTTCCAGGAATTCTGTTTCGCTGCGTTTTTTCTGCTGTTCAAGGTACTGTCTGAAGCTCCAGTTCTCAAGAGCCTGTATATTCTTTCCGGAATAGAGTGCGGCCAGATCGTGCAGGAGTATGTTTAAACTCTGAACGTCTGACACAAGCAGATCAACATCAAAGAAGATTCTGGAACTGCCGTCGGGATACTGCAGAAGTTCAAGTCCGATAACCTTTCCGCGGCTGATATCCAGCTTACGGTGTGAATTACGCTCCCTTATGGCTTCTGCCTGTCTGCGTGCCGAAACCATGTCTGAGTTTCGGAAATCATGAATCTTCAGCGGATCATTATGATTTTCCTTTACGTTGCGCTGTCTGCCGTTCTGCGTGAAAATGGTTCTCAGCATCGGATGAGCCTCTATAAGTCTGCTGAAGGCAGTGTCAAGGCGGTTTTCATCAATGTTTTTTCCGGTGATTTCCAGATATGCATGACAGGATACGCCTCCGAGCTGCTGGTTTTCGTCGCGGCCTACCCAGTATGCATACTGCACGTCTGTCAGTTCATACTCGCTTTCATCATCAGCTGCTGTACGGACTTCGGGATGTCCCCCGTCTTTTCCGATACCGTCTTCTTTTTTCTGAACCCTTCGGCTGAGTTTTTCCGACCATGATTTCAGAGTCGGTTCGGTGATGAGTTCGGCAAAGGTTATCTTTATTCCGTTTTTTCTCCATCTGCTTACAAGACGCATTATGCTGATTGAATCAACACCGCATTCGAGGAGACTGCTTTCGGGAGAGGTTACGGCAACTTTAGGAAACATTGTCTTGATAAGAGCAGTGATTCCCTGAATACTGGTATCTGTACTGGTATTTTCGGACATCTTTTTTCTCGGAATGAAATATAGTTAACAATTCAAAATTCAATAAAAAATCTTCTGATTAAAGATATGTTTTCAGAACTGAAAAACATTTATCAGTAAAATCAGAAGATGACTGTTTTATCTTAAATAATTCTGTATAATGGTTAGCGATTGCTAACATGTGTTAGTTAATGCTAACAAAAATATCAATTTTTTTCCAAATGTCAACTGCGGAGTAATATCGTGATTTTTTTATCAGACGGATGACTCAGTCCGGAGAAATGATGTCGTCAATTCGTTGAAAATAAAGGGTTTAAGTTACTTTTTAGTTTTCTTTCGTACTGCTTTTCATGGTGAACAGTCATTCATCAGAGCACCGAAAAAGAAAAATATTATTACATGGCAATATGTTAAATACCGCTGTTTTTTCATGCCGGTTTCCGGTAAGAAACGCAGTTTTGCATATGATTATGTCTTTTATGACGGTCCTGATTACCGGACATAAAGTCTCCGGAAGGTTTTCAGGACACCTCAGGCCGGGAGCATAAGATTCTGCCTGATTTGAGAAAGGTGAGTTATGGTTCAAGAAAATGCACTTAACAGTCGTGATTTAATTACCGTCGGACTGTTTACCGCCATTATTGTGGTGATTACCATGATCGTCATGGTTATAGGATTTATTCCTGTTCTTCTGCCTCTTTACTGTGTTTTTATTCCGCTGCTTTCCGGAATCCCGTTTATGCTGTTCTTAAGCAGGGTGAGAAAATTCGGCATGATTATGCTGATGAGCATTCTGCTGGCTCTGTTCCTGCTGCTTACGGGAATGGGATGGTATACGTTTCCCCTGGTACTGATTACCGGGGGTTTATCCGAACTTATAGTCAGAGCCGGTCACTACCGGAGTCTGACATTGGACATTGCGGCATATGCGGTATTCAGTATTTGGTGTTTCGGCAGCTACATTCCTCTGATATTCATGGCAGACAGATTCTGGGAGGAGAATGCCGTTTACGGCAGTGAATACATAGAAACCGCCAAAGGCTTGTTTCAGCTGTGGATGGCTCCTACACTGATCTTCATGTGTGTTTTTTTCGGCTGGGTCGGGGGAATGATCGGCGGCAGAATGCTTAAAAAACATTTCATAAGAGCGGGAATTGTCTAGAAATGATGTCTGTAAGAAAGGGGAACGGTCTGCTTGATCCCCGTACCAAGATGATGCTGCTGGTTACTCTGCCGACTTTTCTGCTCGGAGGAGCGGGAGGCGAATATTTCAGATGGATAAGTCTGTTTTTTTCCCTGCTCCCGTTTCTTTTTCTGCTGCGGGCCGGAAATTATTTTTCAGGATTCGCCGGGCTGTCGGTATTTGCTTCAGTATACGCCTCAGGTTTTATGATTAGTCCGGAAAACTCGGGAGCCGCATACTGCCTGTATCTGTTAATTTATGAAGTATGCTGTCTTCTGATGCCATGCGGAATACTTGCTGCCTTTGTCGTCAGAACAACGCATGTGGGTGAATTAATAGCGGGAATGGAAAGAATGAAAATTCCCGGCTGTATCACCATACCTTGTACAGTGATGTTCAGGTTTTTTCCGACACTGCTGGAGGAATATTCATCCATCGGCAGAGCCGTGAGGATGAGAGGAATCAGTATCGGCAGCGTGGGACCCGTCCGTTACGTGGAATACAGAATGATTCCTGTTCTCATGAGTTCCGTAAAAATCGGCAACGAACTTACTGCGGCCGCCTTAACCAAAGGGCTTGGATCGCACCGGAAAAGAACCAGTATCTACCGGCTGGAATTCAACGCCGCCGATATTATTCTGCTGACAATGTGTTCGGCTGTTTTCGTGCTTTTATTCCTGCATCTGTCAGGTATTTCCTTCTGGCATTCCTGATTTCGGGGACAGCTTTTTTTATTGACAGATATACAGGAGAAACAAACAGATGCTGAAGTTGGACAATGTTACTTTTTCATATGCAAGCCCTGCGGAAAACCTGACTGAATCAGTGCATCCGCGGAACGGTGAGGCGTCGGATCCGGAAAATTCACGTGAAGGTGTACAGGTACTTAAAAACGTCAGTCTTGAGGTGAAAAAGGGAGAACTTGTTATTCTCACAGGACCTTCAGGATGCGGAAAAACCACGGTTCTGAGACTGTTTAACGGACTGATTCCGGAATATTTCGGCGGAACGGTGGAAGGAAAGGTGGAGATTGACGGAAGGGATGCCGGCCGGATGAAAGTCAGTGAAATATCACTTATTGCCGGAACTGTTTTTCAGAATCCCAGAAGTCAGTTTTTCAATGCAGACAGCACGGGGGAAATGGCCTTCGCCTGTGAAAACAGAGGAATGGATCCTGATGAGATTGAAAGACGCATTCTCAGAACAGGTGAGAAACTTGGAATGAAAAAACTGCTCGGGCGCAGTCTTTTCAGACTGTCGGGCGGTGAAAGACAGAAAATAGCCTGCGGCTCCGTGGATGTCTGCGGAAGTGAGGTGATTCTGCTGGACGAACCGTCTGCAAATCTTGATTACGCGGCGTCAGAGTCTCTTCATGATCTGATTAAAACGTGGAAGAATGAAGGAAAAACGATTCTGGTTTCGGAGCATCGTCTGGCTTATCTTGCGGATCTGGCTGACAGAATTGTCATCATGAACAAGGGGATAATCACCGGAGAGCTGAATCAGGAACAGCTCAGAAGACTCAGTTCCCGGGAGCTTGGGACAATGGGGCTGCGCGGCTGTGTTCCGGAGGCTCCTGAAAGTATCCCCCTGCCTGACGTTCAGCCGGAAGACGAGGTTATGACACTGAGAAATTTTGATTTCAGATACGGCTGCGGAATTTTTTCCGGTAAAAAAAATTCAGAAACTTTTCATTATGATGATATCAGGATAGCGGTGAACAGAATAACCGCGGTAACAGGGTGCAACGGTGTCGGTAAAACAACTTTTCTGAACTGTCTCTGCGGCATGGAGAAGAAGTGCCGGGGGACCGTTGTTCACGGCACTGAAAAATATGACGGACCTGCCAGACTGAACAGGTTTTTCATGGTGATGCAGGATGTGAACCATCAGCTGTTTGCAGAAAGCGTTGAGGAAGAACTGATGCTCTGCATGGTAAACAGTAATTCCGGAAGGGAAGAAAAAGAGGCCAGGGCGGGTGAAATTCTCAGAAAGCTGGATTTGTATGAATTCAGACAGGCTCATCCGATGTCGCTTTCCGGAGGACAGAAACAGCGCGTGGCCATTGCATGCGCACTGTGTTCCGACAGGGAGTTTCTTCTTTTTGACGAACCGACCAGCGGTCTGGACTACGGGCACATGCTGTCAGTTGCCGGGCTTCTGAAGGATCTCAGGGACATGGGAAAAACCGTTATTGTGGTTACCCATGACAGTGAGCTTATAAGAAGCTGCTGTGACAGAATGGTTCGCATTTCCGGTGAAAAAGTATCAGCGTGAGTTTCAGCTGATTCTGATTCACGGACAGTCCGGTTTTCTGTTTTTATGTGCAAATAATTCCCATCATGTCAGATTGGAGTATCTGATTTTTCTGATAAGATATTCAGGTCCTCAAAATTCATATCCGTTCATAAGGTCCGACGTGACCGTATGAACCTTCAGAAATGCCCGCGGCGGTTTTGTAGTCTTTTAAATATTCCGTCTCAGACATGTATCCATATTGCATTGTCGTTATTCCTGCGGTTCAGGCATGGTATTCATTCCTGATTCATCTTTTCCAGTAATTAAGGGAGTTATTTGTAAATTATGGATTCAATAAAACTTTGGACGGAAGAAGAACAGAATTTTTACGGTAAAAACGTCTGGCGGGAATCAACCATTCCTGAAGAATTTACCGAATGGTGCACATCCTTCTCCGGCAGAACCGCACTGATAAGCGGTGAGGAACAGCTTACCTACGGAGAACTTTATAAAAGATGCATTGAGATGAGTTCCTGGCTTGCGGAACGTAACGTGCGCCGCGGCGAATGTGTTCTGCTTCAGATGCCTAATTCCATAGGTTTTATGATTGTTCTTTTTGCCATCCTCCGTATCGGCGCGGTACCTGTTCTTGCTCTTCCTGCTCAGAGAGCCTCAGATGTGATAGCGCTGTGTGCCCTGGCCGAACCTACGCATTACATAGGTGTTAACAGATACCTGAGTACTGACTACGGTGAGGTGACGGACAGACTCAGGAGCGAACAGCCTCAGATTCAGATAATTACTTTCAGTACGGATGAAGACCCTGATCTTATGCTCCGTGAATGCAGAAGTTCATATCCTGTCGAGGCCTGTCACGGCAGTAATCTTGATATCGCACTGCTGCTTCTTTCCGGCGGAACGACCGGAACTCCGAAACTTATACCGCGTACCCATGCGGGATATTCCTATAACTATCGTACCATGGCGTCAATCACCGGGATGGACGGGGACAGTGTTTATCTGAACATTCTTCCGACCGCGCATAATTTTTCACTGTCATGTCCCGGAATTTTCGGGGTTTTAAGCAGAGGCGGAAAAATCGTGATTGCCGGATCCGGAAGCTTTGATGAAGGATTTGAGCTTATTGCCAGACACGGGGTGACCATTACGGCCATGGTGCCGA
Organism: Ruminobacter amylophilus; assembly: GCF_900115655.1. GTDB lineage: Bacteria > Pseudomonadota > Gammaproteobacteria > Enterobacterales > Succinivibrionaceae > Ruminobacter > Ruminobacter amylophilus. Next base: position 141,643 of record NZ_FOXF01000001.1, on the reverse strand, counting down.
CACTTGCCAGATTATGGGCCGAGGCCGTTGAATGGGACGAGCCTGATCTTTCCAGTCTGAAACTTCTGCAGGTGGGTGGAGCCAGACTGGATCCTTCAGATGCGGAATTCATTATGAAGCGGTTCGGCTGCAGACTGCAGCAGGTGTTCGGAACAGCTGAAGGTCTTATCTGCTGTACCAGACCGGATGATCCGGACAGTGCGGTACTGCATTCCCAGGGAAGACCTATATCAGAGTATGACGTCTGCCGTATTGTGGATGATGAGGAAAGGGATGTACCGGAGGGACAGACAGGGGAACTTATTGTAAAGGGACCGTATACCATTCATGAATATTATCGCGCGGGTGACAGAAACAAGGGAGCGTTCACGGTGGACGGATATTACCGCATGGGGGATCTTGTACGACTCAGGGAAGACGGTAATTTTGAAGTGGTTGGAAGAATCAAGGAGCAGATAAACCGAGCCGGTGAAAAGATTGCCGCTGCGGAAGTTGAAACCCTGCTTCTTAAACATCCGTGTATCGAATCATGTGCCGTGGTTCCCGTAAAGGACGAGGTTCTCGGGGAAAGAATATGCGCCTTTGCCATTGGTGAGGAGGTTAAGCTCAATGAAGTCAGAGATTTCCTCATGAATAACGGTCTCGCCCTGTACAAGCTGCCGGATCAGCTGGTGTTTATTGACAGATGGCCTCTTACCGCCGTCGGCAAGGTGGATAAGAAGCGTCTGTCACAGATTGGAGCCGAAGCTGCATGAGATAAGACGGCATGTTATCTCCGTTTGTGATAATTTTTGTTAGTTAATGCTAATTCCTGTTAACATAAGCTAACAATCATGATAATGTAGCAGTGTCTTGTTGATATCTCTTAGATGTGTAGTCCGTCAGCTGACTGAGATCTGAAAATAATGTGGATTTTGAGGATAATCCGTATGAATTTCCGGGCAGTCAGATGACGGACTTTTATTAAAGACTTTAAATTTTTCATCATCCCGTTCAGGAGAAAACAATGAAAAGAATAATGCTAGGCGCCGGACTGATTATGGCCTCTCTGATGTCTGCGGATCTGTCAGCAGAAAGTACAGGCCTGAGCGGACGGGACATAGCGGTAATGGTAAATGAAGCCGACAGCAGTAAGGATATGCACAGAAATGCCGTAATGGTTATTGAAAGGGGAAAGCAGAAGCTGGTGCGCAGAATGGAAATGTGGTCCATGCACAGCGGTGAGGAACGCCGTTCGCTGATCCGCTTCAGTTCTCCGGCCGATATTCAGGATTCACAGTTTCTTTCATGGACACATGAGGATGTGAAAAAGGATGATGACCTGTGGGTGTTTTTCCCTTCAGAGAACATGGTTAGACGCATCAGCGGAGGCGGCAAAAAAAGCTCCTTCATGCGCAGCAGTTTCGCTCTTGAAGATATTGAATACCGCAGTGTTGATGCCGACAGGCACGAATTTCTGCGCGAGGATACGGTAAATAACCGCAGGGTGTGGGTTATCGAATCCTCGGCAATTGAGGAAAAAGCGGCAGAAACCGGATACGGCCGCAGGGTTGTATATGTTGACTGTGAATATCATCTTCCGGTGAAAATAGAATATTACGATACTCATGACCGTCTGCTTAAAACCATGCTGGCGGGAGATTTCAGGCAGATAGCCGGAATCTGGTCGGCAGGAAAAATGATAATGCAGGAGGAGGGAAAGAATTCACGAACTCTCATGCAGTATACGGATGTTTCCTATAATCAGGGTGTGGATTCATCAATATTCGAACACAGCAATCTTAAAAGGTAGCTTCACGGCTGCCGCGGCTGTCATGCCTCCGTTATCCTGATTTAAAATCTCCGGCGCCTGACGGCGTTAGGAGATTTCAGAAAAGTTCACCGTACTGAATACACTCTTTTTTAAGTATGCACAGATGAAAAAATTATGTCTGCTTGTGTGGGCCCTGCTGCTGTCTGGCACGGCTCATGCCGAAGATCCGTTTTCCTTTGATCTCACCGACGGGAGCGAAGACGGAGAGGATTCGACGTCATCATATAATTTCAGATTCACCAATTCCATTGAGGCCAGAATGAGAAAATTCATCCGGCACGATGATTTTCTGTCCTCAAGACTCCGTCTTAATTCCTCGTTTCTTTATGAAACTGAATGGAGTTCCCTTTATGTCAACGGTTTTTTTGACTATGACGAGTCAGTCAGAAAGTACGACCGCCGTTTCAGAGCCACGCTGTACGAACTGTACGCAAAAATCAACGGTTCATCGGCCGGAATGAACGGTACGGTGGTAAGTCTGGGAAAAATGAGGCTTTCATGGGGAGTCAACGACGGCAGAAGTACCGTTGATATGATTAATGCCACGTACATGAAGGATCCTCTTGCGAACGGCCGTACCGTCTTTAAATGGCCGGCATGGCTTGCAAGAGTGGAACAGTCTTCCGCGCTGGGAAATCTGGAGGGAGTCCTGCTGCCGTTCGGCAAGGACAGACAGATGGCGGAATACGGAAGTCCATGGGAGCCGGAATACGTTCATAACCTGAGGAGTATGGCTGATTCCGGACAGCTCTCCCTTACCGAACATATGAATCCGCGAAAGGTTGAATGGGGAGTGCGTTATGTCAAATACATGACGGGTTTTGACTTCGGAGCTTCGTACTATTCCGGATTTTCCGATCTCCCGTGCGTAAAGTACCGTGGCGGAAACATGTTTCTGCTGGAACCGGTACGTTCCCGGACGGCAGGGGTAAACGGAGCCATGTCCCTCGGGAGCAGTACCTTAAGAGCTGAGCTTTCAATGACTGCCGATGCCCCGGTCTACGACAGGAGCGGAGGTCTTTACTACTCCGATCTTCATCAGGTGATAGTCGGATGGGATCGTAATTTTGACTTTGATATCTACGCCAATTTCCAGTTCTTCAGTGATCATTATCTTCATGCCGAAGATGACTTCGGCATGACAGCCTCTCTCAGCCAGAAGTATTTTAACGATTCCCTGAATGCCGGTGTGAACGCTCTGTGGGGGAGAGGAAGAGAACATACTCTTGAAGTATATTCCGAGTATGCCGTCAGCGACAGTCTCACGGTAAGTCTCAGGGGATTCTGGATCGGCGGAGGCTCCTCATCTTCCATTTACCGTTCATATGACGGCAATGACTATGCCGAGTTTGGTTTTAAATATTATTTCTGAGGATGATTATGAAAAAGGTTCTGTTTTTGGGAGGATCGGGCAGAGTCGGTGAAACGGCCATCAGGTATCTGCTTGATCATGCGGCTGTCGAACTTACGGTGGTTACCAGAAAAACCGTAATTGATACGGAAAGACTGTGTTCCTGCCGGTCTTCAGTGAAAAACGTACAGGCTGATATAACCTGCGGGGATACGCTTGACAGGCTTCTTGAAGGAACTGATCTCGCAGTCTCATGCGTCGGTCCTTCGCATACGGTCGGCAGTTTCATTATCGATGCATGCGTGCGTCACGGGGTGGCACTGATTGACGTGTCCGGATATGATCCCGCCTTAAAACACCTGAACAGGCTGAATCTGGAAAATCAGATTCATGCTCCTGTTGTGGTTAATTCCGGTCTCCTTCCGGGACTCAGCGGTTCCTATCCCCAGTATCTTATTCACAGGTACGGCGGACATTCCCCCGTAAAGTCGATAGAGGTGTTTTATGCGGGCAGGGATACGTGGAGTTTCAGTTCAGCTGTTGATATTGTATCGAGTCTCGGCGGTTTCGGTGAAAACCGCGGTTTCTGCCGTATTGAATCCGGAAAAATCGTCCGTACCGGGCTCATTGGAGCAATGGTGAAGGTACGTTTCCCTGAACCGGTGGGAACCGTTGCGGGAATGAGCATGTATTCAGAGGAAATGGCCAGACTCATCAAAGCAGAAAATATAGAAAACGCAGTTGTTTCCGGTGCAAATATAGGCAGAAGGGCCGGGGTCAGTCTGATGATTTCAATGCTTCTGAAAAGGTACGGAACAGAAAAAGGGATTATCAGGGGGGCCGAATCCCTGGTTAAGGCTTCGGCCAGGGACGGACTTAAATATCCGCCTTATTACGGCATTCACTGCAGGCTGATTCTTGAAAACGGAAAAACTGTGAAGGGAGTGCTTACTGCCGATGATACCTACAGGGCATCAGGAATGGTGTTAGGCATGAATGCGGTATACATGCTGACTCATGAGATAAAGCCGGCGGGGTATTCAATGCATGAGGCGATTCCTGCGGAATATGTCATTGATAATCTCAGCCGGGAGGGAATATTTTCCTGCCTGCAGGACTCATATGAAAATTAACAGTTATTGAAGAGGCGGTGAATTCATGAATTATGACAGTCTTTCTTTGAACGAAGGGAATGGCTCTGCGGTTAAAAAGGTCGGCTCGGTACTGATTGTCGGCGGCCACGGAGAAACAGGCAGAACAATTCTGAAGTATCTGGCTTCGACGTATCCGGAGCTGGATATTGCGGTGGCTGGCAGAACACCACCTGAAGAATCGGGACGCTGCAGATTTATCCGCATAGATCTTGACGGTGCGGTATCTCCGGAAACATTCAGAGAGTTTTCTCTGGTGATTGTCGCCTGCGGACCTATGGAAAAACTGCTTCCGGCGGTTCTTGAGCTTTGCATTGAGGCCGGAACCGACGTGATTGACATCAATGATTCGGCAACGACGGCCGTAAAGGTTCTCGGTTTACATGAAAAGGCCAGGGCAAAGGGGGTAAGAATATATTCCGGCATGGGAATGTCCCCAGGAATATCCTCTCTTATGCTGAGGGAGGTTTCGGAAGGCGGACTGTCGGAAAAGGGAGTATATCGAACCAGAATCTGCATGGGAACCGCTTACGGAGGCGGACCGAGCAGTCCGTACGCCATGCTGGACAATCTGGTAAACGACATACCGGTCTATCGTGACGGAAAAGTCGAGGTTGTCAGGAATCCATGGAACGATGAAAACTCCGGTTTCAGATTTTTCGGAAAGAAGAAGTCCCTTACGACGGTTCCGTACAGTACTCCGGAAATATATTCTCTGTCGTCAGAAAGATACAGGTCAGGCCGGGCATGCGTAAATACTTATGACATCCGCTGTACCATGGAGGGGTTCCCGGTTTATCTGGCAAGGATGATAGCTCTGATAAACCGTAAGGGAAGGTTCAGTGATGTTCTGGCCTCGGTGTTCTATAAAAGCGGGCTCAGGTGCAGAAACAGCCCGAAGGCCGATCCGGACAATCAGATTGTCGTCTATCCCGATGACTGTCCGGAAAAGGGAATTGTGCTTTTCGGCGATGTTTCGTCGTACGATCTTACCGCAGCCATGGCTGTTTCAGTGGCTGACTGTGTGATTTCAGGCAGATTGAACGAGGAGCCGGGGGTATACATGGTTGAACTGCTTTCGGCTGAAAGTGCCGCGGCGGTGAAAGAAGCCCTGAGAAAGCGAAATTTCTTCTGGAAGAGTGTTCAGGAGGTCAAAAGCAGAAAATTTGATGAATGGGGATGGCTCGAAAGGGATGCCTCTCGTGTAGAGACACTCAGACATTTCTGTGAAAACTGGTATACAGTAAAGATTCATCCCCGGATGAGTTCTGTTCAGACCGATATTCTGTATTCTTCGGAACTGTGGCGGAAAATAAGGTCTTCATGTTCATTTTTCGGAACATGTCTGTTTGCCGCAAGAGTACTGTTCAGGTGGAAAAAATACGGTTATAAGCTGAGAACCTATGTGAACAGAGGGAAAGAATACGGGGCTCTGGTCAGGGATCTGAGCATGTTTGCCGCAGGTTATTCACTCGCCGGAGAAAAACTCGGAAAGGCTGAAGCCTTAAGACTGTACAGACAGATGTTCATGACGTCCGGCAGCAGTGAAATGTGCTGGTTTCTTCCTAGACCGGAAACCTTCGCTTCATTCAGGGATGGAGGAAAGGGAATACTGATCTATTTTAAGGCCATGATGGAACGTAATCAGCAGTGCGGTTTCCTAAAGCTTGGCAGCCGCACTGATACTGACGGGAACGGCGGAAAGATTACCGTGTTTGAAATCCGCAGCTGCATATATGCTGAAATCTTCACAGAACTGGGTTATCCGGAACTTGCTGACTTCATAAGAGAGGAGGAAAAGAATGAGCTGGCGCGGATTGCGGCTGATTCGGGGCTGTCATACGAGTTCCGCCTGCTTGGTGAGGGAAATGCGGATATTCTGTTCTACGGTGTGTGAATCACCGGCTCATAAGACAGCATGAATCATGATATCTGTCCGCAGAATGAAAGACCGGCATACTATACCATGAGGTATCCCGGTCTTTCGGCGTGATGTCCCGAAAGTCATTTTTCGGGACGCTTCCTGTCTGAATTACCTGCTTTCTTCAGCAGTCTGTTCGGCAATGAACTTGACGATGCTGTCGGTTCCGGTATTTTCCAGAGCCGGATCCAGATCCTTCACGCCGTCCGCACTTTCCGAAGAAAACTTCACCGTGAGAACAATGATGCCTGATTCAGTCAGAGCCTTTATCACTTCGCCTGCGGCTCCAGTGCCGGCATTTCGGTAATAGTAAACCAGTCGGCCCTGCTGCAGAAGCTTCTGTTCCACTTCTCCGGCAAGTTTCTCGAGAGTTTCCTGACCTGCGGTGCTGCCGCTGCCGCCGAAGTTGAACACGGCTGATTTCTGTCTCAGAAGGTGACGGCGGACATTCTGCGGAGTGTATTCCTGACTGTCGTCACTGTCGTTTACCGTATTCACGATACCGCATGCCGCGGTCATGTTGGTAACGCGGTCGATGAGAATGAATTCCCCGAGTGCTCTGTGTCGGCTGAATTCACTTACTGCAACCGAGTCAATGAATGAAATGCGGCATACCGCGATTTCATTCTTGGAGAGCTCATCTGTTACGACGTGTTCTCCGGTGTTGACGTCAACGGTATACTCGATGGATTTGACCTGAGCGTAAATCTGGCTGGTGCCGAGTTTAATCAGGTAGTCCTTGTGGAAGCTGAATTTCTCATCATCGGTCCACAGTACGGTACCTGTGATTTCACGGGCCACCTGAATGGAATCATCTGATTTCGCCCTGGTAAACACGGAGCCTCTTGAGACGTCAACCTCACGGTCAAGAGACACGGTTACGGGCATGCCGCGACCGGCCTGTTCAACTTCATCAAAGCCTGAGAATATCTGCTTAACACTGGCTGATTCACCTGTTGGAAGAACGGTCAGCTCGTCGCCCACGTGAAGTTCACCTGATTCAATCTGTCCCTGGAAACCTCTGAAGAACTGGTTCGGACGGCACACTCTCTGAACCGGCAGGTAGAAGCCGGTTTCCTCATTATCCTTGGAGGTATCGGTGTCCTCAAGATATTCGATAAGTGATTTTCCGTCATACCACGGGGTATGCTGTGATCTGCTGATGACATTGTCGCCTGCCTTGGCGGAAAGCGGGATCACCGTGTATTCCTGAAGGGAGAGTTCGTCTCTGAGTTTGGCAATGTCTGCGGAAATATCGTTGAATCTCTTTTCATCAAAGCCGATGAGATCCATTTTGTTGACCGCGAAAACAAAGTGACGGATACCCATCAGGGCACAGATTCTGGCATGACGTCTGGTCTGAACCAGTACCCCCTTTGACGCATCGATGAGAATGATTGCGAGATCCGCAAATGAGGCGCCGACCGCCATGTTGCGGGTGTATTCCTCGTGACCCGGGGTGTCGGCCACGATGAAGCTTCTTTTCTGGGTGGAGAAATAACGGTAGGCCACATCAATGGTTATGCCCTGTTCACGTTCCGCCAGCAGACCGTCAAGGAGCAGGGAGTAGTCAAGTTCACCGTCGCATGAACCGTTAAGGGATTCAGTCTTAAGAGATTCAATCTGGTCACTGTAAAGAAGTCTTGAGTTGTACAGAATATTACCGATAAGGGTTGATTTACCGTCATCAACGCTGCCGCAGGTAATGAATTTCAGCAGCGGTCTTTCATATCTCGTTAATTCAGTCATTTTAGAAATATCCCTCTCTTTTTCTCTTTTCCATGCTGCCCTGAGCTTCGTGGTCGATAACACGGCTGCTTCTTTCCGATACCTTGGCTTCGTTTGTTTCCCTTATGATTTCATCCAGAGTCGTGGCGTCTGATTCCATGGCCCCGGTAAGAGGATAGCAGCCCAGAGTACGGAATCTTACCCTGCGGTATTCGATCTGTTCTCCCGGACGAAGCTTCAGACGGTCGTCGTCAACCATTATCAGGTTGCCGTCTCTTTCAACGACAGGTCTGGTATCTGCGAAATAAAGCGGAACAATGTCGATTTTTTCCCTTTTGATGTACTGCCAGATGTCGCTTTCAGTCCAGTTAGAGATAGGGAATACTCTGATGCTTTCTCCCTTTTCGATCTTGGTGTTGTACAGCTTCCACATTTCAGGACGCTGGTTTTTCGGATTCCAGGCGTTGTCCCTGTTGCGGAAGGAGAAGATTCTTTCCTTGGCGCGGGACTTTTCCTCATCACGTCTTGCACCGCCGAAAGCCGCGGTAAAACCGTATTTAGCCAGAGCCTGCTTTAATGCCTGGGTTTTCATGATGTCGGTGTATGCCGAGCCGTGATCGAACGGATTGATGCCTCTGGCCACACCGTCCTGATTGGTGTAAACCAGAAGCTGAATGCCGTTCTTGGCTGCGGTTTCATCTCTGAACTTGATCATTTCCCTGAACTTCCATGTGGTGTCCACATGCAGAAAAGGGAATGGTGGTTTTTCAGGATAGAAGGCTTTTAATGCAAGGTGCATTAAAACGGAACTATCCTTTCCGATTGAATAGAGCATAACAGGCTTTTCGCATTCGGCAGCCACTTCTCTTATGATGTATATTGCTTCGGCTTCCAGTTTGTCCAGATGGGCCAGGTCTTGCATTTTAGCACTCCTTGTAATTTAGCCGGATACAGTATCCGTATTTGTTTTCAAGCCGTTTTTTAATACGGTCGACGGTTTGTCTGTTATTTCCGTCTGCGGAGAAAGTACTGTTTTCGTCCGCAGGCATAGGTCAGTACTGATTGGCGTTTTTCGGATCCACCGCAATGGTCTTCTTTTCGCCAGCAGGCAGGGTGATTTCCCATTCATTGAGTCCGCCTGCCTTTTTGAATGTCATGACGGCTCCCTGTCCGCCAATGTCGGCTCCCAGAAAGAACTGAAGCGCCTGAAAACGGCATTCCTTGATGCATGAGCAGCAGCCCCAGCAGTCACGGGAACAGCGGATGCTGCTTTTTTTGCCGTCCTTTTCCTCAGTGAGCTGCAGAAGGTTGCCGGGACATACCCTGGTGCAGGCTCCGCAGCCTGTACATTTGCTTTTATCAATTCTGATGCTCATATCTTTCTCCTGCATGTATCAGTGGACGGAGGATGATGCGGAATTTTCCGTTTTCATAGCGGGAATTCACGTACTTTTCAAAGTTTTCATTCCTGTCAGGAAAATCCGCGTTTTCCTGGAATGAATGCCATCTGGTTTCCTTTCTGGCCTCAAGATGGGCGATAAGAGCCTGACATACGGTAAGTCTTTCCTTTACCTCGTAGATCTGCATCAGTTCATAGGTTGAAGCCGCCCTGATGTTTTCTGAAAGAGGTACGAGTCTTGATATCTTTTCAGAGGCGAGTTTCAGGCCGGCAAGAGAATATCTGTATCCAGTACTGATGCCTCCTGCATACTGATCCATAATCTTCTGCATCGCTTCCTCTATCTCCTCTACGGAAAAGGCTGAGGATCCAGGGGAAAGGTGCTTTTCGTAAGCGGCGACAACGGCATCGGCATCTTCGTCCGGGAAGCCTGCTGATAAGGCATTGTCATCTGCTTTTAATGAATTCAGATAGGCATTGATGCTCTGAGCTGCAATCTTTGCTTCGGCAAGAGCTCCGGTCACGTATTTCTGAGGGGCTCCGCCTGCCACGTCACCTGCGGCATACAGTCCTATAACTGATGTACGGCGACTGTCGTCCACCCAGTAGCCGCTTGCGGTGTGACCGCCTACGATATAAGGTTCAGTACCTTCGATTTCCACGTTTTCGCGGGCAGGTCCGGTGCCGTTTTCCACCCATTTGAGAGTCTGGGAAGGAGCCATGTTCAGATAGGCGCGGAAGAGGTCGCTTTCGGCTTTTTCGTCAATTCCTTCGGTTTTCAGAAAACAGGGACCGTTTCCCAGGGCGTTTTCCGTTACGGTGCCCCAGAGACGTTCTGAAGTTTTCAGACCGTATTTCTGTTCGTAGATTTCGTTTCTGGAATTAAGCTGTTTTGCTCCGACCCCCTGGGCGATTGTTCCGGTAGGGGCAATGGTATCCTTGCAGCGCAGGGCAATGAAGCGCATTTCGAAGGTGGTCATCTCGGCTCCGGCTCTGATTCCCATGGCATATCCCGCTCCGGTATTGAACGGCGGATACCACATTTTGTGTCTTGAGAATCCCGGATTGTTCGGACGATACAGACCGGAAGCACCGCCTGTGGCGATGAGTACGGCCAGGGCTCTGAATCTGTAGGCCTTCTGCGAAAGCACGTCAAACCCCATGGCTCCTCTTACCGTGCGTCTGTTTTCAGAATCTGTCCACAGCAGATCTGTAATGTTCACGTTGTTGATGATTCTGACATTTTTCCCGGCTGCAGCTCTGGCAAGAATCGGTTTGATGTTTTCCCCGTTGATTTTGATGTTGCGCCAGCCGCGGGAAACGTATTTTCCGTTTTTATCCTTGAGAATAACCAGACCGAGAGACTCGAGATCGTGAGTTACGCTGTTAAGCTCCCTGGACATGGAAAGGAGAAGATCCTCTCTCACAATCCCTTCAGCATCTCCGGCTGCGTAGGCTACGTAATCCTCAGGCACGTGACCTTCGGTAATGTAGGCGTTAAGGGCGTTCACCCCGGCCGCAAGACATCCGGATCTTTTGATGTTGGCTTTTTCCGCTATGGTGATTCTGATATCCGGATTAAGTCCGGAGAGGATGTATGCCGCATAGCATCCGGCGGTGCCTCCCCCGACAATCAGCAGATCGGTATCAATTCTTTCTTCTTTGAGGCTCATTGTTACTTACCTGTAAACATTAGATTATGTATGTTGAATCGGTGTTGGTTAGACTGTCGTTCAGTACCGTAACGGCTTTATCCCCGTCCAGAAGATAGAGGCTTCTTATGAATATTCTGACCTCTTCTCCGGGAACGATTCGTTCCTGAGTGATAGGTCGGTTTACGGTCAGAAGCTGATCGTTGACTCTTACCTTCAGTTCAAAGTCTCCGCCCCTGAAGAATGACTTTTCCACGATTCCGGTTTCAGAGGTTATCTGATAGCGGAACGGTTCGTTCAGCTTGGTTACGCTGATGAATTCAGGACGGAGCACGGCGGTTGATTTTGTTTCCCTGATTTTTGAGAAACCCTTGAAAATACCCGGGTTGTCAATAATCGTCGGCTGACCGATGAACTTGGTCACAAATGAGGATTCAGGATTGCTGTAGATTTCGATAGGGGAGCCTGAACGCTCTACGTGACCGTGGTTTGTAATGATGATCTGGTCTGCCACTTCAATGGCTTCACTCTGGTCATGGGTTACGAAAATGCTGGTAATACCCACGCGCTGAATGAGATCCTTGAGCCAGCTGCGGAGTTCCTTGCGCACCTTGGCGTCAATGGCCGCGAACGGTTCGTCAAGGAGCAGGAGAGACGGTTCGGTTGCCAGAGCTCTGGCAAAGGCCACACGCTGTCTCTGACCACCTGAAAGCTGGGTCGGATAGCGCTTGTTGAGACCGGTAAGTCCGACGAGATCAATGAGGCTGTTTACCTTTTCCTCTATTTCATCCTTAGGTACCTTCTTGGTTCTGAGACCGAAGGCGATATTGTCGAATACGGTCATGTAGCGGAAGAGGGCATAGCTCTGGAATACAAATCCGATACCTCTCTTGTTGGCCGGAATGTTGTTCACAAGCTTGCCGTTGATGTAGATTTCACCGGAATCGGCGGTTTCCAGACCGGCCAGTATTCTCAGAATGGTGGTCTTGCCACTGCCGCTTGGTCCCAGAAGTCCTACAAGACTGCCTTTTTCCACGGTGAAGCTTACATCGTTTGATGCCTGAAAGTCACCAAAGCTTTTATTGATATGGCGGAGTTCCACGTAAGGCTGTCTGGCTGAATCAGACGCCTGAAGTTTTTTTTCGGTTTCAGCACCGGCTGCGGCACTGTCGGTTAATTTGCTGTTTTTGATATCTGTCATGAGCTTCCTGATGTCAGACTGTGAATTCAGAGAACCGGCTCGTCATTGTTGTTCTTCTGAATTCACAGCTTACTTCAGCCTCCCGTTATTCTTGAAAATCTGTTTACTTTAAAAATTTGTTTTTGCTGCGGTGTTCCAGAAGGTTTCTGGCAATCAGAATCAGTATCGCCATTACCACCAGTATTGATGAAACCGCAAATGCCCCCGTAAAGTCGTATCCCTGATACAGGATTTCTATGTAAAGTGGCATGGTGTTGGTTTTGCCTCTCAGATGTCCTGACAGAACGGATACCGCACCGAATTCACCCATGGCTCGTGCGGAGCAGAGAACCACGCCGTACATGAAAGCCCACTTGATGTGAGGGAAGGTAATCTGTCTGAATATCTGAAACGCACCGGCTCCCATAAGCGCCGCCGCCTCCTCTTCGTCTCTTCCCTGAGCGTTCAGCACCGGAATGATTTCCCTTGAGATGAACGGGAAGGTTACAAACACGGTTGCCAGAACGATGCCCGGAACCGCGAAGATTATCTTTATTCCCCATTCATTGAGATATGGATAGAGAAAGCTCTGTCTGCCGAAGGTCAGCACGAATATGAGACCTGCGATGATTGGAGATACCGTAAGCGGCAGATCTATGAGAGTCGACAGAAACTTTTTCCCCCTGAAGGAGAATTTGGTAAGTGCCCAGGCGGTATAGAGACCGAATACGATGTTTACAGCCACAGCCATCAGGGTAACAATCACCGTCAGGTAGATGGAATGCAGGGCGTATTTGTCGGTTACCGCCGCGATAAAGGCGTCAAGACCTGAACGGAAGGCGGTATAGATAACGTAGATCAGCGGCAGAACCAGCATCACCGTAAGAAAAACCGTGGTTATGCCGATGAGCACCGCTTTAACTATTTTCGGATCTTCTCTTTTCATGATGTTTACTCCAAACGTTATTTGATACCGCTGATTATTGCTGAAGCCCTGCTCTGGAATACGGCATTTACAAAGAGAATGACGAATGCCATGAGCAGCATGGTAAGAGCTACGGATGTGGCTGCAGGATAATCAAATTCCTGAAGTTCTCCCATAATCATTAAAGGTGCGATTTCAGTTTCATAAGGCTTGTTGCCGGCGATGAACACCACGCTGCCGTACTCGCCGAGACAGCGGGCAAAGGCCATGGTGAATCCAGCAATTAAAGCCGGCCTGATTTCAGGAAGAACAACCCTGTAGAAGGTTTCAAAGCGGCCGGCTCCCATGATGAATGCGGCTTCCTCATATTCGCCCTCAACCTTTTCCAGCACCGGCTGGATGCTGCGGACCACGAAAGGAATGCCGATGAATACCATGGCTACGGTGATACCGATGTTCGTATAGGCGATATCGATACCGAATTTTGCAAAAAATGAACCGACCGGACCTGCTGAAACGGTAAGGTGTGCCAGTGAAATACCGGCTACGGCCGTAGGCAGGGCGAACGGCAGTTCAATCATGCCGTCAAGAATTCTTTTTCCCGGAAATTCGTATCGCACCAGCACCCATGCCATGATAAGCCCCATTACGGCATTGATTACCGAAGCGGTGAACGAGGTAACAAGACTGACCCTGTAGCTTGCGATAACTCGCGGTCTGGTGATGATTTCCCAAAAATCCGAAATGCTAAGCTGAGATGAATACACAATCAGAGAGCACAGGGGAATAACCACTATCAGACTGAGAATGGAGACGCTGATTCCGAAGGAGATACCGAATCCTGGAATAACGCTTTTTGTTTTTTTTGACATGAGTCCCTCCCGGGGATATTGAGCAGTCAGCTTAACCGAAGCTCTGCCGTAAACCCGATACACATTTCCGTGTTTTCTGCTGTTTTACCTGCGTCTGTATCGTGAATGCTCCTGAAAAACCCGGGTTAAAGATCTTCAGAAGTGAATCAGCACTGATGCTGATTCACTTCACGGATAACAGATATTTGCGTGTATCTGGGTTTACGATGCAGAATTATTTTTTCTCATAGATGGAATCGAAGAGGGCACCGTTGGCAAAGTGCTTTTCAATAGTTTTCTTCCAGCCGCCGAAGTGGGCGATGTTGGTAAGCTTGACGTTGGTGATAATCCACTTGCCGTCTTCAGGAATCTGCTTGATTACATTGGAATCGGATGCTGATGAGAATTCCTTGAGAATCTTTTCGTTTGACGGACGGTAGTACCACTTGGCTTCAACTCGCTGTGCGTCGTCTGAGTAGAGATAGTCAAGATAATCCTTGGCAACCTGTCTGGTTCCGCGCTGGTCTACGACTTCATCAACGATGGCTACGGTAGGCTGGCACAGAATGGACTTTGAAGGTACTACGATTTCATACTGACCTGGATATTCGGCGATGGAAAGAAATGCTTCGTTTTCCCATGAAATCAGCACGTCACCCTGCTTGTTTTCCACGAAGCTGGTGGTTGAACCGCGTGCGCCTGAGTCGAGAACAACTACGTTGCTGTAAAGCTTTCTGATGCTTTCGATAATCTGCTGTTCGCTCTGACCCGCATCTTCAAAGAATGACCAGGCTGCGAGGTAGTTCCAGCGGGCACCGCCTGAAGTCTTAGGATTAGGAGTTACGATTTTAACGTCGTCGCGTACAAGATCGTCCCAGTCCTTGATGTTCTTCGGATTGCCGCTGCGAACAAGGAATACGATGGTTGAAGTGTAAGGAGAGCTGTCGAGAGGGAAGTCCTTTACGTAATCCTTCTTGATGAGACCTGCTTTCTGTACCGCATCAACGTCGCCTTCAAGAGCCAGTGTTACCACGTCGGCTTCCAGACCGTTTGCCACTTCAAGAGCCTGTTTGCCTGAACCGCCGTGTGACTGGGTCACGTTAACGGTTATGCCCTTGGCTTTCTTGTAGTAGTCAGTGAATACCTGATTATATGCTTTGTACAGTTCTCTGGTCGGATCGTATGACACGTTGGTGATTTCCACTTCATCATCTGCAAAGGCGGCTGAACCTGCAAGAGAAATAACGCCTGAAACTGCTAATGTAAGAGCGCCTGATAAAAATCTTGAACTTAAACGTCTACTGATGATACTCATAATGATATCTCCCGATTGTCTGTTGTTTTGTGTTTATTTGTTTAGTTAATCCGATGCCGTGAATAGCCGACGGCATCGTTGTTTATGTTTATTTAATAATATATAACCTATCTGTTTAGTAGGTAATGTGAATTTTATACTTGCCTCACATTTTTGTCAACAGCCTGATTTACATAAATTTTTTTCTGCAAGTGGTTTTTCGCTGGAATCAGCGATGTTTTTTAATGTGAAGTTTATTTGATTTACTCATAAACTCATGAGTATCAACAGGTATCGGATCTGTAGGGAATTGATGTAATTTAAGCAAAAAAAATTTTGTTCTTAACGTATAAATTATGGCGATCTGCCTTCATCGCCTGAAAAAACGTCTGCAGGCATTCTGTATTACGGGTAAAAAAATCCCGGAAAGCAGTATGGTTCCGGGATATGATTGATTTAGTTTTCCTGATAGTCTTCAATAAGCCTGCAGGTTTTATCGATGTCTTCGCCGGAATGAGCCGCGGAGATGAACCATGCCTCATACTGGGACGGAGCAAGATACACTCCGTTGTCCAGCATGTAACTGAAGAATCTGCTGAATCTTTCGGTATCTGAGGAGGTGGCTCCGTCATAGTCGGTTACTTTCCCTGAAGTGAAGAAAACGCTCAGCAGCGATCCGGTGCGGTTGACCGATGCGCTGTCACCGAATCGCTTCTTAAGAGCTTCCTCGATTTTTGCGCCGTTTTCCTCAAGTTCCTCGTAGATATCACGGTTGTCACGAAGCCATGACAGAGTGGCGATGCCGGCTGCGGTTGCCACCGGGTTTCCCGCCAGAGTTCCCGCCTGATAAACCTTTCCTGAAGGTGATACCATTTCCATGATTTCCCTTCTGCCGCCGTAGGCTCCTATAGGCATGCCTCCTCCGATGATTTTGCCGAGAGTCACCAGATCAGGAATAACTCCGTAGCGCTCTGAGGCACCGCCAAGTGCTATTCTGAATCCGGTTATTACCTCGTCAAAAATCAGCAGGGTGCCGTTTCTGGATGTAATGTCCCTTAAAGCCTGCAGAAATCCCGGAGCCGGAGGCACCACGCCCATATTGGCTGCCACCGGTTCCACTATTACCGCGGCGATTTCATTGCCGGCCGCCTCAAACAGTCTTTCAACCGATCCGATGTCGTTGTATTCGGCAATCATGGTATCGGCCACCACGGCGGCCGGGACTCCGATGCTGTCAGGAACTCCGGTGGTGATTCCGCCTGAACCGGCCTTGACCAGCATGGCGTCACTGTGGCCGTGGTAACAGCCTCTGAATTTGATGATTCTGTTTTTACCGGTATAGCCTCTGGCAAGTCTTATGGCGCTCATTACCGCTTCGGTACCTGAATTGACAAGACGCAGGGATTCGATGTGCGGCATGATGCCGTTTACGAGTCTGGCAAGCTTCAGTTCCTTTTCGGTCGGGGCACCGAAGCTGAGTCCGTTTTCAACGGCGTCATGTACAGCCTTAAGTACTGATTCATGGGCATGTCCCATAATGGCCGGTCCCCATGAACATACGTAATCAATGTATTCATTGCCGTCGACGTCATAGATTTTTGAACCTCTGGCCTTATCTATGAATCTCGGAATGCGGTTTACGCTGCGGTAGGCCCGCACCGGACTGTTTACTCCGCCGGGAATGTATTCCGCCGAGGCCCTGAACAGGCCTGCTGATTTTTCTTCATGCATATCTGTATTCCGGTTAATTGTCTGATTCGCTGAGCCATTCCGCCACATCCAGCGCATGGTAGGTGATGATAAGATCGGCACCGGCTCTTTTCATGGAAATGAGATTTTCCATCACTATTCGTTTTTCATCGATGTAGCCCGCCTGAGCTGCAGCTTTTACCATTGAGTACTCACCGCTTACGTTATAGGTTACCACCGGAAGAAGAAATCTCTCCCTGGCCTCTTTTACGAGGTCAAGGTAGGCGAGAGCCGGTTTTACCATGATGAAATCAGCTCCTTCCTCAATGTCCGAAGCTATTTCCCTTATCGCCTCGCGACCGTTGGCAGGATCCATCTGATAAGATTTTCTGTCCCCGAATTTAGGAGCGGATCCGGCGGCATCCCTGAACGGTCCGTAGTAGGATGAGGCGAATTTTGCACTGTAGGACATAATCATCACGTCCTTGAATCCTTCACGGTCAAGACTGTCACGGATAAAGCCCACGCGGCCGTCCATCATGTCGCTCGGAGCCACAATGTGAGCTCCGGCTCTGGCTGCGGTTACGGCCATGGAGGCAAGATAAGGCAGTGTTTCGTCATTGAGAATCCTGTTGCCGCTGATAAGTCCGCAGTGTCCGTGGGAGGTGTATTCGCACAGGCATACGTCGGCAATGATCGTGATGTCCGGGTAGTTCTGTCTGATGAAGCTTACGGCTCTGTAGACTATGGAATGATCTCCCGTGGAGGAGGAACCGCATTCGTCCTTGGTGAGGGGAATGCCGAACAGCAGTACTGCCGGAATTTTCAGGGCCTTTACCCTGTCCATTATTTCAGAAAGCCTGTCCAGTGAGTACTGGAATATTCCCGGCATTGAGTTTACCGGGTTTCTGATGTTTTCTCCGTCGGCAACGAAAACGGGATAAATGAGATCATCAGTGTCCACACTGTTTTCGCGAACCATTTTTCTGATGACGGGATTCTGTCTCAGCCTTCTTAATCTGTTACGCATTTAACTGCACTCCATGAGTGTTATTCATCTGAAGGACGGGATTTTCTCCAGTCCTTTCTTAAGGTTTCAAGTATGCCCGATGCAGAAAATTTTTCTGCCGTAAGCACTGGTATTGTATTAAGTTTTTCGTCCCTGTCCATGATTTTTCCGATTTCCCCTGCTGTTACCGTACCGATGGCCACAAGGGCTCCGGCAATCCTTACCTTTGAGAGATAAGGCATGAAGTTGCGTACCCCGGAGGAACTGCCGAACACCAGATAGTCAAGCACGGGACTGTATTCAGGATATCTGTCGTCGGAAAGTGTTCTTGCCGGAGACAGGGAACCGTCTTCTGCCTTTTCATCGTTTTTTTCTGTAAGGTTCTGCAACAGAGGCCTGTACAACTGGTAGTCGGAAAATCCGATGCCTGCTTCGGCAAGACAGCGGTCAAGGCATTTCGAGCCCATGGTTGAACGCAGGGCGGCAACCCTGACATTCTCCGGATGACCTCCGCAGTCTGACAGAATCCGATCCCTGAGAACAGTCGCCAGGGCATCAACCGAGTATTCATCCGGAACCAGATCGGCAAAAAGACCGTGTTTTCCGAGCTCGCTTTCGGTACCGGAGCCCACGGCTGCCACTCTGCATCCGGCAAGGGATCTGATGTCGATACCGTGAGACGTCAGTTCGTCAAAGAATACGGCAACGCCGTTGGCACTGGTGAAAACCAGCCATTCATGACTGATTATGTCTTCAAGTTCCGGTCCGGAAAGTCCGATTGGGGAGATGCTGAGATTAGGCAGCGGAAGTACTCTGGCACCATTGTCCCTGAGCAGCTCCGTCATTCTGGTGGTGAAAGACGTGGAACCGGTAATGCCCACACGGCAGCCGCTGAGAGAATCATAGCCGCATCTCATGTCAAGAGCGGCGGTTTCGCCCACCACAAATACGGCAGGAGGTTCAGGAGCCTCGGTCTTCATTACTTCTGCCACGGTCCCGAGAGTCGCGTTGACACGTCTTTCGGTAACGTATGTACCCGAGCTGACTATGGCGCAGGGGGTATCCGAATCCATGCCGTACTCCGTAAGTCCGGCGGCAATTTCCGGAATCTTATGATGTGACATCATGAAAATCAGCGTGCCTTCCATTTTTGCGTAGAGAGCCAGATCCCTGATCTCACAGCCGTCTTTTGTGCTGCCGGTGATTACGTGAAAACTGCGTGCCAGTCCGCGGTGGGTTACCGGAATACCTGCGGATGACAGAGCAGCTATGGCTGAGGTTACGCCGGGAACCGTTTCGAAGGGGATTCCGTGTTCCTGCAGATACTGAATCTCTTCACCGCCGCGGCCGAATACAAAGGGATCGCCGCCTTTAAGGCGCACGACAATGTCATGCTTTTCCGCCATTCTTCCTATTTCCCGGCTGATTTCCTCCTGGGGAAGACTGTGGTGGCCGGCTCTCTTGCCTACCGGAATGAGCAGGGCGTCGCTGCGGCACTGACACAGAAGATGATAGGAAATGAGATAGTCATAGAGGACGACGTCCGCCTTCTGCAGCAGGCTGAGCCCACGGCCTGTTACCAGGTCGCTGCTTCCGGGACCAGCGCCGATGAGATATACCTTTCCTGTCATGTTCTTTCCTCCGGGGACGTGGTATCGGAATATGATTTGAGAAGACTGTCAGCAAGATCCGCGTATCTTTCCGGATCGCCTGAGATACTGTCAGAGAACAGTCTGCCGTCGCGGAACAGAAAGTACTTAATCATGAGCTTATCGCTGTTTTCCGCAGGTGTGTCGGGGCTGAAGGCATAGACTCCGGCGGCTTCATGACAGCCGGCACTGATTTTCCGGAGTACCAGTCTTTCGGCATCAAGTGCCGTCTGGGTTCTGCGGTGAACCAGTTTTTCGAGGAAGGTGAACAGCCTGTGATCCCTTCGAACCTGCAGGGCGATGATTCCCTGACCTCCGGCCGGTATGAATGAATCCGGTGGAAGTTTTATGTAGTCAAAACATTCCTCACGGTCAAGACCGAGTCTTTTTATTCCGGCTTCGGCGAGAATTATGGCGTCATATTCGCCGCTGCGGAGCTTTTCCAGTCTGGTGGGCACGTTGCCTCGAAGGAGTCTGCACTCGGCTTCCGGATATATTTTCTTTATGAGAAATTCCCTGCGGGGACTTCCGGTACCGATGATTTCAGGAATGTCGCTGTCCCGATCCTTCGGCATGATGAGAACGTCTGAGGGATCCTCTCTCGGAATAACGGCCAGAAGTACGGTGTCAGGATGCACTTCGGAAGGTAGATCCTTGGCGCTGTGCACGGCCAGATCAACTTTCCTTGCAACCAGTGCCTCTTCAATTTCTCCGGAAAAAACACCTCGTCCGCCTATGGAACTGAGAGGGACACTGCCGAATATTTCTCCTCTAGTGGTGAAGGTTACGGGATGAAATGAAAGGTCAGAACCTGCTGACAGTTCCTGCTGCAGACGTCTGATTACCATTTCCGTCTGGATAAGGGCAAGTCTGCTGCCCCTGGTGCCGATTTTTATTTCCGTCACTTGAAAACACCTTCAATTTCTTCTGCAAAATGCTCGATGAGAGCGCTGTATTCCTGATTTTCCGCCGGTCTTCCGCCTTCGGCAAGAATTTTCTTTCTGAGTTTTCCTATTTCCGACAGTAATTCTCCCGCATGACGCGGCAGTCTGTCATCAAGTATTTTTCTGAGGGTACCGGAGACTCCCGGAGCGCTGCCTGAAGAGGTTATCCCTATAACCAGGTCGTCTCTTTTCACCAGGGCAGGAAAGTAGAAATCACAGTTTTCAGGACAGTCCACCACGTTCACGGGTATGCCTGATTCATGACATCTGCGATAGATTCCGCTGTTAAGTTCTCCGTCATCGGTTGCCGCTATCACCAGATCGGCATTCAGGAGATCGTCGTAAGAGAAGGCTCTCTGTTTCAGGGATATCCGATCTTTAAGCTTCTGAAAATCCCCGGTGAACACGGGGGAGACCGCGGTAATGTTTCGGGTATATTCGGCAAGCTGCTGCGCCTTTCTGCAGGCAACATGGCCTCCTCCCACAATAAGGATTCTGTATCCGTCGAGATTTATGAATATGGGAAAAAAGGGCATTCTACACCTCTGTCTGCTGCTGGCCGGTGAATGATGAACCTGTATGACCGTTCAGTACTGAGGCATGAGAACCGCATCTGTTTTCCATAACGTATGCCGAGGCAATCCGTCCGGATTTTCTTCTTCTGATTTTTTCCGATATGTAGTTATGTATTTTCATGGCTCCGGTTCTGACATCGCCGGCAACCTCAACTGCTTTTGAGGATCTCAGTCTGCGGTGCTTCTCGATGATTTCGGCAAAATATGAAAAATCACGCAGTGTCAGTCCGTCTGTTTTACCCAGATCCGGATCAATGTCGCGCGGCACGCACAGATCTATGAACAGGTACGGTTTTCCGGAGGCCAGTTCCCGAAGGCATTCATTGTAGGTAACGGTGTAATGCGGTGATGAGGTAACGCTTATCAGCACGTCGGTGGTTCTAAGATGTCCGTAGCGTTCGCCGTAGGGTATGGTCTTTTCGTTTCCGCACAACTGTTCACCGGAATCCTGATGATTTCTAGATGTCACCGTTATTTCTCCGAAATTTCTGTTTTTCAGAGTTTTAAGAATGGTTGAGCCGAGCTGTCCGGTGGCTCCTATCAGCATGATGTCCGGTGAGGTAATGCCGGTCGCGGAAATGAAGGAGCTGATTTCATTGCACACCAGAGTGCTGTAGGATACGGCGGTATTGCCGAATCCCGCTCTTTCCCTGATTTTCTTTGCATAGTGCTGAGCCTGCTGAAACATCTGATTCAGGTAGAAATCTGTAAAGCCCGCATTGTGAGCCAGAGCGTAGGCTCTGTTCAGCTGACCGAGGATTTCATTTTCCCCGAGATTCAGGGAATCAAGACTGGTGGCAACCTTCAGAAGATGTTCAACGGCGCTGATGCCTGAATAGTATCTCAGGTAACGTCGCATTTCGTGAATGTCCGTATTGGTGAAGCCGCAGAGTATGGAGTCAAGTCTGCTGAAGATGTTCTGAATTCTTTCATTCTTTTCGCTTTCACCGGAAACGGATTCAGGTTCCCTGTCCGTGAAATAAATTTCTGTTCTGTTACAGGTCGACAGCACTACGGCACCGTCAATTTCGGTTTCCCCGGTAAATTTTTTTACCAGCTCGGGAATATCTGCCGGAGCAACGGAAATCCTGCTGCGGATCCGTTCATCTGCCGTTCTGTATGAAATGCCGAAGCAGTATACTGGTAGGGTGTTCATAAATTTAAATGGGCTCTGGCTGTCGGAAAAAATGTCCGGCTGATTTCATGAACATGGCGCTGTTCATGCCATCAGCTGACTGCTTATTATACTATTATCTTTCTGCAATTACTTTTTCTGTTGACTTTTTTCATCCGGAAATTCCAGCCGCTAAACCGGAATTTCCGTCTGTATCAGGGGACTATTCCTCTACCTTCCTTACATAGAGGGTATAGGTACCGTCACCGTTATCGTTCAGACCGAGTATTTTGTGGCCGTCATCCTTAATGGAGCGCGGTACGTTCTGAACAGGTTCTCCGTCATTCATACGGATTGCCAGAATTTCCCCGTCATCAAGTTCTTCGAGAACCACTTTGGCCTTGACGAAAGTGTTCGGACAGACAACATCGGTTATGTCGAGATCGTGATCAGCATGTATATCAGCCATTGTAAGCCTCCTCAATAACCTTTTTGAATTCATCTATGCCGAGTCTTTCCAGAGTCGTTCTGAAGCGTTCGCTCGGTTTTGCATGAGTTGCAAAGTAGTCAATGGTGGCGTCGGCAATTCTGAACAGTGTTTCCTTGTCCCTGATAATCGGAAGCAGGTTTTCACCTCGGAAGATTCTGTTGCCGAACAGACCGCCGAAGGAAACAATGTATCCAGGTTCGCCGGTCCAGGCCTCGGCAGGACAGGACTTTACGCATCTGCCGCAGTTGTTGCACAGAGACTCCTGCTTGGTGATTTTCTCCTCTTCACTGAAGGAGAGGGCTCCTTCACGGCATGCCTTTGTACATACCTTGCAGTTGATGCATTTTTCCCTGTCAAATGAAACAATCATGCCGCCCTTTACGCCGAAGTCGTTTTCTTCAGCCTTGAGGCAGTTGTTTACGCAGCCGGTAACACCGAACTTGAATTTATGGGGAAGCTCTCTGCCGAAATATCTTTCACTGAGTTCTCTTGCTAGGGTGGATGTGTCGATACATCCGCTCGGACAGACTGCGTTACCCTGACATGCCGTGACGGTTCTTACGCGCGGGCCGCATACCCCGGGATGAACTCCGCCCGCGGCAAGTTTGTCTTTTACTTCCTCGATGTCGTCTACGTAAATGAATGGAATTTCAATACCCTGACGGCTGGTCATGTGCACGTAGCCGTGACCGTACTGTTCCGCTACTTCGGATACCGTTCTTATGTTTTCGGCGGTAAGATTTCCTCCCACCACCTGCAGACGCAGAGAAAAGTAGCCTTTCTGCTTCTGTCGCATGAATCCGCCTTTTTTAAGTAAGGCGTAGTTAACACCCTTTGCCATTTAAATATCTCCTGATGTGTAGTTCCGGTAAGGTCTGATATTCTCCGTTAAATGGTAAAATCTTATGCCATCCTGTCAGTAATTCTGTTTAGCTGTAATTGTTGTTGTTTTTGTTATTCGGGACAGAGTGATGATTCGGCGGAAACAGTAAAATACGACATATACTGATTCTGCTGAATTCATATGACGTGTAAAAACGGTACGAAACGGTATTCTGTGCGACTGTGGAAACATCTTCCCCCGGGGGGCTCAGCGACACTGGGGGAAGATGGTGATTTATCTCGACAGCATGCACTGATTGTCGTGTCCGCAGCCTCGTTTTCCGGCGTCATTTCAGCTTCGGCTCAAGCTTTCCGCAGAAGTTTTTTTGAATGAGGATGGGGCTTCTGCAGAGCGTTGAAAAAATTATACCTATAAAACCAATCAGTTTAGTATATTTTAAGGTTGTTTATAATTTTTTGTCAATATGAAACTGGATACAAAATATCTGCATCCGTTAAAGACAAACGGTCTGTCGGAATCCTTATATGACTTTCGGATACGCTGATCGTGATTATCGGAAGATGCTGATTCAATGACTGCAGATTACGGTAAATTCTGCAGAAAAATAAAAAGGAGCTTCAAGTAATCGTGATAAGACTTTAACGATACTGAAGCTCCTTTTCAGGACAGTCATGCAGACTTTCAGAACAGTGTCATTCTGAAAAACGGCACTTGTTTATAGGCAGATTAGCAGAGCTTATCCGTTTTGCACGGAGAATTGGAATAATCTACTGACCAGTCGATGTCTTTGTTGACAACTTTGCCGACTACTGAGATCCCTGATTTTCTGCCTCCGAAACCTGAACGGGTTGTAGTGGCAGTGATATGTATTTCAGGTTTACCTGATCTTGCGCGTTCAGCATTTAAGGAAACGACCTCAACTGATTCAACGTATTTTGTTGCATAATCATGTGGAGAATACAGTGCCCAGCCTGAGCCTTCGGCAGCCTGTCTGGTATTGTCACAGTTTCCTTCAAGATTTGTATAGTCGAACTCGAAGGCACAGAGTTCAGCCTGTCGTTTAACAGCGTCAACAATCGTAGTTACTTCGGTAAATCTAGCTCTCTTCATGTAGCTTGCATATGCAGGCAGTGCGATAGCGGCAAGTATTCCTCCGATGACAATCATAAGGAAGAAAATAACCGCTATAACACATACCCAGATAACAGTTCCGGAGCTTGGCTTCTGCGGCAGTTCCTGATTCAAGGCGATTGATTCCAGAGCGTTCTTTACGGTATAGAGACGGCAGAAGCAGTATATCTGGAGCATTGCTGATGTAAGTGCAGCTACAACCGCGATTAGAATTCCTGATACAGTCACGGCAGTGGATTCCGCTCCAATTCCTGCAGACGCTACAAAAACTGCAACTATTGAAAGCACTGAGGATACGAGAATAACTGCACACTTTGTTTTAATACCGTCTGATATCCTTGCATACTGCTCATAGTTGAATTTGCGGAATGCATTGCTTACTTTTGATGTCAGCCCGAAAGACATGATGATGATGACGAGAAGCAGGATCTGGCTAAGAACATTCACAAACGGAAGGAACATTGATATCAGGCAGATAATCTGCATCACGTTCATGGTGTTTATTCCATTGAGAGCCTCGTTAAGCTGAGGATTGGTGTTGTTCTGACTGAACTGATAACTGTTCTGACTGAACTGAGCGTCTCCCTGACTGAATCTGTCGGAATAAACAGGCTCCTGATTGATCTGCGGGTTTTCTGCTGTTACTGACTGATTACCGCTGTTTTCTGCAGTACCGGAAAAACCGGAATCCTGCTGATTGTTGTCTGTGTTCTGTCTGTTGTGAGGAAGGTTCTTGCCGCAGTTCGGACAGAATCTGGAATTATCATTGATTTCAGATTTGCAGAAAGGACATTTCATGCTACAG
The DNA here is from genome assembly GCF_900115655.1 of Ruminobacter amylophilus. Classification (GTDB taxonomy): domain Bacteria; phylum Pseudomonadota; class Gammaproteobacteria; order Enterobacterales; family Succinivibrionaceae; genus Ruminobacter; species Ruminobacter amylophilus. The sequence continues at coordinate 116,128 of NZ_FOXF01000001.1, read as the reverse complement.
CTCCTTTTTCTGTATGTGGAATAATGCGTTGGTCGTTAAATATCCTGATTTACGGATCCTCAGGGATCGGTTTTATGTTCATTATCCGGGATATTCTTGTACTAAATAAGTCCGGGGTTTCCTGTCCTGCCGCAAAAGGTATTCATGGCATTCGGCAGGCGTCGGAAATTCCGTTGTTGTGAATTATATATATTACCTGAAATCTGAACAATAATAAGTTATATGTTACGTATAAAAAACTCTGTGAAATCTCTCGTTTGAAAGCGGATCTTCCGGTTGACACGTATATTTTTTCATAAATGAGACATCCTTATGATAAAGACGTGCTCCTCATCATTACCGCAGGCAGATACCGGTTACCAAAAAAATTGTGATGTATCTTGAAATTTCATCGAGATGCCCATACGTAATTCCATGGTAGTTATATTTATGGAAAAGTACGTATGTCCAGAAAAAAAGATGATGATATCGATTCTCTCAAAGAGAACGAAACCGAACATGAAGACGAGACCGAAAATTCTGAACAGAATTCAGGAAGTGTCGTTGTTTCCGACAAGGTGAGACCAGCGAAGGTAGCGGTTATTCCGGTTTATGACAGACCTGTCCTGCCGAGTGAGCTGATTCCGGTTCAGCTTGCCAGCAAGTGGGCTGCCACGATCCGTCAGGTCGTTAATTCCGAATCCAAGGTGCTTGCCATCGTGGTAAGACCAGAAAGTGAACTTGAACAGGAATTCAAGGCTGACAGCCTGACCGGCAAAATGGGGTGTCTGGTCAGAATCATGCAGGCACGTATCGGTGAGGATCTGCAGATTGTGATTCAGGGGCTTACCCGTGTCAGACTGGATAACATTCACGTAAAGAACAGTAAGGTGATAGAAGGGGATGCAACATATCCTGAGGATGAGCTTCCGCCGAGAGATGCCAAGGAGGAAATCGAGGTCAAGGCATATGCCATGGCCATTATTTCCACCATGCAGGAGATGATTCCGATTAATCCTCTGTATTATCAGGAACTCAAGCAGTATCTGCTGAGGTTCAATCCGAACGATCCGTCTCTTCTTGCCGACTGTGCCGCAAGTATCACCACGGCAAGCTCAGCCGAACTTCTTGAGGTGCTTGAAACCGTGGATCTTATTCCGCGACTGAAACTGTCTCTGTCTCTGGTTCAGAAGGAACTTGCCAGCACCAAGCTTGAAAAAACCATCAAGAACACCGTTTCCGAAAAGATTAACGCCAAGCAGCGTAATTTCTTCCTGAAGGAACAGTTAAAGGAAATTCAGAAGGAACTAGGGGTTCTGGTTGACGACAAGACATCTGAAATAAACAGACTTACGGACAAGATGGATAATCTCAATCCGCCTAAGGAGATTCTGGATCGCTTCCATGAGGAACTCAACCGCATGAAGCTTCTTGATTCGCAAAGTCCTGAATTTGCAGTAAGCCGTGATTATCTCAACTGGCTTACTGACGTGCCGTGGGGAGTTTACGTAAAGGATAATTTCAATATCAGACACGCAAGAAAGATTCTCGAGGAGGATCATGAAGGTCTGAACGACGTGAAGGAAAGAATTCTGGAATTTCTGGCGGTAGGCAGCTACAAACAGGAATTCAACGGTGCGGTAATGCTTCTTGTAGGACCTCCGGGCGTGGGTAAAACCTCAATCGGCCGTTCAGTCGCCAGAGCACTCAACAGACCGTTTTTCAGATTCAGTCTCGGCGGCATGCGTGATGAAGCGGAAATCAAGGGACACAGACGAACCTACATCGGCGCTCTTCCTGGCAAGCTGGTTCAGGCACTGAAGGAATCAAAGGCCATGAATCCGGTTATTCTGCTGGATGAAATAGACAAGCTGGGAATAAGCACTCAGGGGGATCCCGGCAGTGCACTGCTGGAAACTCTGGATCCGGAACAGAACTGCGGCTTCAGGGATCATTATCTTGACGTGAAGATTGATCTGTCAAAATGCCTGTTCATCTGTACAGCCAATTCCCTGGACACCATTCCTCCGGCTCTGCTTGACCGTATGGATGCCATAACCCTGTCAGGGTATCTTGCCGAGGAGAAGTTCAGAATCGCCAAGAAGCATCTGATACCCAAGGCTCTTGAAAAATCAGGCATCAGAAACAGGGAAATAAGATTCCAGGATACCGCAGTCCGTAAAATCATTGATGAGTACGCCCGTGAATCCGGCGTGCGCAATCTGGAAAAGAGCATTGCCAAAATCATCCGCAAGGGTGTGATAAAACTGGTGGAAAAGGAAAGCGAAAAGATTGTGGTTAAAGCCTCCGACGTTCGCGGCTATCTGGGTGTTCCTCCTTTTGCAAGGGAAAAGACCTTAAGCGGCGTAGGCATTGTTACCGGTCTGGCATGGACCTCTGTGGGAGGAGCCACACTGCCTGTAGAGGCAAGACTGGTGGATCACTATGCCAAGGGCTTCAGTCTTACCGGTAATCTCGGTAATGTCATGAAGGAATCGGCATCGATCGCCTTAAGCTATGTGGCGTCAAATCTCGCCCGTCTGTGCAGTGACGTGCCTGCCAATTATTTCGAAAAGGCCAACATTCACCTGCATGTTCCTGAAGGCGCCACACCTAAGGACGGACCGAGCGCGGGCATCACCATGGCCAGTGCGCTTCTGTCTCTGGTGCTCAACAGGGCTCCGAAGGTAAACTTCGCCATGACCGGAGAGCTTTCTCTTACCGGTAATGTCCTGGCCATCGGAGGTATCAGGGAAAAGGTTATCGCCGCCAAGCGCGTCGGCATCAGCAATCTGATTGTTCCAAACGCCAACAGGGAGGATGTGGCCGAACTTCCTGACTATGTAAGGGAAGGAGTGAACTTCAACTATGTGGACACCTATGATGAAGTTGCCTCAATTCTTTTTGACATAGGGAAGAAAAAGTAACCTTTCTTATTAATCTGACAGCCTTCCGCACGGAAATGCGGAAGGCTTTTTTGTCATCAATAGAACACCCCCTTTTTTAGAATACTATGTTAAATGCGGACACGATCTGAAAATTCAAACTGACTGGCTAAAAAGAGTGGGAATATTTGTAAAAATAACACGGTCGCATTTCTGAATACAAAGTATAAAAAACAGATAGACTAATATTATTGTGTGCTGATGCCATAGTTTCCAAGAAGATAGTAGATAGGTAACGGCAAGGTGTACGCTTCTCATTAGAATCCCTACTCTTTATTTCTGCTAAATTGATAATATTCCTGAAGAACATTATAGGCTTACGGATTTCAGGATAGATGTACAGACAAAAGGAAAAATACGGATAATGGAATTCATTGTAATTGCCAGAAAACTTGAGAACGGTATTGTTCAGTATGGTTACGATGCTTATGGTGACGGTTGCCGAAAAATCGCCTCAGACCTTCTGGAAAAATATAACACACCTGAATCCGTGGAAGAACTGTTTTCTGAAAAAGGTATTACGGAATTGGGAAAGACTGATGCTGAGCCGGAGACTGAGAACTGCCGTCAGAATTTACTGTCTTTCAGCAGTTCGGAAGACGGTGTGCTCGGCTGGTTTGTTGATTCTTTATTTTTCTATGACAGCGATAATGTCTGGTATTTCATTGTGGCTGGACATGACCGTCTTCGCATAAAAATTCCTTTGGAATATGTATTGTTACATCCTGATGCTGTCATATCTGGAAGCGAAGAACGTAAGATTCTCAGCGAAAGACTTATCAGTCATATTTTGGGCGATTATCATTATGCGGATCCTCAGTTTGCTTTGCTCTTGTCTGAAAAGTTTCCGGAAGGTGTTGAATTGATTCGTCGTGAAGTCAGACAGTCTGATAACCCTGCCTTCTCATATTGAAAATTCCAGAAGAATGATTCATGCAGCAAAAGTCAGAATGAATGAAATTAATGAGCATATCAGTCTGGCCCAGCAACGTTTTCAGGATGTGTGTGACAGATATGTCGCCATTGTTCAAAAGAAACTATGATTTTTTTATCTTTGCTCCGGCGTCTGCCTGAAGACCAGACGTCAGAGCAAATCATGATGAAATGAATTTAAAATCGTGGAAGGCACAGAATCCAATTGCGGAGTAAAGTTAACAGATAAGGAATGTTATCAAAAAAAGTTAATGGAGGCTTTGTGTAAGCAAATTCATCAACCGCAAGGTATGTCGGTTTATATCCGGAACGCAGGCGCTCCTCTTTCCGTTTTTTAAGAAATTCATCCATGATTCCCAGATGGATTTTCTTAACTGTTTTCCAATGTATTTTGGCATGCGGAATCTTTTCAGGTATGTCTTCTGTAAAATATTGTCCGCATTCTCTACACTTGTATCCGTGATAGTGAAAAACCAGACTTGGCCGGTGTTTGGGATGATCCGGAAAATCCTTAATTCCAGTGGAGTGTCCGGCATGTGCATATACATTCTTTTTTCTGCAGAAAGGACATGTCACGTCCGACGTCTGGCGGTTGCTTACAAATGATAGAACGTATTTTAAGTTTTTGGAGTCGAGCTGGTTGAATCAAAAGTAAATGGTTGGCAGCCTGAGTTTATCTGTGTATCATACGTCTTAAGGGGCTTAAGGTATCTCTATTTGTTTTTGTGTGGTAACTTAAATAATGGAATACTTTTGCCCCTTCTTCAATATTTACATTCCCAACAATTCCCGTGAAGAACCTGCTTTTTTACGTTTTACGGTGATTGTGATGACGGTATGTTCCTCATTCAGATTACGGAATGGCATTAATTTTTTTAAATTAAATTGTCTCAGTTAGGTCATGTACGGTCTGATTTGTTATAATGCTCACACAATTCTCCTTGTTTGGTTTTTATTTGAGGAAAAACAATGGCTGAAATTAAACTTGCACTGTTAGGCTATGATACTGATGTAGGTAAGGCTCTCATTGAGTCAATGGAAGATGAAGGTATTGAACTTGCTGATTACATTCCTCTGTCATATACGGCGGAAGACTATGATGCCATCAGCTACCGAGGTAAGAATTATCAGATCCGCAGGGTTGATGATTTCGAACCTGAAACCGCAACGGTTCTGCTGATCGCCGGTAACTACAGTGAAGCCGACAGGCTGGTAGCCCAGGCCAGAAAAAACGGTCTGGTGGTTGTCGATGCCGGTGAAGTTAACGTCAATGACGGCAGACTGTTCGTGGACGGTCTGGCAGATGCCGATACCGACTTCGTATATGATGCCGATTACATCGTGCCAATGAGTTCCGAAGCTACCATGCTTTCACTTATTCTCAAGCCTGTTTCCGAAAGAGCTGACATCAGTTCGGTCAGTGCCGTAATGATGGAATCTGTTTCAGGAGTGGGTGACAGCGGTACCGCCGAGCTTGCACGTGAGTCAATTTCCCTGTTCAACATGAGAGATATCGCTCCCCGCATTTTCCCGAGCCAGATGGCCTTCAATGTTCATACAGCCGTAGGTGACATCAATTATGACGATACCACCACTCATGAGAACAACGTGATTGCCGAACTGAAGCAGGTGCTTGGAGAAACCGCGGATGTCATCAATCTGACCTCCATGGTTGTTCCCGTATTCTACGGACACACACTGAGCCTCAACATTTCCTTCAGGGAAGACATCTCTCTGGATGAATTCAAGGAGCTCATCGCGGCTGCTCCGGGAGTTGAAATTGTGGATGATGAGGAAATCACTCCGGTGAAGTTCGGTAAGAAGGAAGATAAGCTTTATATCTCCCGTATCAGAGCTTTAAAGGGGCAGAATTCATCATTTACTCTGGTTGCTGTTATGGATAATTTCTTAAGAGGCGTGGTATTGAACTGCCTGGGAATTATCAGAAAACTCAGTTTAAAATAAGGTTTTTTATGAAACTGTTAAAATCTCTTATCGGTATGGCGGTTGCTGCCGCATGTGTTAATGCACAGGCTGTAACCTACAAGGTTCCTGCGGACGGCAGTCGTCTGGTCGGTGAAGTTCTGGTTACCAGGGTTCCCGGAAACAACACCTCTCTTGAAGCCATTGCGGCACAGTATCAGCAGGGCTTCAGCAATATGCTTGAAGCCAATCCAAAAGTGGATCCTTATTCACCAAAGCCGGGCAGCACCATTATTATTCCTCAGCAGCTTATTCTGCCAGACACCGTGCACGAAGGCATTGTGGTCAACACGGCTGAAATGAGACTGTATTACTATCATGACGGCGTGGTTGACGTGCTTCCGGTAGGTATCGGGCAGCTCGGCAAGGATACTCCTGTTGACTGGATTACCAAGGTTGAACGCAAGAAGGCCGGACCTACCTGGACTCCGACTGCTCAGACCAGAGCCGAATATGCAGCCATGGGTGAACCTCTGCCTGCTGTTGTTCCTGCCGGCAAGGACAATCCTATGGGACTTTACGCTCTTTACGTGGGACGCCTGTATGCCATTCACGGTACCAATGCCGATTTCGGTATCGGTCTGCGTGTAAGCCACGGATGTATCCGTCTGCGTGATCCTGATATTGAATATCTGTTCAACAATGTTCCGGTTAATACCAGAGTTCAGTTCATCAATGAACCGGTAAAGGTAACCGAGGAACCTAACGGCGGTATCTACATTGAAGTTCATCAGCCGCTGTCCACTAATGAATCTGATCTGAATTCAACAGGTTATTCTCCTATTCACGTAAAACCGGCCATCGCCGCTTTTCTGAATAATCATAAGGTAAACAAGAGTCTTCTGGACGAGTATTTCAATACCCGTAACGGTATGCCTCAGCTGCTGAATCCGATTGAATTCTAAAGAAAAAATAAGGGACGGTTACGTCCCTTATTCCCGATAAACGGAAGGCTGCGTATCATTATGATATGCAGCCTTTTTTTACGATGCCCGGAATGCCTAGATCTGCTGAGAAGGTCTGTTTGATATCATGTTTCTGTATCTCAGTCTGGCAATAACGGTGTGCAGCAGTGTCAGTCCGATGTAGAAATATACGAATGACGAACCGAAGCGTGAGAACGGAGTTTCACCGTATGTAGGTCTGAATTCAGCTCTCAGGGTTGCAGTGATATTTGCCGGGATGGTTTTTACGATGTTTCCCTGATGATCAATAACCGCAGTGATACCGTTGTTTGTGGCTCTGAGAACCGGTTTGCCGAATTCCTTTGCTCTGAGTCTTGCAATGTACAGGTGCTGCATCGGCGCGTCGGTATAATTGAACCATCCGTCATTACTTACGGTAACGATGAGATTTGACTTTTCATTCACCTGATCCCTGAGCTCGTTGTTATATACCATTTCATAACAGATGGCGGACGCCACGTTGAGATCCTGCACCATAATGTTTTCCTGAACGTCGCTGCCCCTGGTAAAAGAGCTCATCGGCATGTTGAAAATAGGTCCCATCTGTCTCAGGAGCCATTCAAAAGGCACGAATTCGCCGATAGGAACCAGATGGCGTTTATAGTATCTGTTGCCTTCACCGAAGGTATACTGACGTTCCTTCTTTTTATCAATGACTCCAATACCGAGCATGCTGTTGAAAAACTGCTGTTTGGCCACATCGTAGTACTGAATGCCGGTAATCAGCCCGATATTATTGTATTTGGCTTCATAATCAAGCATGCTCAGTACCTTGAGCTTTTCCATGTTGTTTTCCAGATCCGGAATGGCTGATTCCGGCCATACCATGATTTCGGTATCGAGATTGGAACGCATTTCCTGAATGTAGATTTCCAGTTCTTCCCATACTGAATCCTGATTCCAGTGAACAGAAGTGCTGACGTTTCCCTGTATCAGAGCAGCCTTTACGGGATTGCCCACTCTGGTATATTCAAAGTTCTGCATGCTGAGCCCGAATATAATGAGAACGGTAGGGATGACTGCATGACCTATATATCTGCGTCTGCATGCATAAACGACCCCCATGATTACGATAAGCATAATCAGAGACATGCCCTGAACCCCGATTAGAGGAGCGTAGGCACTGAAGAAGGAATCAATCTGGGTGTAACCGAGAAGATCCCATCCGAAGCCTGTGAACAGCACGCTGTTGATTATTTCAGCAAGGACAATAAGGGAAGGGAAAAGAACCAGATTGCGGACGGTCGGCATGCCGGTGCAGAGTCTGTGGGCCGCATAACCTGCAAGAGTAGGAAACAGGGAGAGGTAGAGACTGAAGAGTATGAGAACTCCAATAGCCAGCGCGTATGACATTTCTCCATAGCCGGTCATGACTGAGGTGAGCCATGATACTGCGCACATGTGCATGACAAAGAAGAATATCAGGGTAGTCAGTGCCGAACGGCGGGGGGTGGTGTTGCCTGCGTAGACAAATCCGAAACTGAAAATCCCCGCAAGACTTAAATACCACATGTCTGCAGGTGCAAAACCCAGAGTGGTGACAAAGCCGGCCAGGGCACTGATAATGCATCCGGTGAGTAACTTGTATTTGCTGTTTATGTGAAACATATTGAAAACGCTAAAAATCTGTATATATCTTTATCATTACTGTATTCCGGTATTATATAGACAGGGGGCGTTTAGTACAAGACGGAAAAAGTCTGCCGGCTGATTCCGTTCTGATAAAAAACAGGATATCACAGCTGTCCGGTGATATCCTGTCATGTAAAGTGGAGGTGCGTCAGATTTCCTCTTCAGGATGAATGGTGAGCTGCAGCAGACTTGTCGAATGTCTTACGGTTGACAGAATCTTGAATTCGAAATTGTCAATGTGCACGGTTTCACCCTTGACCGGGAGATGACCGATGGCATGCATCACCATGCCTCCTATGGTGTCATATTCGTCATCAGTGTAGGAGGTATTGAATTTTCTGTTGAAGTTTTCAATGGAAGTCAGACTGGCGATATGATAGGTGTTGTCGTTCACCTGTACGATTTCATCCTGTTCATCATCGTCGTTGTCGTATTCGTCCTCGATTTCACCGACGATAAGTTCAAGTATGTCCTCGATGGTTACAAGTCCTGATACTCCGCCGTATTCATCAACAACAATGGCCATGTGGTAGCGGCACTGCTGAAATTCCTTGAGCAGGCGGTCAACATGCTTGCTTTCCGGAACCACCACGGCAGGACGGATGATGTCGGTCAGCTTGGCATTCTTATCCTGATTGACAACGAATTTCAGAAGATCCTTTGCCAGAAGAATTCCTTCAATATGATCCTTGTCCTCGTGAATGACCGGGTATCTTGAATGTCCTGATTTGATGATTTCTGAAGCCGCGCGGTCAATTGAATATTCTGCGCTGATGGTTACCATCTGGGATCTCGGAATCATGATGTCCCTTACGCGGAGTTCTGATATTTCAAACACGCCCTTGAGCATGTCTTCGGTATCTTCGTCAATGATTTCTCTTTCGCCGGCATCGGTAATGATTTCTGCCAGATCTTCCTTGTCTGCAGGATCACCCTTGATGATGTGTCCTATACGGTTTATCCAGTTTTCCGGTCTGTGATGATTGTTTTTCGAATGCGGATAGCTATCGTCGCTACTCATATAAATATATTTCGGTTGAACCGCTCCATGTAGTATGAAATATAAAGCTTCCGCCATTATATAACAGCATGGGGGCAGCGTTTAATATTTTTTTCAAAAGTTTTGATTTAAATATTATCTTTTATATCCGTAATTCCCGATATTCTGCGGAAAAGACGGATCTGAGAATACTTTATGCGTAAAAAAACGGCCGATTCAGTCAAGTCGCGCCGGCCGATTTTTTCAGAAAAGGAACAGGTTAGTATTCATCTTCCTGATAAGGATCTGCAAAACCCAGGGAAAGCATGATTTCAGTTTCATGACCTTCCATTTCTTCAGCTTCCTCATCATCTATGTGGTCGAAGCCGAGAAGGTGCAGACATCCGTGTACCACCATATGGGCCCAGTGGGCTTCAAGAGGCTTGTTCTGTTCTCTGGCTTCTCTTTCCACCACGTCTCGGCAGATAACCAGGTCACCGATGTAAAGGCTGTCGAAAGGATTCTGTTCATCCTCGTCGTCCTCTTCGGCGTTTTTCAGTTCTTCAGGATCCACGTCAGTGGTGAATTCCTCTTCCGCGGATTCGTCAGCTTCGGTTTCATCTTCCTGAAGACTCTCGTCAAAGTCTCCGTCTTCCTCATCCTCATCATCGAAGAAGAATACGTCATCATCTTCGGTTGCAGGGAATGACAGTACGTTGGTAGGGCGATCCTTGCCGCGGTATTCAAGATTCAGCTGATGGCTTTCATCAGGTTCAACGATGCGGATGGTGATTTCCGCCTCCGGTCTGAATCCGGTAATGGCTGCAGTCGCATACTTAAGCAGACTGTCAATTGATGGAAGATTGCTGCGATCATCCACCGCATACTGAAGATCTATGGAAATTGGACCTTCGATATATTCTTCGTCTTTATTGGTTTCAGTACTCATAATAACTCCGCTTATGCGTTATCTGTCATTGTCTGCGGTCTGTGAGGCCGTTTCATTTACGGCTTCGGCAGACTGTCCGGCCGGATTCTTTGCGGCCTTTTCGCTTCTGTCAGTCTTTTCCGATTTCTGCATCATGTCGAACTTTTCGTAGGCTCTGACTATTTTAGCCACGATAGGGTGTCTTACAACATCATTTGAGGTGAAAAAGTTGAAGCTGATTTCATCAACTTCGCTTAAAACCTCAATGGCGTGCTTGAGACCGGACTTGACGTTGCGGGGCAGGTCGATCTGGGTGATGTCCCCGGTGATTACCGCTCTGGAATTGAAACCGATACGTGTCAGGAACATCTTCATCTGTTCGATGGTGGTGTTCTGGCTTTCATCAAGAATGATGAAGGAGTCATTGAGTGTACGTCCGCGCATGTATGCGAGAGGGGCAACTTCAATGATCTGATGCTCCATCAGCTTTTCCACCTTTTCAAAACCGAGCATTTCGAAAAGGGCGTCATATAAAGGTCTTAAATACGGATCAACCTTCTGATTCAGATCTCCAGGAAGGAAGCCGAGTTTTTCGCCAGCCTCAACGGCAGGTCTGGTGAGAAGAATACGTCTTACTTCCTGTTTTTCAAGAGCATCAACGGCGGCTGCAACGGCAAGGTAGGTTTTACCGGTACCGGCAGGTCCGATGCCGAAGCTGATGTCATGAGACAGAATATTGGAGATGTATTCAGTCTGGTTGCCTGAACGGGGCTTTACGATACCGCGCTTGGTCTTGATGGTAACAGCCTTCTGGTAGAGTTCGTTTAGCTCTTCTGAGATTGCAGACTGGTTTTCTTCCGAGTCATCATCAAGAACCCTGGCTTCGGAAATGGCAAGATGCACTTCGTCGGGAGTAAGATCATGAACCTTACTGCCTCTTACCGGGGCTGTTTCAATGTACAGCTCATTAATGAGTCTGGTTGCGGCTTTGGCGCGCGGTTCGGTGCCGGTAATGCTGAAATTCTCATTTCTGTAACTTATCTGCACACCGAGACGGCGTTCAATATGCTTTAAATTATCGTCAAGCGGTCCGCACAGACTTGCCAGACGATCTCTGCTGACCGGTTCAAGAATGGTCTTCAGAGTAATCATGTTGTTAGATGATGTTTTCATTTTTCTGATTATTGCTGTTCTTCAATTAACTCACCGCGCAGGGTGTGGGTGAGAACATCCGTTATCTTTACGTAAACAAAACTGCCGATAAGTTCAGGACTGCCCTTGAAGTTTACCGTACGGTTGTTGTCGGTTCTGCCGCTTAATTCCTCGGCATCGCGCACTGATAGACCGTCTACCAGCACTTTCTGTACTGAACCGAGCATTTCGCGGCTGTACTGCTGGGCCTGGTTGTTGATGGCTGCCTGAAGACGGTACAGTCTTTCCTTTTTGGTCATCAGCGGAGTCTTGTCTTCCATTTTGGCGGCAGGAGTGTTAGGTCTTGGAGAATAGATGAAGCTAAAGCTCTGATCGAATTTTACGGTTTCAATCAGATCCATTGTCTGTTCGAAGTCTTCATCGGTTTCTCCCGGAAAACCTACGATAAAATCGGTGCTGATGTAGATATCGGGTCTTACCTGTCTGAGACGGGTAACCACGTCAATGTATCTGTTTCTGTCATACTTGCGGTTCATGGCCTTGAGTATTCTGTCAGAACCGTTCTGAACCGGAAGATGGATGGCATTGGCAATCTGAGGCAGATCTGCAAAGGCCTGAATTATCTCATCGGTGAAATCATGAGGATTGGAGGTGGTGAATCTGATTCGTTCCACACCTTCAATTCCGGCAACGTGGTACAGAAGCTCTGCAAAGGTTACGGTGTTTCCGTCTTCATCTTTGCCGTTGTACGAGTTTACGTTCTGTCCGATGAGATTAATTTCCTTTACGCCCTGAGCTGTAAGGGTTCTGATTTCATCCAGTATCTCCCTGAGATTTCTGCTGAATTCAGCACCTCTGGTGTATGGAACCACGCAGTAGCTGCAGAAGTTTGAACATCCTTCCATGATGGTAACGAAGGCAGTGGCATGACCGCGGGATTTCGGACTGGGCAGAAAATCAAACTTTTCCACTTCAGGGAAGGAAACATCCACCAGTCTTTCTCCGGTGCTTACAACTTTTTCCACCATGTTCGGAACACGGTGAATGGTCTGCGGTCCGAATACGACGCTTACCATCGGAGCACGCTTCAGAACGGCTTCGCCCTCCTGGGAGGCTACACAGCCGCCGACACAGATGACGGCGCCTTCCTTATACTGTTTTTTGTGCTGCCAGCTGAACAGCTGGTTAAACACCTTGTCCTGAGCCTTTTCACGAATGGCGCAGGTAACCAGAATCACCACGTCAGCTTCGGTGATGTCCTCGGTCTGTTCGTAGCCGGTGTTAATCATTAGGTCTATAAGGCGTGATGAATCGTATTCATTCATCTGACAGCCCCAGGTCTGGATAAAAAATTTATTCATGTCAGTTATGGATGGTCCGGAAATCAAAGTATTACTACTAAATTGGTATGGTTAGTCGGAAATATTCGCCGGCTAACATTTTTGAGGGGGTATTTTACCATACTTTATTGTCAAAGCGTTGATATTAATGGCGGGTGTTTAAGACCTCCTCTGTTCACCGTGATTCCGTATCGGGAAGATTAAACGGCAGGATAATGATGATTCACGATTATCGGCTGTCAGAGAACGGTAGAGATTTAAAACGGTAGTGAGAGGCAGTGTAATGCCGATAAAGCTGATGGAATAAACAGTAAAACCGATTAAGGTGAGTCCGTGTCTGTATAAAAGGGATTTTAAGTGAATGGCTGGGGTACAAGGATTCGAACCTTGGGATGGCGGAATCAGAATCCGCTGCCTTACCACTTGGCGATACCCCAACTTAAGAGATGGTAGCTACGACTAGAATCGAACTAGTGACCCCCGCATTATGAGTGCGATGCTCTAACCAACTGAGCTACGTAGCCATTATGGCTGGGGTACAAGGATTCGAACCTTGGGATGGCGGAATCAGAATCCGCTGCCTTACCACTTGGCGATACCCCAACTTAATGCATTTTTAGTTTTGTGGTGGCAGGGGTAGCTGGATTCGAACCAGCGCATACAGGGATCAAAACCCTGGGTCTTACCGCTTGACGATACCCCTATCACTGATTGTGGTGGCTATGACTAGATTCGAACTGGTGACCCCCGCATTATGAGTGCGATGCTCTAACCAACTGAGCTACATAGCCATTTAATCCTTCGCTGTGCCTGTCAGCACCTAACTAAAAAGTGGGTGCATTATGCAAGTTTATTCTCAGTTCGTCAATACTTTTTTGTTAAATTTTTACAAAATAGGTTAGTTTGGTTGTTTTTTGTCTGATTTTAGGTGTTTTTTTTAAATATTGATTATTTTGTGTTCCGTGAAGTCGATACTGACATATTTCTGACTGGATAAATTATGAGCTGAACCTTAATGGCGTACGTCGGAATTCCGGGGCGGCCTGATTAACAAAATTATTTTTTTTATCATGAACAGTCCCGAAAATGCCGACGGTGTCGGATGTTTTGTCAAAAGTATCCGGCAGTGACATGACTGTGACCTGCATGTATAAGGTATGAATAAGGTTACTTTTTGAATAATTGTGATAGAATGAGCGTGTTTTTTGCGAACGGGTATTGTCCGTTCGGACGGAATTTTAGTCAGATGGTGACTGATTGGCTGCAGCCGCAGTAAAACATTCAGCAGGCAGGATAAAAGAAAGTTAACTTTTATACTTTCACGAGAATATAAAAGTTAATGTTCTGACATTATCAAGTTTGCTTATGCGAATCCTACGGCTGTTGTTAAATCCGGCCTTAACAGACTCTTTTTTCCCGTCTTGATGAAAGCTCTGTACCGCTGTGCATGTGTATATGCCTAAAACGTGAGCAGACTTTCATGTTTCGGAAGATGTTCCGGGGCGGTGACGGGAATAACGGCTTTTTCAGAATGGTATCGTCCCCGCGGTTTCGGTGGATGGAATCATCTGTCCTTTGTCTGCTTTTTTATGAGTCTGATATAAATCTGAACAGCAGGTGCCGTAAAAGCCTCGTTTTTTATCTGTGAACAGCCACGTCTGTTATTCACAGACCGCGGTAACCGGCGGTTCAGCTGTCTGTCTCTATTCTTCGTGATTACGTAATCGCGTCACTTAAATTCCGTCTTTTTGTTTTTTTTTTGAATTATTTGCAGGGGTTTATTTTGAGTAAAATCAAAGTCAGTCAGTCTTTAGTTGCTGATGCCTATGATGTTGTTGCCGAATCAAAAAAGAGAAAGGATGTGGCTTTAAGGGATGGTTCATGTCTGTATCAGATTCAGGCTCATTTTATTGACAACAATGCCATTCTTCCTGAAGCCATCAGCGTGGTTTCCCAGCTGAACAGGGCCGGCTTCAAGGCTTATATAGTAGGCGGCGGAGTAAGAGATCTCATTATCGGTGAGGAACCGAAGGATTTTGACGTTACCACCAACGCCACACCGAATCAGATCTGCAAGGTTGTGAAAAACTGTCAGAGAAGAATCATCGGCAGACGTTTCAAGATTGTTCACTGCGTGTTCGGCCAGAGGGATTCCCAGGTCATCATTGAAGTGGCCACCTTCAGATCCAACGAGGAAAATGATTCCGGCAGGGTAAGCGCCGGAGATACCGGTATGCTCACCAGGGACAACAGCTACGGTGACAGCATTGAAGAAGATTCAAAGCGCAGGGATTACAGTATAAACGCCCTGTACTATTCTCCGAAGAGCCACGTGATTTACGATTTCCATGGCGGATACTACGATATTCTCAAGGGAAACATAGATATGATAGGGGATCCGCAGGTTCGCATTCATGAGGATCCCGCGAGAATCATCAGAGCCTACCGTTTTGCCGCCAAGCTCGGATTCAGAATTACCGATCGCACCATGAAGGGGTTTGAGGGAAATTTCTCTCTTATCAGAAATATTAACAGCAGCAGACTGTTTGAAGAAGTGAACAAGTTTTTCCTGTCCGGCTATGGTTACAGGAGTTTTAAGATTCTGATGGAAAGCGGAATCATGAAGCTGTTCCTTACCGAACACGGCGTGGTGTTCAACAGTGATTATTTCAACGGTTTCATCGGTGAATCACTCAAGCGTTCCGACATGCGTCACCGACAGGGTAAACCGAACATGCCGGCATTCCTTTATGCAGTGCTTCTCTGGCCTCTGGTAAACAGCATGCTGAACAAGCTGCGTACCGCACCTGGTTTCGTGCATTCATCCGAACGTTCTCTGATCGATCTGATTGGAGCAAAGGTTATCGCATCACAGATGTCCATTACCAATTTCCCTAACATGGTTCAGGAAATCATTATGGAAATATGGAGACTTCAGGCTGACCTTGACAGTGGTCTTGACGGGGCCGACAATGCGGATCATGTTCTGGCCAACAAGTTCTTCAGAGCCGCCGTGGATTTCATGCGTCTGCGTGCATTCATGGATGACTCTCTGCAGGAGGCCTGTGACAGCTGGCAGGAGGATTATGAGGTTCAGAGCGCACTGGCCGTTCTGCGTCGCAGGAGCAGGGGAAAATCCGGATCCGGCGGCAGGAATGCTGAAGCCGACATTGATCGGGCCATAGAGGAAATGGAAATCAAAAACAGCAGACGAGCCAAGGAAATGGCCAAAGCCGTTGAAAGGGAAAAGGCCCTTAAAAAGGAACAGAAGAAATCCCGCAGAAAATCCAAAGGTGAGAAGGCCAGAACAAGAAGCTCCAAGAAAAAAGCTGAAAAATCAAAAGGAAGAAAACCGTCTGCAATAGACTGGATGTAGAATCCTGAATGTTTAACGATCAGGTACTTTCCTGTTCCAATTGTTGAATAATTTGACTGAGGTTGAGAAAATACAAATCAGTTTTGTTATATGGAACACGTTGTAGAGTATACTGAAACGCACGCGTTCATGACTTCACTCAGGTCATGAACCTTATTAAAAATTTCACTTCGGCCTCATGAGATGCCGGCAGGTGATAACAGCAAAAAACGGGGTATAACGTATACATGAGTGAAGCAGTAAAAGTTTATGTCGGAATGGGATCAAATCTCGGTAATTCCAAGCAGCATATGGTTGATGCTCTGAAAGAGCTGAATGAACTTCCTGATACCAGGGTGACTGCCTGCAGTTCTCTGTACAGTACCAGACCTGTAGGTCCTCAGGATCAGAATTATTTCATAAATGCCGTTGTTGAGCTGGAAACAACCAGAGAGGCGCATGAGCTGCTGCACATGCTGTTTGATATTGAAAACAGGCATCACAGACTCAGACTGCGTCACTGGGGCGAGAGAACCATGGATCTGGATATTCTCTATTACGGAGATCGGAGCTTTAATGATGACGAGCTGAAGGTCCCTCATCCTGAAATTCTGAACAGGGCTTTCGTGGTTATTCCTCTGCTGGAAATTGATCCTGAGTTTACTCATTCCGAAAACAGAAGGCTTAAGGATACCGTACCTGAACTGCCGGAAATTGACATGAAGGCCATCAGACGCCTGTCTCATATGGAAAACAAGAGATACGGCAGGAATCTTCATCCTGAACAGAGAGCCCTGAAGGCCTGGTTCAAATATAGGATGGGACTATAACCTGCTATAATCTTTGACGATTAAAAAGTTTTCTGCGTAATTCTGTGATTTTTTGTGCGGTCAGCTGTGCTATAATTTAGCGTCGTTAACCGGCACGGGTCGGTTATTGTTCAATATTTTCAGAATCGTATATGTTCTGCAGTTGTTTCTAAATGAAAAACTGATACGGAGGCTTTTATGAGTATTACGGTTTCAACCTTGAAGAAGCTCAAGGATGAACACAAGAAATTCGCAACCATCACTGCATATGATGCAACTTTTGCTCGTATATTTGATGAGGCCGGTATCAGTGCGATTCTTATCGGTGATTCACTGGGAATGACCATTCAGGGACGTGACAGTACAGTGGCCGTTACCATTGATGACATGGCCTATCACACCGCCTGCGTAAGACGCGGTGTTACAAATGCCCTTATACTTGCGGACATGCCTTTCATGACCTGCTGTGATACCGCCTCAATGTGCGCCAATGCCGCAAAACTTATGCGTGCCGGTGCCAATGTGGTGAAGATTGAAGGCGGCGCTTTCCTTAAGGACGGCATCCGCACATTAGTCAATAACGGTGTTCCCGTATGCGGTCACCTCGGTCTTACCCCGCAGTCAGTGAATGTCTTCGGCGGATACAAGGTTCAGGGAAGAGGTGATGCGGCGCAGCGTCTGATTGATGACTGTTTTGCCGTGGCTGATGCAGGTGCTTCAATGATTGTACTTGAATGCGTGCCAAAGGATCTTGCAGCCAGAATCACTTCAGAACTCAGCATTCCGGTAATCGGCATCGGTGCCGGTAACCAGACGGACGGTCAGGTTCTGGTAATGCATGACGCTCTTGGATTTACCGTGGGACACACTCCTAAGTTTGCCTTTAACTTCCTTAAGGAAACCGGTAATGTAACCGATGCGGTAAAACTTTATATTTCAATGGTTGAATCAGGTCAGTATCCTGCAGACGAACAGAGTTTTAAATAAGACGGGACATCAGGTCAAAAGCCCCGTAAATTTTTGTTGAACGGAAAATACAAAAAAAGAAGTGCTTTATGAAAGTTGCTAACAGTATTACAGAAATAAGAGATATAGTTGTAGGCTTTAAGAAGGAACTTAAGACCATTGCTCTGGTTCCTACCATGGGTAATCTTCACTGCGGGCATCTCGCTCTTGTTGAAGAAGCCAAAAAAGTTGCTGACAGGGTAGTGGTAAGCGTATTCGTTAACCCTATGCAGTTCGACAGGGCTGAGGATCTGAAAAGCTATCCGCGTACCCTTGAAAACGACCTTGCTCTTCTGGAAAAGGCGGGTGTTGACGCCGTATTCACTCCAACTCCCGAAATCATGTATCCTCAGGGACTTAACTTCCAGTCATATATTGAAGTACCTGATTTATGCAACAGTCTCGAAGGTGCTTTAAGACCAGGTCATTTCAGAGGTGTTGCCACAGTTGTGAGCAAGCTCTTCAATATTGTTCAGCCTGATTTCGCATGTTTCGGTCTCAAGGACTATCAGCAGGTTGCCTTAATCAAGGAAATGGTAAGGGATCTCAATTTCCAGCTGAAGATTGTGGAAGTACCTATCGTTCGTTACGAAGACGGTCTCGCCTATTCATCACGCAACAATCTTCTCAATCAGGCAGAAAGATCCATTGCTCCGCTTCTTAACAAGTCTCTTAAGGCTCTGGCTGAAAAGCTGGTTACCGCCAAAACACTCGATGAAGTTAACAGGCTGGTTGACGAAACCTGCAACCTTCTGGACAACAAGGGATTCAGAACCGATGACATTACAGTTGTTGACGCTCTGACTCTTAATCCGGAAATCGCCGGTTCAAAGAAGGTGGTTATTCTTGCTTCCGCATATCTCGGCAAGGTTCGTCTGATTGACAATCTGGTTGTAGACAGACAGATCTAACGGTTGGATATCGTAACTGAAAAAGCCGGTACCTGTTTTTCAGGTTCCGGCTTTTCTGTTCATAATAAATGATAATCAGTATTGTGAGTTTTGAGATTACTCAGCTTTATTATTCTTTAACGACTTCGGCATCAGGTGCGTTCTTCTGAACACTGGCAATGCCGTTTTCCGCACTCTTAAGGGCTTTGTAGCCTTCACT
Source organism: Ruminobacter amylophilus (assembly GCF_900115655.1). Taxonomy (GTDB): domain Bacteria; phylum Pseudomonadota; class Gammaproteobacteria; order Enterobacterales; family Succinivibrionaceae; genus Ruminobacter; species Ruminobacter amylophilus. Next base: position 97,013 of record NZ_FOXF01000001.1, on the reverse strand, counting down.
TACCCCGATGATTTCACCGTTGGTTGCCTTCAGTCTGAAACGGAATTCACCGGCTTTGTCGGCATAGATTTCAAATTTAGGATGCTTCTGAACGGTATAACCTTCAACGGTCTGATTTTCAACGGCGGCCGCAGGAGCGTTCTTCTTTACGCTTTCGATGCCCTTTTTGCAGGCTGCTTCTCCTGAATAAACTTCAGATGTAAGAATAACTTCACCGTTGGTGGCTTTCAAATCAAATTTGACACCTGTTTTGGTTTCCCTGATAACAAACTTGCCCATATTAGTCCTCTTAACATTGAATTAAAAAAGTCTGATCTTTCACTGCAGGTTTTATGCATGTAAACCGGTCTGAAAATAGTTAATAATACAGACATGGTCATTTTGGCTTATATCTCAGTTTATTTTCAAGAATTGGTAATAAAAACTTTTAAGTTTATCATGAGAATTAGAAAATTTTTATATCGGAGTCCCGCTGAAGTTCTTAAAGAGCATGAACCTCCGGCCGGTTTTGACTGTCATATCCGTGAACAGGGGAAAAATGATTTTTTAATTTGTCAAAAAATCAATTTTTAGCTGTTTATAAGTGTCGATTAATATATAATGTGCACAATTTTGGAAAATTCCGTTTTGTTTTCAGGGGACAGATAACCTTAAAACGCTCAGGTTAAGGCGGAAAAACAGGTGTTTTCCATGAATGTGCTTTTTTTATAATCGATAAATATTGAAGTGTGATGTTTTTATTAAATGATTTGATGCTGTATCAGCAGGGAGTCTATTTAGTAAAAATATCATTTTTCCATGCATAAGGTAAGGTAACAAAATGCAAAGGATTTTACTCAGAGGTAAGCTTCATCAGGCCAGGGTTACTCACTCCGTATTAAACTACGAAGGTTCCTGCGGCATTGATTTGGATCTTTTAGATGCTGCCGGCATTGCAGAGCATGAACAGATTGATATCTATGTTGTAGAAAACGGCGCCAGATTTCATACCTATGCAATCGCTGCCGAAAGAGGCTCAAAGGTGATTTCCTTAAACGGCGCTGCAGCCAGAATGGCAGCCGTCGGTGATAAGGTTATTATCTGTGCCTACGGTATTTTTGATGAGAGTGAAGTTAAGGATCACAAGCCAAGTCTCGTATACCTTAACGAAAAGAATGATATCGTTCGTACCAGTAAGGACATTCCGGTACAGTTAGGCTGATAATTCGGCTTTTTCATTTGTTTACAGGCATGATCATTAACTGACTATGCCTGTTTTTTCAGAGGATTCCATGACTATTAGATTGATTGCCGGACTTGGTAATCCGGGCAATGAATATGCGCACAGCAGACACAACATGGGTGTTGACGTGCTGAATATGATTGCCGATAAATACGGTATAAGCATCAGACCTGACAGCAAGTATAACGGTGAAATCGGCCGCGGAATGATTGAAGGTCAGGAAGTAAGACTGGTTTTCCCGACTACCTACATGAATAAAAGCGGGGACTGTATCGGTCCTCTGGCCAATTTCTTCAAAATCAAGCCTGAAGAGATTCTGGTTATTCATGATGAGCTGGATATTCCTCCGGGAGTGGCAAAGTTCAAACTGGGCGGCGGTCCTGGAGGTCACAACGGTCTCAAGAGCATTATCGCCTGTCTGGGAAACTGTCAGAATTTTCACAGATTACGCATTGGTATAGGCAAGCCCGCCACCAGAGCGGAAATGATTAATTTTGTACTGGGCAAACCGCCGAAGGCAGAGGCTGAGCTGATAGAACAGGCTCAGAAGGCTGCTCTGGATTCAATCGGTGTGCTGTTTACCCAGAATATTGCCAAAGCCACCAATCAGCTGAATGGCTTCAAGGCAGTTCGTTAATTTTAGGAGTATATATAAATGGGGTTTAATTGTGGTATTGTAGGTTTACCTAACGTTGGTAAATCAACACTGTTTAATGCATTAACCAAGGCTGGTATTGAAGCTGCAAATTTTCCGTTCTGTACAATTGAACCAAATACCGGTGTAGTTCCTGTACCGGATCCGAGACTCAATGCACTGGCAAAAATCGACAAGCCTTTAAAGATTGTTCCGACAGCAATGGAATTCGTTGATATCGCCGGTCTGGTAAAGGGTGCGTCAAACGGTGAAGGTTTAGGTAACAAGTTCCTTATGAACATCAAGGAAACCGACGCCATTGCTCATGTTGTCCGCTGCTTTGAAGATCCGAACATCATTCACGTAAGCGGTAAGATTAATCCTTCAGAAGATATTGAAGTCATCAATACCGAACTTGCCCTTGCTGACCTTGATACCTGTGAAAAGGCAATTCATCGTCTTGAGAAGAAGGCAAAGGGCGGTGACAAGGATGCCCAGGCTTCCTTAAAGGTTCTCGAAAAATGTCTTCCTGTACTCAATGACTGCAAGAAGCTGCTGACCCTTGACCTTACCGATGAGGAAAAGGCCTTAATCCGTGAATGCAACTTCCTTACCCTGAAGCCTACAATGTACATTGCAAACGTAGCTGAAGACGGCTTTACCAACAACAAGTACCTTGACGAAGTTCAGGCTATCGCAGACAAGGAAGGCGCTGTTGTTGTTCCTGTATGTGCGGCTGTTGAATCAGACCTCGCTTCAATGGAAGACGATGAACGTCAGGAATTCCTTGAAAGCCTCGGCCTTGAAGAACCTGGTCTTAACCGTGTAATCAGAGCAGGCTACAAGCTTCTCAAGCTTCATACCTACTTCACCGCTGGTGAAAAGGAAGTACGTGCATGGACAATTCCTGTAGGTGCTACCGCTCCTAAGGCGGCAGGTAAGATTCACACCGACTTTGAAAAGGGCTTCATCAGAGCCAATACCATCAGCTATGACGACTATATCACCTACAACGGTGAAGCCGGTGCCAAGGAAGCAGGCAAGATGAGAGCTGAAGGTAAGGACTATGTTGTTCAGGACGGTGACGTAATTACCTTCCTCTTCAACGTTAAAAAGTAATTACCGACGCATGCATGTGCCTGTCATGACAGGCACGCCCCCGGAGTTTCGGCATGAAATTCCGGGGCTTTTTTTTGGTGTAATGGAACTGATTACTGACGGTTAGAGGACTGTTCAGACTATTCGGCTGTCCGGAGAGATTTTTTCAAGAGAGAAGGTGCTTACGGCATATTTTAAAATGTCGGCCGGTTTTTCATGCACAAATTCATCAGGAATGTCCTGTCCCAAGAATTTTACGGCCTTTACCAGAAGCTCTGACGCATGTGCCATGTCAATCGGAGCGGCATGATTCTGTTTGGAGTATTTGTGTTCAGGATCTTCCATGGCCAGAGGAAGATGCGCGTATGCAGGCACATTTCCCTTCAGCTCCTTTATGAAGGATATCTGGGCGAAGGTGTCATAGAGCAGATCCGAGCCTCTGACCACTTCCGTTATGCCGGTATCAAGATCATCAAGTATGCAGACAAGATTGTAGGCATAGAGACCGTCACGGCGGCGGAGGACAATGTCGGGAATGTCTGATGTCGGATTTTTTACAGTTCCCCGGATTTCATCACGGTATTCGGAAACATAGGTGGTGTTTTTGAGACGCACGCTGTGGTTCACGGCATCGGGAAGGTTCAGATTTCTGCAGTGACCGTTGTAGACTCCTCCCATTCTGCGGATGTCGGCTCTGGTGCAGTTGCAGTAATAGGTCTGATGATTTTCCGTGAGCCTGTCGAGACATTCCCTGTAAAAATCAAGTCTTTCGGTCTGATACAGTACGGGACCGTCATGTTCAAAGCCCAGGAGTTCAAGATCCCTCAGGATGCTGTCACTGTGTTCCTGTCTGCATCTGGTGGTGTCGATGTCTTCAATACGAAGATGCCAGAAGCCGTTAAGGCTTCTGGCACGAAGATAACTACCGGTGGCGGCAACCAGTGAACCAAAGTGCAGCCTGCCACTCGGTGAAGGAGCAAAACGCCCGTGATAAGGGGACATATATTATTTTGCGCCCTGCTTTTCCTTGATTTCAGCGATGTGCTTGCAGTTGATGCAGAGATCGGCGGTAGGGCGGGCTTCAAGACGCTTAATGCCGATTTCTTCGCCACAGTCGTCGCAGTAACCGTAATCGTCAGAGTCAAGCTTGCGGATAGTCTTTTCAATCTTCTTGATAAGCTTTCTTTCTCTGTCTCTGATTCTTAATTCAAGAGAGAATTCTTCTTCCTGGGCAGCACGGTCGATATCGTCAGGGAAGTTGGTGGTTTCATCGTTCATGTGATCAACGGTGTTTGAAACCTCATTCATCAATTGATCGCGCCAGCTTTCCAGAATCTTGCGGAAATGAGCTTTTTGCTTATCGTTCATATATTCTTCGCCGGGCTGCACTTCATAAGGCTTTAAGCCGGCAATGGCCAGAGGACTCAGCTCAATTAAATCATTCTTGTTGTCGCTCATAGTCTTTCTCCTAAAATGTATATACCTTTGCTCCAGGCACAAGGCAGATGTATCAGTGCTGAATTGTCCGTCTTTTTAATTAACCGTATGGAAAACAGCACGGATATAAATGTACCCAAGTCATACCAACATAAATTCTTTAGAATATACATTACTCGTCGGATATATTCAAAGATTTATGTCAATTTATTTTCCATAAATATGATACAGGCGTTTTTTCAGTCACTTAAAGCAACATAAACGTAATTTTCAAATCCCGTATTATAGGAAAAGCAGGTAACCATTACTTTATTTTTTTTCATTTTGATGCATATCTGAATGTTTTTTTATAAAAAAATAGATCTTTGTCAAATGTTGCATAAACAGATGTTTATTACTTGAACGCAGGTTATGTTTTAGAAAAATTTTTATCTGCCGGATATTGTCATTCTGCATCGTCTTTCGGCAGTGATTCATCATTTATGACGGTTCGAGGACGACCGGAGGCGAGCCTGTTAATTTTGTAAACAAATTTTACATAAATGATATAATGTGACCTGATTTTTTATCCCCGGCGGAGTTCAGTTCCGCCGGGGAGACCTGTAAGGATTTTTCGGGTAATGATTAAGGATTGATTTTTACCCGGTTCAGCACTGCAGTCACGGTGTCCGGACTGCAGATATTCGGAAGGTTCCCGGACGCGTGCGGCGGGATAGGTTTCTGCTGAAGCAAAGCATTTACATGGAAGTATGATTTTACGAAACAGAACTTCTGAAATCTGACAACGGATGGAACGGCCGGGTTTCAGCAGCAATTTCGGAACGGTGCGGATGGCACTTTCCCGAAACAGTGGTGTAAGGAAACATGAGTAAATCATTTATCGGTAAACTGATAGCTCTGGGTTTTAAGCTCGGACTTGTACTTGCTGTAATTTTCGCAATTCTCTGTGCATACTATTATGTCGTGATTTCAAGCAGCAGTCTGGATGCGGAACAGAAATGGAAAACTCCCGCAGTGGTATACAGCAGACCGCTGGAGCTCACTGTGGAGCAGAAGATTACCTTCGATCAGCTTGAACACGAACTTACCCTTTTGAAATACCGCAAGGTGAGCAATCCTGCAAATCCGGGGGAATACGGAACCAGCAGAAACAAGGAGCATATGGTCATTATCAGAAGACCGTTCAATTTCTCCTACGGACCGGAAGAATCCCGTCCCATTCACATAGTTTTCAAAAACAGCAGAATCAGTTCCATTTCCGATGCGGCAACAGGTGAGAACATTGATATCATTCAGCTGGATCCGGTGCTTCTGGAACGTCTTTCCTCAAGCGGAGAGGAAGATCGTCTGCTGATAAGCATCGATGACGTGCCGCAGAAACTCATTGATACTCTTATATACGTGGAAGACAGGGATTTCTACAGTCACCACGGCATCAGCGTCAAGGGGATTCTCAGAGCGATATTCGTGAACATCAGGGCCGGTCGCAAGGTTCAGGGCGGCAGTACCATCTCACAGCAGCTGGTTAAGAATTACTTTTTAAGCAGCAACAAGACTCTTGACCGAAAGGTAAGAGAGCTTTTCATGTCCATTATCGTTGATGCCAGATATGAAAAATCCCAGATTCTGGAAATGTATCTGAATGAAATCTATCTCGGGCATTCCAATAAGGACATCTACGGCTTCGGTCTGGCCTCATACTTCTATTTCGGGATTCCCGTAAGCGAACTGGACTGGCATCAGGTAGCTCTGCTTGTAGGCATGGTTAAAGGTCCTTCCCAGTATGATCCGCGCAGACATCCTGAAGCCGCACTAAAAAGAAGAAATCTGGTGCTCAGCCTGATGAAGCAGGCTGGAAAGCTTACTGACAAACAGTATGAGTACTACGTCGCCAAACCGCTGGGAATTGTTGACAAGGACAAGAATTTTTCCATCATCAAGGTACCCGGATACATCAGTATTCTTAAGGATGAGCTGAAGAAAAAGCTCGGTGATGACTATCTCGACAGCAACGGACTGGTGATTTTTACCAGTCTTGATCCACAGGTGCAGCTTGCCGCCAACACCGCTGTTAAGGAAGAACTTGGCAGACTCAATGCCAAGAGAACCAAAAAGCTTGAAAGTGCGGTAGTGGTTTCCAACTGGAGAACCGGTGACATTCTTGCCGTGGTAGGCAGCAGTGATCCGCAGTTCCAGGGGATGAACCGTGTAACCAAGGCCCGCCGTCAGGTCGGTTCCCTGGTCAAGCCCGCCGCCTATCTGACGGCGTTCAGTAACGGCTGGCATCTCGGCAGTATGGTTCATGATGCTCCGGTAACCGTAAAAATGCGCAACGGTCAGAACTGGAGCCCGAAGAACTTCAGCGGTACCTACAGCGGGTGGATTCCTCTTTATCAGGGCTTCGCCAAGTCGCTTAACGTGCCAATGGTAAGAGTGGGTATGAATGTCGGAGTACAGAAGGTGGTCGATACCATTCACAGGCTAGGAATCGAACAGGAAATAGACGCCGTTCCGAGTACTCTGCTGGGCAGTTTCGCCCTGACTCCGATAGAGGTGAACCAGATGTACGCCACCATTGCGACCGAAGGTGCCTACAGACAGCTGTCGGCGATCAGAGTGGTTCGTCGCGGCAGTGACATCATATACGACCGCGAGAGTCAGGCCGACAAGGTTCAGGTGCTGGATCCCCGCGACGCTTATCTGACCATCTACGGTATGACCAATGTAACCTCATTCGGTACCGCCAGATCCCTGAAAAAGTACAATGCGGTTATAGCAGGGAAGACTGGTACTTCAAATGACGGCATCGATTCATGGTTCAGCGGTTTTGATAATGATGAGCTGGTAACCGTATGGGTAGGTAATGATGACAACACCAAAACCAATCTTACGGGAGCCACAGGTGCTCTTCCGGTTTATGACAGATTCTTAAGCATCAGAGGAGTTCATTCTCTGGTAACTGCCATTCCTGAAGGCATTGCAGACGCGTACTTCAGTCTGGAGGGAGCCGACAGCTACATAATGGATCCTGAAACCTGCACCGACGTTTCCAGATTCGTACTGCTTCCTGTAAGAGAGGATATGATAAACGAAGAGGACGTAAGATACTGCAACACTGAAACGGAAAGCGATGACAGAATGGGGGATTTCATCAGGTCTCTCTTCTAGGCATGATTGATGAGAGTGTGCGGTCAGTCTTAAATTACCTCACAATAAACATTTAAAAAGATGTTTGTTTTCAGAGTGATGTTAAAATCTGAGCAGCCGATTGTGTGTCCGGGACGGTAAAACGGTGCGGCCTCCGACACGGTCCGCAGACAAATGCGGAAATACGGTACAGTATTTTTCGGCAGTCCGTTTTTTTCACAGAGGGCTGCCTGCCATAAAAAGATAATAAAATAAGCCATAAAACCAGAATATGAATCCGTGACCTGCTGGTCATGAGTGTGTTATGGAAATAATATAAATTCGTAACGGCCGGTTATGTTGAGAGAAGATTTAAAAAAGAACAGTACAGAAATTACGGAGGACAGGGCGGAAACAGTTGCCGGTTCCGGTGATTCCGGGCAGGGAAGTCTCAGCGAAAAAGAGGTATACGACGTTCTGTCTGAAAACAGCAGAAAGGTGATTAACGTAAGCGCCTCTTATGCTTTTTTAAGTTCGCTTACCAAGGATTATCCGCTGCTTCCTGCAGAACTTGCTGCATCTCAGGAAAGCGTTCAGCGTTATGTTGCCGCTCTGGCTGCAGATCCTGTTTCGGCTCTTGCTGCCGCGGCGGGAACGGATGATTTTACCTATATTACCCTGATAAAGGATCTGATAGGCACCGATTCTGAACTGGTGGAGATCCTTTCAAATACCCTGACCAGCCGTTTTCATGTGGTTAAAAGCTACGCGGCAACTGATGAGTTTTTCAGCCTGTGCACCACACTGCCAAGAGTTTTCAGGGAAAACAATGCTCCCGGCATGGCTCTGATGCATTATCTCTGTGAACTCGTAGCCAATATTCTTACTGCTGACAACATAACCCCGGCTCTGGTCAAGAGACTGGAAAAACTTCATATCTCCGTTCCTCATGATTCTCTCACCGTGAAGGGAAAGGTGATATTCAGCGGACTGTTCATAGCGGTTATTGAATTCATCATGGCACATCAGCCCAATGTTCTCTATCTTATTTCACATAACAGAGCCGCTCTTTATCAGGCTGCAAGAGAACAGGAACTCCGTAATTTCATTCGTGATGCCGTGGATGAAATACCTGAAGATACCGGAAAGCTAGGTCTTTTTGCGTCAGAGGAAAAATATCAGGATGAGGAAAGCGAGGCCATAGCCAGAAGAGTGGATAATCTTATCCGCAGGGCCGCCTCCATCGCTCAGTCGGCCAATCTGATAAACGGTGAAGGTAACGGGGAAATAGTTGATGCCGATCTTCCCGGAAAGGATGACACTTTTGATGCCGACAGACTGACGGAAGATGAAATAAGAAAATTCTTCCGCGAGAATTCACATACAGGCATGTCCGGTCTGTACGATGAAGAACTCCTGTCAAGATACGATTTTTCAAGAAGCATGGCGGATGATGTTTCCAGAAAGGTTCTGTTTCCCGGAAACGGTGAAGCTTCACAGGCCGGTGATGGCACCGATGCGCAGCGTCCGCAGATGAATATCGATCTCATCGGAGAATTCAATTCATTCAGGGCTCAGTGCGAAAAGCTGAGCGGTAACGAGAAAGACAGATCACAGGATACACCTCAGAATGCAAGTCTCAGCCGCAGGGTTAACGAGCTGATTCAGAAGGTGGCAAATGACGTTGAATACATAAATTCCGAAAATACGGCTTCTCAGCCGGCTGCAGGTTCAGAACCAGATGACTCATCAGAAAATCCTGAACGTCACCTGACCGATACCCCGGTATCCGACGGCGAGTCAGGACTTGATTTAACCGGTACCGGCATAACTACGGACGAAATGAGAATTTTTTCTGACGAGAATTCATTAAGTGAAGCCATCGCCAGGGAGAATACCGAAAATGAAAATTCTGAAGATAAGGAATCCGCAGCCTGTGATGAGCCGGTTCAGAAGGCCGAAGAGGCGGGGAATGATTCTGCAGGAGAAACAGAAACGTCTGAAGAGTCTGTCGTTAAGGAAAACACTGACGGCATTACATCTCCGGTTTCTGCTGTTTTTCAGGATGAAAACGATGAAGCGGATGAATATCTTGATGAGCTTAACAGGGAACAGCAGGTTCTTATAAGAATGGCTGAGTCCGTCCGTCAGGATAATATAACAGTTTATCCTGATCAGGAGACAGTTGCGGGTGAACAGGAAAAGCCTGCTGAAGAACCTGAGTCAGGTTTCAGCACTCCTGAAGAAACCGATGCTTCTGATGCATCGGACAGCCTTGTGAGTGAAGCCTGTAATGATCGTGATGAAGCAACGGTAACCGCAGAGGAGCAGTCTCATGACGGGGCTGATTTCATCCTGAACGATAACAGCGGTAATGAAATGTCTTCCGGAGAGGAATTTAAGGTTGCTGAAACCGTTGCGGAAGACAGGTACGGTGCAGCTGAAACTGACGGCCTGATGACTGCGGCCGGACAGGAAAGAATCGAGCCGGAAAGAAACGACGGCAGAAGGAACGACGTAAGCGGCAGCTGGGGAACCGGCGGGACAGGCGGTTATTCCTGGGTAAAGAATAACAGGGAACCTGTTGAAGCTGAGAAGGTTACCGACAGAATTGAGATCGTGGATGCCGGTGCTGATGATTTCATGCCTGAATATGAACATGTTACCTCAAATCAGATTGAGGAAGCAGTGCATGAGGAAACTGTCTCAGCCGATGTGACGACGGACTATGTTTCCGATAATAAAGATTCAGAGACATCAGACAGTGTTTCATTCTCAGATGCCGGAGCGACGGCGTCATCATCTTTCGAGCAGAATGATGGTTATACCCTGAGTGAATCAGATGAATATTCTGAGCATGATGCGAAAGAGAGTGAAAAACCTGCAGGGAAGTCATTCTTTGCCAGAATCAGAAATCTTTTTGCTTCAGGCCGGAAGGTTAAAAACAGATCCCGCAGAAAAGAGACTCCGGATTTTAATGAAATCAATCATCGCAGCGTGCCTATGGCCAGACTGGTAAGTTCCCTCAATGCGGTTCTTGACAACAAAATGGTTTCTCCGGAAATTCACAACATGACCAGGGCAATGAGTCAGACCATTACCGAGCCTCTGCGTGACGTCAATGACGTGATGGAATGGCTGGGATTTGTAGGCAATCCTCTGACCACGGAAGGCCGCAGAGGCCGGATTATTCAGCAGTGGGCGGCAATGATTCTTTCCATAAGATTCAGAATGCTGGGCAGGGACGTGTCTCAGTTTAAATCAACGGAACCTTATGCAGATCTTGATTTCAGCGGCGACTGCGACTGGATTGAGGAAAATCTGTTCCTGACTCTGCAGCAGATAGAAAGGATGCAGCTTCTCAGCGGTTTCAGCAATGAACTCGGACTTCCCGCATTCATACCTCTGCCGCCACTGTACAGGTCAGGCAGGGAAGGCGGCATGAATGTTTCTCATTTCAGCGGAGAATCAGGAGTAACCTGGAAAATAAACTTCTTTTTCGAGCTGGAAAAACTCGGCGCCGTTCAGATTCTCATCGAACTGTATGACAGGGATGTAAGAGTCAATCTTGTTTCAGAAAAGTTTGAAACTCTGCAGCTGATAAACAGTACCAGTCAGCAGCTGAAGGATGGTATTGAAAAACACGGACTGAATGTTAGTTCCGTAAACAGCCGAATGGGAACGGTGTATCCGCCGTCAGTCTAGGTCCGTGTATCATGGAAGATATGCACGTTTTTTTCAGGATATTTGTAATACACAGGAGTGGTTTATGGCAGATGATTATGAAAATGGTTCAGGTAATACTGAAAACAGTTTAGCCGATGATATCGTGTCCATGTCATCAGAACTCGGTTACATTATGCACCCGAATACTGATCTGCCCATAAACAGAGCCGAGGAAAAGCAGAAGCGCAGCAGGGATCATGCCGTATACAGCATTATTGCCGAAACCATTGCCTATGCCATAAAGCTTTCCGAAGAAGGTAACAGAAAATCCTGACGGCAGGTGTTTTTTCCGATATTTACAGCTCCCGCATTTTCTGAACTTTAATGTTCATGTCATTACCGGACAGACGGTGCCGGGTTCGGGTTACCTGTTTTTTCATTGTTAACGGTGTAGTTATGGTTTTTGATTTCAGGAAGGAATATAAAGAGTTCTACAATCCCGGTAAAAAACCTCAGATTGTTAATGTGCCTGAGGCAAATTACATTGCTGTCAGAGGAAAAGGCGATCCGAATGAGAAAGACGGAGCATATCAGCAGGCGATAGGTGTTCTGTATGCCGTAGCCTATACTCTGAGAATGAGCTGCAAAACAGACTATAGAATCAACGGTTTTTTTGAATATACGGTTCCGCCGCTTGAAGGCTTCTGGTATCAGGATAATAAAGCCGCTGTCGATCTTACCGACAAATCATCGTTCAACTGGATTTCCGTTATAAGACTTCCTGATTTTGTTTCAGAAAAGGATTTTGAATGGGCTGTTCGGACAGCTTCAGAAAGGAAAAAGACTGACTGTTCCGCAGCTGAATTTATAACGATAAGCGAAGGACTGTGCGTGCAGATGATGCATCTCGGACCTTTTGACGATGAACCTGCCACCATTGCCCTGATGGATGAATATCTGGCTCAGAACGGATATGTGAATGATATGACGGATACGAGACTGCATCATGAGATTTATCTGTCGGATCCGAGAAAAACAGCTCCGGAAAAATGGAAAACAGTCATCAGACATCCTGTCAGAAAGATACAGACAGTCTGAAAACTGTGATGCCGTAACTTTCAGATCTGCCGCAGGATACTTCAGACTGTAGGTGAAAAATTATTTTTTGGATTCGGACTGTCCGACTTTTTTCCCGTATTTGTCGCGATAGATCGTCTTTCCGTTTTTATCAGTTGTTGATGTTCCGATCTTGTTGCCGTACCTGTCTCTTATTACGGTCTGACCGGTGGAGTTTTTGGAGGAGGAACCTATCTTTTTCCCGTATCTGTCCCTGATAATGGTCTGTCCGCTGGAGTTTACGGTTGAAGTTGCGACTTTCTTTCCGTATCTGTCTCTGTATGTTGTTTTTCCTGATTTGTCGGTGGTTGAAGTACCGATCTTCTGACCATAGCGGTCTCTGATGACTGTTTTGCCTGTTTTTCCATCGGTACTGGAACTTGCAACACGGCTTCCGTAGCGATCCCTGTAAACAGTGGAGGATCGTGAATCGGATGAATTCCGGTCATCTTCCGTCAGGTAATGATTGAATGCCAGCTCATCGGAGTCTTTGTCCGGCTGAGTAAAGGTAAAGGTTCCGTCTTCGTTCGGTACCGCCGTTGAGATTTCCCGACCGAGATTATCCTTGTAGACCGTGGATCCGTCATTGTTTGTCTGGTATGAACCAATGGCGTTTCCGAAACGATCAGTAATGATCCTGCTTCCTTCATCGGCTATGCCTACTGAGGAAGAGGCCAGAAAAAAGGCGCACCCTACGGCAACGTCCTTTAGTATGTACAACACCCTCTTCATAAACTTAATCCTTAAAAATATGAAGACAAAACATCATATGCACCGGTGTAATCTGAATTATTTTCCTTTTTTTTTGGAAATACACCGAGACACTGTTTCTTTCCTTAATCCCGGAATTCAGCGGTCTGATATCCTTTCTGACCGTGAAGTGTCTGTAATGCAAAATCTTAAATAATCGTGAACTGACACAAAAGAGATGCATGTGCTGTTGCGTCATGTCACAAAAATCATATTTATAATTTTAAAATATTATAGCTAAAAGGTAAAGAGAGATTGGTTGTTTTTTAGACAAATTATAAGACTGATGAGTGGGAGTTTACGGTGTTCGGAAAAAGACGGTTCACTTATCCGGCCCCGGCCGTAATTCTGACTGACAGACCGTTTGTGACAAAGTACGGATATGAGGTGCCAACTGTAGCTGCGGTATCATATTTTTTAACGGCAGCCGGACGTTCATGCGACTAAACAGCAAAAAAATAAAGTATAATAGCAGATGTGTTGTTAATAAAGCAGAGGCCTTATTATGAGGTTTTTAAAGAATTCATTTATAGCTTTAGCGGGAGTGGCCGCATGTTTTATTTCAGGCAGTGCCCAGGCTGCAAGATCATCCGTCGGCATTATGACTCCGCGCAATATAGTAAAGATTGATAAAGACTATACATACGGTTACACGTATCTTCCGGGGGATGCCCTCGATGTATATGAGACTCCCAACCGTAAAATCGGCTGGACAGTGAATTATGATTTTCTGGATAAGAATCTCTTAAGACCGGTCTCCGTCGCATATGTGGATTATGTTCCCGAGGTGGTGCGAGTCTGTCTCTCAAACGCATATCAGAATTTAAGAGAGGTTAACAATACCGTAAACAATCTGCTCGTTGCCAGACCGCTCGACAGCGGTACAAGCGCGGTACGTTTCGGTATAAACTCCACTATCGGCCTGTTCGGCTGTATCGACGTGGCGAAATACATGGGACTTGAAAGAAAACGTATGACCATGGATACCGTTCTCGGTAAATGGGGAGTGGACTCCGGTGCCTATGTTGTAATACCGGGGCTCGGAATAGGAACATACAGAAGCTATGTGGGCAGTGCCATAGATACCCTGTACTTCCCGTTTACCTATTTCCCATGGTGGGTTGACGGCGTGTTCTGGGGCTTCAATGCCGTGGACGAACGTGCGGCAACTCTGAATCAGGATGAGGTTTTAAGAAACTCACTGGATCCGTACAGTCAGGCAAGAGATTTTTATTTAATGTATCATGAAGGACTTGTTTCAGGTACCGACTCAACTTCTACCATAGAAGAAAACGATGATCAACTGGAACAGTACATGGATGAAATAGACGAATAATTGGATATGAATTTAACTTTAGATCAGGTAAGAACTCAGATTGATGAGAATGACAGCGAATTATTAAAGGTTTTACGCAGACGTCTTGAACTGGTGAAGCAGGTCGGGCTTATTAAAAGCAAAGAGGGAACTCCGGTATACGTTCCTGAAAGAGAACGCAGTCTTATTGACAAGCGCCGTGCTCAGGCTTCCGAACTCGGGTTGAATCCGGATCTTGCTGAAGACGTTTTAAGACGCGTGATGAGAGAATCCTACGGTGCCGAAAACGATGTGGGGTTCAAGTGTCTTAATGAATCCGTTAAAAAAATTGTCATTATCGGCGGTCGCGGAGGTATAGGCAGTATTTTTACCCGTCTGTTCCGCAGTTCAGGTTATACCGTTGAAGTAATGGGACACAGAGACTGGGACAGGGCTGGTGAAATTTTTGCCGGAGCAGGCCTGGTAGTTGTGTGTGTGCCTATTGATCGTACTGAAGAGGTTATCGGTAAACTTCAGGGACTTCTGAGTCCTGAATGTGTTCTGGCTGATTTTACTTCAATCAAGACAAATCCGGTGAAATCAATGATGGCCGTGCACCAGGGGCCTGTCATGGGACTTCATCCTATGTTCGGTCCTGATATTTCCAATATGGCCAAGCAGGTGATTATTTCAGTGGAAGGCCGTTATCCTGAAAAGTGCGGATGGGTACTTGATCAGATGACTCTGTGGGGAGCCCGCATCAAGAAGTTCTCTGCAGCGGAACATGATGATGCCATGAGTTATATTCAGGCTTTAAGACATTTCACCACATTCAGCTACGGTGTGTTCCTTGCCAAGGAAAATCCGGATCTTGACGTTCTTATGGAACTCAGTTCTCCAATTTACAGAATGGAACTTATGATGGTGGGCAGACTGTTTGCCCAGGATCCTGTGCTTTATGCCGACATCATTCTGTCAAACAAGAGAAATCTGGATATCATTGAAAGATACAGCAGTGAGATTTCCCGAGCCATTGAACTTCTTAAGAAGGGGGATCGTGAAGCTTTTATTGAAGAGTTCAGAATGACCAAGGATTTCTTCGGTCCGCTGGCAGATTACTTCATGTCGGAAAGCAAGAGTCTTATTGCAAAAATGCATGACGCAAAGGTTTAATCCATGCATTAGCACATGAAAAGTACGGAACCGCATTGGAAACTGATTCAATGCGGTTTTATTTTTTGTAAAGGATTTTTACCTGGAATTCGGATTTAATGATTACGTGGAAAGACCTGTAGAATTATCGTCGGATGTGAAATTTTATAAAAGTCCCATAATATCTGATTATTATCGTTATTAAGCTACAAATATTATATATAAGTTTGTAATTGTGTTAACAATATGGTTATGATTTGTTTATAAAATATTTTTAAAAGAAGCAGTTTTATGCTAATATCTGACAACTGTTGGGGGGGATCCGGCTGTACGGAATACCGGAACGCTGAAGTGGTCAGGACGACTTGAAATCTTCAGACGCAAAACTGATACAGAAATCTGTATCCCTGAAAAATAACAATAAAAACAAGGGTAAATCAATGAAAGTTGTTTCTAAAATTGCAATCGTTGCAGCTGCGGCCGTAGGTACTGCCGCTGTAGGTTCCTATGTGGGAGCCAGAATTATCGGTCACAGTGTCTTTGAAAAGAAGATTGAACAGCTGACCGCAAAAAATTCAAATGTTACTCACGAGAATCTTGAGAAAACCTTCAGTACCCGTAAAGATAAGATTACGGTAAAGAAGAATAATCCAAACGTACCTATTCCAGAATATGAGATTGTCATGGAGACCAGGTTTGATTTATCAGGTTTCCATTCAGATTTTACCGTAAATTATGAACCCGGTTCTTTCAATGTGCTTGATACCGCGTTTAAGATTACCAAAACTCCGGAGAACAAGGGAACAGTTGATTTTGCCTATTCTTCCGAGAC
Organism: Ruminobacter amylophilus; assembly: GCF_900115655.1. Taxonomy (GTDB): domain Bacteria; phylum Pseudomonadota; class Gammaproteobacteria; order Enterobacterales; family Succinivibrionaceae; genus Ruminobacter; species Ruminobacter amylophilus. Next base: position 80,686 of record NZ_FOXF01000001.1, on the reverse strand, counting down.
CGGTATCGTAACCTTTGAAAATTCACCGTTCCAGCTGACAAGTGATGACAATGAGCTTGTCTGCGATATCGGTAAGGTAAATTCTTCAATGCAGTTCTCCAATGCCCAGATTTCACGCGAAAAGGCCAAGCTTATGGATTATCTGCTTGATAAAGAAGAGCCTATCGTACAGAAATCAAATGTTGATTCCGTTAACTGTACCAGCGGCGGCAAGCAGTTCTTCAGGATTGGCGGATTTGAATTTGAAAATTCGCAGACTGTATTCTCAATTCCTACCGAGCTGAATTTCAGATTTAATAAGGTGGATGTTAATCTGGATGATTACATTGTTATAAATGCAGACAATGCGGAAATCGGTTTTTCACTGAAGAATTCCGGCAAGGGAGAGGATGACAATTCTTTTGCTTTAGGCTATAAAGTTAATAATATGGACTTTGAAATGGCCGAGCCTGCCTCAGGAAATTTAAGTGAGGAAACTGAAACAGACGAATCAGGCGAAAAAGCAGATTCCGCTGCTGCCGATGATACTGTTTTAAAGGATGAAGCCGGTCAGAAGAAACCTGTTCGTGACAAGATACAGGTTAAGAGTACTGATGTTGTTTTGACTTTTTCTGATTTGAAGAAGCAGAATCTGGATAAGCTTTTCGGTGAAGGCGGAAATCAGCTGGATTCAGCCCTGAAGGATCAGTTCATCAATGCAAATATTAAGTACAATATCTTAACAGAGCTGGGAGATTCCGTTCTTAATGCGGATCTGAAGACTTCTAATCTTGATATGGTAATGTATAAGCACGATATCGTAATCAATTATTCAGTAAGCCAGAAATTACTCAAGAGTGTTAAGAATGATGAGCTGTCTCCTTATTTCGATAAGTGGGTTGAAGACGGTTATATGACGTTAAAGGACGGTATATATTCAACCACTCTTACCTCAAAAGACAGTTTTGATGTATTTGCCAACGGCAAGAAGGTTGAATTTTATTAACCATACCTGAAATCAGATTTATTTGTCTGATTTCTGATTAGGCTCAGAATGCCATGATGCTGATGTATCATGGCATTTTTTATGGAGAACGGTTAAGTACATCAGGACATAATAAGAAATCGATGTACGTGTGAAATCACAGCCTGTCCGTAAAAGGATACAGCTGCAGATTCCAGCGGAAGATATCAAACTTACAGGATTTAAATGTTCTAGAGGTGAAGAAATTCGATTAAGGAGGTCAGACTGATGTTTTCGAAAAAAATGTTTCTGACTGCTTCCATAACGATTGACAGAATCATGCCTGCTGTGCTGCATATTATTGACGCGATACCGAGTGTGCCGGCTCTGTCTCTGGCGAAGCCGATATCTGACATGAACAGTGCGGCACCGGCCAGAATAACGGCATAACAGGTAAAAATGCCGGATATCATTGAAGCGATTCCCGCGGATAAACCGAATACAGTCCATACACTTGTTTCTTTCGGTTCAGGCAGGGGAGTTTCTGTCAGGAAAGTGATTGAGTAATAAAAAAATAACTCCATAAGGTATGGAGTTATTTAATGAAAAGATTATCCGGAATGAATGTTATCAGTCCTTAACAAAGCATTCCTTGCTCATGCCGCACTGAGGACATACCCAGTCGTCAGGAAGTTCTTCGAAAGGAGTGTCTCCGTCATAGTGGTATCCGCATACACCGCAGGTATAGCTGTCTCCGGAAGCGGACATGCTTTGTCCTGAGAGACCTGAGGCGAAGGCTTTCTGTGTGGCTTCGACCAAATCCGTCTGGTAGTACCTGTAGGTCATAGGTTCTTCATTTCCGGTACCTTCGCAGGTATCCACCACCTCACAGCTCCATAGAATGTGGGTTGAAAGTTCAAGTTCGTGGAACACTTTTACCTTAAAGGAGCCGAGAGAGTTTTTTACCACCGGAATACCGTCAATCAGGTCATGTTCAACATTTTCCCATTTGTCTGCCGCAGCGGCACTCTGGTAACCGAAATTGGCAATGAGAGCAGGAGCTGCATGCTTTGGCAGAATGGATACGGTAAATTCTCTGGCATTGCGGATGCATCTGGTGGTGTATGATTTCTTGTTGGTACAGACTTCAACGCCGAGAGGAGTTACGGTAACCTGCATTAGTGCATCGACTATGCAGCCGCATTTCCTTCCGTTTTCGTCAATTACCCCGATAACGTATACCCCGTGGCTGATGTTTTTAAGAATATTGGCGTTCATTGATTTCCTCGTGTGTATGTTTAGTTATGTTTAATCCTAAAATAACAGCATGATTTATTGGGATTTACGTTGTAATAGAATACCACCAGTCCCATTTCAACCAGCATTATAAAAATAAGAGTGAGATATGATTCGTAAATGTCATCGAACTCAAAAGCAACACTTGCCAGAACAGGGAGCAGCAGAAGCATGACAACGGAAAATATGGTTCTCTGAAGAATGCGTCTTGCTATGTTTGGTGAAAATTTTCTGATTTTTTCTTTTGGAATGCAGATACGTTCTTTTTCCACTATCTTGGTCTTTTCCGGATGAGATGCATCAGGTGTTTCCGGCATCTCTGCCTTAATACCTGCAGAAACAGTCTTAGGATTCCTGGTTGATCTGGCCTGATTTTCCTGTTCTATATATTTGTTGAGATCCACCTTCGTTCCGATGGCTGGTATGCCTTTGATGATGAAGATAATACTGTTGTTGAATTTCGGTATGTGTGTACTAACCCTGATATCAGTCAGGGCTGTACAGCCTGCTTTTACGGCGGTATCAATCATCATGTCAAGAGCGTGTTCCTTGTTGGTGCTTTCTCCCACCAGTACGTAACTTTTTGAAAGTTCCGTGATTTTTAATTTCTGAATATCAGAAGATTTGCTGAGATAAAAGCCGTTACGCTCGGTTGGAATCTGATTTCTGACAATACCGTCAACGTGTGCGTATTTTTTGAATAATCCCCGTTCACTGTTTGTATCGTCGTCACAGGGAGTGAAATCAACATCGTCGGATACCGAAAGCTTAAGACGCGGGTCGTAATCTTCCACCGTGAAGTAATATCGCTTGTCATCGTAACTGATGATCATTCCTTCCTTTTTTTTATCATTTGGAATTTTTACTATTATGCCAAGCATATAACGACCGCCTATTCAAAGTACCTTTGAGTATTTCCGGATGAATCTGTAAAACGGAAACCTCACTTTATCTATAATAAGGGATAATGAGACAAAACATAAAATAAAAGCCGAATTATTGTGTTTTGTTGTGATCTGTATGAGTAATAACCGAATTTTATTACCTGTTAATGTTGTATAAAAATCATACAGTTTTATTTTTACGCATTATTGAAAGCTGATTATGCTTTAAAAAAAGCAGATTCAGAATTATTATAGGCAGACTTTTAAAAAACAACCTTCAGGAAAATTAAAATATGGCCAAACAGTTTTTTATTACCGGTACCGATACTGATGCGGGAAAAACATTCTGTGCCTGCGTGCTTGCTAAAAAATTCAGGGAAGCAGGATTGCAGGTAAGACCTTATAAACCGATAGTGGCAGGTTTTGAAAATGGTCATAACGCTGATCTTGACAGTCATATCAGAGCATGCGGTCTGCCTCTCAAACCTCATGATATTACAACCTTTGCTTATCAGGAGGCTATAGCTCCGCATATCGCTGCGGAACATGAAAACAATCCTATAGATTTCAAGCAGCTCGACCTTGATCTGCACAAGGCTGTCAATTCCGGGGCTGATGTGGTGATTACGGAAGGAGCAGGGGGCTGGTTCCTTCCTGTGAGCAGCACTGCTGTTCTTCCTCAGTGGGATGCTCTTAAAAAAATGGAAATCATCATTGTGGTGGGGATGAAGCTGGGCTGCCTGAATCATGCTCTGATGACTGCAACTCTTCTTGATAATGAAGGTTTCAGGGTTGTTGGTTTCATAGCCAATACCACCGGACCGGAAAAGATGCCGTTTTATCAGGAAAATCTTGAAACACTTAAACAGATTATGCCTTGTCCATTTATAGGCGAGGTGTTCTACAATGAGGAGCATGATTTCAGCAAAGCGTCTGAGACCATCGACCTCTCTGTTATAAATGCAGACTATGTCTGCTATTAATATCAGAAATGAAGATTGTGTAATCAAACATCTGGATAAATTTTGTATAATCTGAAAGTGATGTTTGATTCTGTGGATTTATAGTTATCGGAGGAAAAATGGGAGTCAGATTGTTTTTTTATTTCCTGACGGTCATTGCGATACTGATTGTCGGGGCTATAACCATCAGCATTATATGCAGTGCACTCGGTTATCCTTTAAATACTCAGGATCTGATGGTATGCATCGGATCAATGGCTGTCTACGGTATAGGCGGTTCTCTTGTAAATCTTTTTGCTTCAAAAAGTTCGGTAATGCGCAGTATGAGAGTGCAGCTTATCTCCCAGCCTGAGAATGAAGGCGAAAAGTGGCTTGTGGATACCATTCGCAAGATTGCTGACAAGAAAGGACTGAAAATGCCGGACGTCGGTATTTATGATGCTCCTGAAATGAATGCTTTTGCCACCGGATGGAACAGGGATTCAGCTCTTGTTGCCGTTTCCACAGGACTTTTGAAAGCCATGAATCCGAAACAGGTTGAGGCAGTACTGGGTCATGAGCTGTCTCATGTTGACAATGGTGATATGGTAACACTTACTCTTGTTCAGGGTGTGGTAAACACTTTTGTACTTACTTTTTCAAGTATTGCGGCCTCAATTATTACAGCCGTAATGAATCAGGGAAAAAGTCAGAGCAGAGGTTCCGTAAGTTCAGGTATGGCCAATAATGCACTGTTCTATGTTATGCAGACTCTCTTCGGATTCCTGGGTACTGCAGTGGTTATGTGGTTCTCCAGATACAGAGAATACAGAGCTGATGCCGGTTCTGCAGACGTCCTGGGGAAGGACAGCATGATTTCAGCACTGGAGGCACTTAAAGGTGATTCCAGTCCGGTTGTTAAAAAGAGCCGTGTAGTTAAAGCCCTCTGCATTAATTCACGTGATTTCGGTGAGCTGTTTATGACTCATCCTCCGTTGGATAAGAGAATCAAGGCACTGCAGGAAAGACCTAATTAGACTGCAGTTCTGTTCTGATATGGAAAGGGTGCTCCGTAAATTCGGAGCACCTTTTTTGTTGCCCTCTGTAAAGATCGTTACGTTTTAGGTACAGACTGTGACGTATCAGTATTATGACGTTTCTGTCTGGTTTATCATACGCGTGTTTAACGGAGGAAAATAATGGACAGTATGGTTTATGATGTTGCTATAGTAGGGCTGGGGCCTGCGGGATCTACTCTGGCCAGAATGCTTAACAAGGATGTAAAAGTCATTGCTTTTGATAAAAAGAATGACAGAGATGACAGCTTTAAAAAACCATGCGGAGGATTGCTGGCTCCTGATGCTCAGAAGAATTTTGCCATGTTCGGAATGACTCTTCCAAAGGATATACTTGTCGATCCTCAGATTTTCTCCGTAAAAACCATAGACCTTAAAACAGGTATTCTGAGGCATTACCAGAGGCCATACGTCAATATGGATCGTCATCGTTTTGATTTGTGGCTGAAATCCCTGATTCCTGAAAATGTTGAAGTTCATGATTCAGTTACCTGTTCCTCTGTTGTAAAAGCAGGTAATGTTTATGAAATTACCGTCACCGAAAACAAAGTGAAAAACATTTACAGAGCGAAATACATAGTGGGTGCTGACGGTGCAAACTCTCTGGTAAGAAGGAGCCTGTTTCCTAATCATAAAATAGATACCTATACTTCTGTACAGCAGTGGTTTCACGACAGACACAGCCGACCCTTTTATGCGTGTATCTTTGATGAAGAACTTACTGACTGCTATGCATGGGGATTATCCAAGAATGAGTACTTTATTTTCGGAGGTGCCTATCCGGTCAGGAATTCACGCGAGCGTTTTGAAAAAATGAAGGAAAAGCTTCGTGATTACGGATTCATTCTGGATAATCCGGTTAAAACCGAAGCATGCATGGTTTTGTCTCCGTCTTCTCCCCGGCAGCTGTGTCCTGGAGACGGACACTGCATGATGATAGGTGAGGCGGCGGGATTCATAAGTCCGTCTTCTCTTGAAGGATTGAGCTATGCTTTTGAAAGTGCATACAAGTTAAGCAGGCTGTTTAACGAAAGAAAGTAATTCACGGCGAGAGATTACCGTAAGTCGGTAAGGACACTGCGGTTCAGATTAACTCTTAAAATGATTAAACGGCATTTTATTATGGGAGCTTTTTTAAGAAAGATGGTAATGAAGTCCGGTATCAGTTCATTTGAAGTAATAGATGATTAAAAGGAATAATAAATTTTTCACTATACATGATCTTTTTTAATCAAAAAATTTTAAATTGTCTAATTACTGTACAAACAGTGTAAAAACTATAATTAAGATATTGTATATCTAAAAAATAGATGTATTATATCTTTCGTGACCTGACATGTTCAGGTTACAAAATACCTGGAATATAATCCGGTGACATGTAATTTAGAAAGAAGTGTTTGATAGGCAGTAATTTAGTAGAAAGGTAACATCATGAAGGTGAATAAAGGTGCACTCCCTCTGATTATGGGAAATTATGCAAGTAACTTCGGAATCAATCTATATATGTACGGTTCTTCCGCATACACTGACGGAAAGAACATTACCATTCCAAGACTTAACCTTGACGATGCCGATGAGATGGATATGGCATTCGGTTATGTTGCACATGAATGCGGTCACGTAAGATACAGTGATTTTAATGTTATTCATTCAGCATATGACAGGTCTACCGCTCTGGCTCTTCTGTTTAATGCACTTGAGGATTCCAGAATTGAGGCTCTGCAGATGAAAAACTGGCCGGGACTTCAGAAAACTTTCAATCATATCATTTCCAAACTGGACAGTACTCTCTGCAGTTATCTTAAAAGATGCAGAAATAAGGTGAGTCTGATTACCACATTCTTTGACTGTTCAAACAGATTTCACTGTCTGCATCAGCCTTCCGGAAACAGTCTCAAAGCCGCCAGAATGAAGCTGAAAAAAATACTTCCTGAAGCTCTTATTACCGCACTGGAGGAAAAGGCCTGGTCATCCGTTAACTGCAGAAATTCCGAGGAAGTATTCAGTTTAAGCAGGGACATCATGAGTGTTCTTATCAAGAGTTTTGAGCTTCTCAATAAGGAATATGAACGCAAATCCGAGGAAAAGAAATTTGCCGGCAGTGATGACCTTGCTGATGATATGGATGCTGATAAATTCCTTAGGGGAGACCGTCAGGAGGATTCACTTGATCTGATGATTTCAGGACTCAGAAGAATTTCCGTAAACGAGCTTGTTGCAGGCAGTGTACCCAACGATGAGGATATCAGTGCGGCCGGTATGAACGAATACGAGAAGATTATCAGCAGCATCAATGGTGAAAACGGCAGACAGATGTCAGGCAAAACAAGGCTGAAGGCACAGAAGGACATGGTGAAGATAATCTCCAAAATGAAGGAGCCCGTTACCATAAATGAATATTCGAGAGCTGACAGCAGACAGCCGTCTCTGGCATCAGTAATCGAGGATTGTTCTGCGGGTTCAAAATCTGCCGTGGATATAGGTTCACTGGTTTCACGCAATTCAGAGCCTGCAAAAACTCTTTCGCTGTATAAGAAGGTGCTTTCCGACAATTCTCTGCGTTCAAACATATCTCAGCTTGTGAAAGGGTATGAGGACTGGCATTTCGGTGCAACATCAAGCGGTAAGACGCTTGATATAAGACGTTATCAGTACACTTTAGGAGGAAAACTAAGTGACAATGTCTTTAAAAAGAAGATGCCTAAAAAAGCCTTAAACACCAGCGTACATCTGCTGGTGGATATTTCAGGCTCCATGAACCGTCCCTGTCAGGAGGGGAGTTCAACAACCCGTTCTCAGGTTGCAAATCATCTGGCTCTGTCTATGGCAATGTCTCTTGAAAGCGTGCGTAATGTTGATAACAGGGTGATTTATTTCCCAGGTAACTATTGTGAATATGAAGAAGTTTATCGCAGCGGACAGCCTCTGGTGGAAAGGGCAACATACTTCGATCTCGCACCGAGAGGATGTACTCCGCTGGCTCAGGCTCTGATGTATTCCATGAGCCAGATGCCTAGTGTGGATAAATATCATCGTAACATCATAATAGTTATTACGGACGGTGAGCCTGATAATTTCAGTTTCGCAAGACAGATGCTGGAGAAGGCTAAGGAACAGAGTATAGAGGTATATGCTCTGAGAGTGTCACCTCAGCGTGAAAAGTTAAGAGATCTGTTTGAAGAAAGCGTGGACATTCAGGAAGCGTCTGAGCTCCCGACGGCTCTGACAACTCTTCTGGCTGACAAGGTATTTAACTATAACTGATAGTATCAGCTATCCTTAAAAGTGTTCACCTGTATATCTTACCCAAGTATTCCATTGTTGTAATGTTGAAACAATAATGAGTCAGCGAGAATGCAGGTGAACGCTTTTTTGTTTCCATGAATAATAAACTCAGACTTAGCATAAAGCATATACAATATACGGCATATATGATTTTCAGGTAAATCAACATTCTTCAGGCTGGATGATAAACGGTTAAAACCATAATGGAGCTGTCACTATCTGTTGTGCGCAGCCTGATATTTCAATACAGTGAACCTCTCATCAAATCAATAGACAATATGAAACGACCTCCACGAATGAATGCAAATCGTGGATTTACCGTGTAAACTGTAGATGTTGAAAAAACAGAAACGGATTTACCGCATACATTGAATGAATTTACTACATACATTGAATGAAGGTCGTTATGAATAAGATAATATATATTGGAATGGATGTCCACTCTTCTAACTTTACTTTGTGCTCTTTTGAACCAGGTTATGGCATGTCTGAAGATAAAATATTCGGTCAGGTGCAGTTTAAGGATGACCTGATTAAAAATACCGCGAAGTATATCTGTAATCTGAAATCACAGAGAAAGGACATTGATATTGTCTGTGGTTACGAAGCTGGATGTCTCGGTTATGTTCCTTACAGAGAATTAACCAGATCAGGCATCAACTGTAAGATTATAGCTCCAAGCACCATGGCCGTACAGAAAGGCGGAAAGAAGCTGAAAAAGTAAATAAGCTGGTATGCATCAAAGGCATCAAAACCAATACTGCAATGTCATTCATATCCGAGGTTGGAGATTTTAAACGCTTCCGAACTGCCGAACAATTTGCAGGTTATATTGGTCTGGTTCCTGGAGAACAGTCAAGTGGAGATAAGGTCTGCAGAACCAGAATTACAAAATCCGGAAATACCCATCTGCGAAGGCTTGCCGTCGAGTGCTGCAATTCTTTCAGAAGAGGACTTGTTGGGCAGAAATCTGTTGAACTGAAAAAACGCCAGAAGAATGCACCATCGGAAGTAATCAACTATGCAGATAAAGCTTCAGCCAGGTGCCAGAGAAAATATTACAGAATGGTAAATAAGGGGAAGAATCCGAACATTGCCGTTACTGCCGTAGCAAGGGAGTTCTGCTGCTTCATCTGGGGTATGATGACTTCCAACTATGAATATAGTAATAACGAAGTTAGAGAGCTAATGCCTGATAACTGTTTAATTAGAGTAAATTTATAGCCGGATGTGATTACTTAAACATCTGAAACTGACAGTGATTTAGATAAGACGTTTTTCATCAAGAAGGTTTGAATTATCTACGATGTAACTATGATGGCACTATGAACAGTGATCCTCGACGACAGACAAATAGAATTCGCGGCGAACCATTGACCTGAGGTATCCAATCCACGTATAACAGAGTGGCCAATGCCGTGCTTACACTGAGGAAAATGTCTTGCCTAAATTTCTGCTTGACAAAGGTCGTTTCATAACAGTTATATAAAAGACTTATTTAAATACACGTAGTGCTGGTCAGCCATGACCATAACCTTTTCTAATATATGCATGACAGTACATTGCTCAGTTGTGGAGCTTAAGGTGTTCGGCATGATTCATTACGAGGTTACAGAATGTGGTGAAAGCAGGCAGGGCTGGTACCATTTATCCTGTTTCAGTTTGAACAGCAGGGGAGGGATAAGAATAATCGGGACAAAAAAAGGGAGTTTAAAAAACTCCCTTTTCATAATGAATTTTAGTTACTAACTAAAAGTTCAAATTAACCGTTAACCTTCTTCATGTGAGCGATTAATTCGAGAACCTTGTTAGAGTAACCGATTTCGTTATCGTACCAAGATACAACCTTAACGAAAGTATCAGTTAAAGCGATACCAGCCTTAGCGTCGAAAATAGAGGTACGGGTGTCGCCTAAGAAGTCTGAAGATACAACAGCTTCATCAGTGAAACCTAAAACGCCCTTTAATTCGCCTTCAGAAGCAGCCTTCATAGCAGCAACGATTTCGTCGTACTTAGCTGGCTTAGCGAGGTTAACAGTTAAGTCAACTACAGAAACGTCAAGGGTAGGAACACGCATTGACATACCGGTTAACTTACCGTTGAGTTCAGGGATAACCTTACCTACAGCCTTAGCAGCACCGGTAGATGAAGGGATGATGTTACCAGCAGCAGCACGACCACCTCTCCAGTCCTTTAATGATGGACCGTCAACAGTCTTCTGAGTAGCAGTGGTAGAGTGAACGGTGGTCATTAAACCATCCTTGATGCCCCACTTGTCGTTTAAAACCTTAGCGATAGGAGCTAAACAGTTAGTAGTACATGAAGCGTTAGATACGAACTGAGTACCCTTTACGTACTTGTCGAAGTTTACGCCACATACGAACATTGGGGTGTCGTCCTTTGAAGGAGCAGACATAACTACGTACTTAGCACCAGCGTTGATGTGAGCCTGAGCCTTTTCCTTAGTTAAGAAGATACCAGTTGATTCAACAACGTATTCAGCACCAACTTCGTCCCACTTTAAGTTGTTAGGGTCCTTTTCAGCAGTAACGCGAACCTTCTTACCGTTAACGATAAGGAGATTGTTTTCTACGTCAGCTTCGATAGTACCATTGAAAGCACCGTGCATGGTGTCGTACTTTAACATGTAAGCTAAGTAGTCAACTGGGCAAAGATCGTTGATTGCAACAATTTCGATGTCATCACGAGTCTGAGCAGCGCGGAAAACGAAACGACCGATACGGCCAAAACCGTTAATACCAACTTTGATAGTCATATTATTTAATACCTAAAATGTGTTTAATGAAATAATCCTGATAACGTCATACGTTAAGAAGCACGTAAACATTATCAAAGACTGAAAAAAAGCTTACCGCTTAAGTTGTCAGTATTATAGATTAATTCTTAATTTTAGACAACATTTTTCAAACTTTTGCGATGTATGTGAGTATTGTCTAATAATAAAGGTTGGATATTTAAATTATCGTACGTTTTTGTACAAATAGTTGAAGAGTTTGATGGTTAAAAATTGATCAAATGATTCTGCTCATACCGGAAAATAAAAAATATTATCAATTTTCAGAATACTTGCACGGCTGAGAATTGTTTTTGCTGTTTTAATCTTCCGGGAATCTGATTCCTATATTAATGTACGGATTCATCCTTTTCTGTCATGTCTGTGAGGCAGTCATAACCCAGGCGTCATATTCCTGACAGGAAGATTGTTTCGTTCTAACTGGATTCTCATTTTGGAGACGAGAACATAATTAAAATGAGGAAGTTTTTGTTTTACTAAAGAATAATGAAGAGAGGTGCGGAATTTATTATTCAATAATGATGTCTGAACTTTCTGACACTGATTGACTGGCAGGTACGTCAATAATTAATGAAAATACAATTATTATAAATAAAAACATTCTAACGAAAAATGTTTGTTATTGTTGGATGACATAACCGGTTGAACCTCTTTTTCACAAACGAAAAATAAGATCTGTTTACCGGAAACGAGACAGGAAAACGATTTTCATAATTTAGGACTCAGCCTGATTTTAATTTCTTTATATACCTATGTAGTGTGATGTTGTAAAGAAATACAAGATAATCATCTGAAATGTCAGATATTATAATATAAAAGACTATATTTTATATTGATTGTTTTTATCCTTTGGTTTTTACTGAAATTGATAAAATTTATTCATTTCCGATGTCTTACCTGCAAATTTTTACCGGATTAAACCGGAGGTTTTTGGTTGAATTTTCATCAAAAATGTTAAAAACGTGACTGTATTCAAAAAGTTTGAAAAATAATTTAGGAAAAATTCAGAATTTTTGAAAATTCGTAACTTTGTGATTTTGAAGGATTTTCATATTTTTATTGTATTAAATTCTTATTCAAAAAGATGTTTTGTATCTAAATAAATATTAATTAACTTTATCTGGTAACGGTTTCTTAAAAAATAAAAATTTCAAATTACATAGTATAGTATATATATCAGTAATAATTATATTGTATTTATTTATGAATTTTTGCTAAAAAATGAAAGTAAATATTAAAATTTAACTAACAATTTTTCTCTTTTCTGATAAAATATTACCCATTAACAAATGATAACCTATTTTAGTTGGGAATATTATATGGCTAATCTAATTGAACAAATTGCTTATGCTCGCGGTATCGCCAGTGAATACATTGACGCAAGCGGTCAGAAAGTAATTATCTCTGATGAGTGCAAACTTCAGTGTCTCAAGGCTCTCGGTTACAATGTTGATGACCAGGAAGCTCTTGCTGAACAGTACAATGCAGAACAGGATGCTTTATTCGTAAGCGGTACTGAACCTGTATTCGTTACTACTGAAAACAAAGCAATTGAAATCACTGTAAGACTTACAGATAATGAATCAAACAATGAGATTGAGTATCTTGTTGTTCAGGAAGATGGCGTTAAGTGTCAGGGTAAATTCTACATTGATAAGGGTACCCGTGCTTATTCTCGCACTGTTAACGGTGTTGAGTACGTTGAATATAAGACTAACTTAATCGTTGCTTTACCATTAGGTTATCATGATGTAACTTTCAAGACCTGCGAAAGAACATTTGAACCAATGCGTCTTATTATTTGCCCTCGTTCATGCTACAAGCCTGAAGAAATTCTTGCCGGTAACAAGGTATGGGGTCCAAGTGTACAGTTATACGCATTAAGATCTGAAAAGAACTGGGGTATCGGTGACTTCGGTGACCTCAAGGATCTCATTATCAATCTTGCTGAAAACGGTGCTGGTTTCGTAGGTGTTAACCCAATTCATGCTGCTTATCCGTCAAATCCGGAATCAGCAAGCCCATACAGCCCTTCATCACGCAGATGGCTCAACGTAATCTACATCAATCCTGAAAATACCTTCGAATTCAAGAACAACGAATCTGCTCAGAAGCTTGTTCATTCTTCAGAATTCCAGAAGAAGCTCAGTGAATTACGTAAGGTAGACTACGTTAACTATACTGAAGTTATGAAGCTTAAGCTTGAAGTTCTGCGTAAGCTCTTTGAAGAACAGAAGGCTCTGTTCGACAACCGTACCATCAGAGGTAAGGCTTATGCCAAGTTCAAGGAAAATGGCGGTGAATCATTAAGAGCAATGGCTCTCTACGATGCAATCATGGCTCACTTCTACTCTAACGGCGAGAACGCTTGGGGATGGCCGGTATGGAGAGACGGATTCAGAAGATACAGTGATCCAATCGCTCAGGAATGGGCAAACTTACATGACGTAGACCTGGAATTCTACATTTACCTCCAGTTCCTTGCTGACGAACAGCTCGAAGCTGCTCATCAGGCTGCAAAGGACAGCAACATGGCAGTAGGTATCTATCGTGACCTCGCTGTAGGTGTTTCTGAAGGTTCAGAAGAAATCTGGGCTAACGGTAATCTTTACTGCGTGAAGGCTTCTGTTGGTGCTCCACCTGATCCTTTAGGACCTTTAGGACAGAACTGGGGTTTACCTCCAATGGATCCTAAGAAGCTGGTTGAAAACCGCTACCAGCCAATCATTGATCTGTTCAGATCAAACATGCAGCACTGCGGTTCATTACGTATTGACCATGCCATGTCATTACTCCGCCTCTGGTGGGTACCGCCTGCAGCATCAGCCAAGCAGGGTGTTTACGTGTACTATCGCGTACATGATCTCGTTGGTATTCTTGCTCTTGAATCTCAGCGTAACAAGTGTCTCATCATCGGTGAAGACTTAGGTACCGTACCATACGAAATGAAGGCTATTCTCCGTGATGCAGGTATTCACTCATACAAGATCTTCTTCTGGGAAAAGAGTGAAACCGACGGCGGCTTCATTTCTCCAAAGGATTACGTTGAACAGGCTATGAGTGCTCTGTCTACCCATGATATGCCAACCATTGAAGGCTGGTGGAGTCACAGTGACCTTACTCTCGGCAAGCAGCTCGGTCTTTATGACGATGCCGCTGTTCAGGCTATCGGTAATGCACGTACTGAAGACCAGCAGCGTATTCTTGACAGTCTGCACTGGCATGGTGTTATCTCTGACAAGGTTTCAAGAGATGCTCACAACTGCCCGATGACTAAGGAATTACGTGACGGCATGCAGGTTCACATGTGTCTCGGCAACTGCGCACTGTTCAGTACTCAGATTGAAGACTGGTTAGGCATGGACAAGCCTGTAAACGTTCCTGGTACTTCTAACGAATATCCAAACTGGAGACGTAAGATTTCCAAGAACATCAGCGACGTGTTCAACAACCGTGAAATCAAGTCTCTCCTGAAGAAGATGACTGAAGCAAGACTCAAGGCAAGCAACAGAATGTAATTCTGTCTGAAGTCTGAATGAAAATAAACGGGAGTGTAAAAGCATTCCCGTTTTTTTTATGTAAAAATCGTATTTTTAATCGAGTCCGGATATGTTGCATTAAATGCGATTAACTGAAAATCGTTTTCATTAAAAAATGTTCAAATTATTATTGTAAATTAAATGATCTATCCGACATTATTAGATAATTTACAACATAATTTTTTTTAAAAATGTAATAATCAGAAAAAGGTTATTAATACTATAAATACTGATTTTTATAATACGACGGCAGGTCTTTCGGTTTTTACTGGAAAACCGCTCTGGTATTATGCAGGGTTTTTGATATCTGATTTTAAAACTATAAAGCAATATTGCTAAGAAACTAAGGAACACTAATGCTTATTGATGATTTGAATAATGCCAGCTTGGCAAGACCTTTTGAAACTTTTGGTTTACAAAAGAATCCTGAAGGTCAGAATGGCTTCTTTCTTCGCACCTGGCTTCCAGGTGCCATCAGCGTAGACGTTAAGTCAATCGATGGCAAGAAGAAACTTGGTACTATGGCCAGAGTGGAAGAAGACGGTCTTTTTGAGCTGAACTTCCCTAACGCAGACAAGGAATTCAATTATTTGTTTGATGTTCAGTATCAGGATTCAAAGATTCAGGTAATTGATCCGTATCAGTTCCGTAACGAAGCCTACGCAGGTCTTTCTACCATGCGCAATGAAGCTGCGAACCTGTATCGTACAATGGGTGCACAGCTGGTTGAAATCGAAGTTGAAGGCGTAAAGATCAAGGGTGTTCGTTTCGCTGTTTATGCACCTTCTGCAAGTAACGTCAGCGTAATCGGTGACTTTAACTTCTGGGATGGCCGTCGTCATCCTATGCAGAGAAGCTTAATGGGTGAATGGGTTCTGTTCGTTCCAGGTCTCGGTGAAGGTGAACGTTACAAGTATGAGCTCAAGGATCCGTTCGGTAATCGCCTGCCTCACAAGGCTGACCCTGTTGGTTTCTATGCTGAACAGTATCCTTCATTTGCATCTGTTGTTTATGATCAGACCCGTTACAAGTGGAATGACGCAGCATGGGTTGAAAGTCAGAAGAATGACAAGCTCAAGCAGGCTATCAGTATTTATGAACTTCATTTTGCATCATGGAAGCGACACGAAAACGGTGACAGCTTAAGCTATCGTGAAATGGCTGATGAACTGATTCCATATGTTAAGGAAATGGGGTATACCCACATCGAACTCCTTCCTATCATGGAACATCCGTTCTCAGGTTCATGGGGTTATCAGCCTGTAGGTCTGTTCTCTCCAACCAGCAGATTCGGTACTGCCGATGATTTCAAGTACTTTGTTGATCAGTGTCACCAGAACGGCATCGGTGTTATTCTTGACTGGGTTCCTGCTCACTTCCCTTCAGATTCACACGGTCTTGCACGTTTCGACGGTACTCCGTTATATGAATACGAAGATCCTCGCCGCGGCTGGCATCCTGACTGGAACTCATACATTTATGACTTCGGTCGTGACACCGTTCGTCAGTTCCTTGTAGCAAGTGCTCTCGTATGGCTTGATTACTACCATGTAGATGGTTTACGCGTTGACGCAGTAGCTTCAATGCTTTACTGGGACTACTCACGTAAGGCAGGCGAATGGGTTCCTAACGTAGACGGCGGTAACCACAACTATGAAGCAATCAGCCTGTTAAGATGGTTCAACGAAGAAGTTTACAAGAACTATCCTCAGTGCATGACCATCGCTGAAGAATCTACCGCATTCGCTGGTGTTTCACGTCCTACCTATACCGGAGGTCTCGGTTTCGGCTTCAAGTGGAACATGGGCTGGATGCACGATACCATTGAATACATGAAGAAGGATCCTATCTATCGTAAGTATCATCACAGCGAAATGACCTTCTCCATGATTTATGCTTATGATGAAAACTTCATCCTTTCAATTTCTCATGATGAAGTTGTACACGGTAAGCTTTCTATGCTCTACAAGATGCCTGGTGATGAATGGCAGCAGGCAGCCAACTTAAGAGCTTATATGGGCTATATGTATGCTCACCCTGGTAAGAAGCTTAACTTCATGGGTACAGAATTTGCACAGACAGCAGAATGGAACCATGACAGCCAGCTGCAGTGGTGGTTACTCCAGTTCGATAAGCATAAGGGCCAGAAGAAGCTTATCCAGGACTTAAACGCTATGTATAAGTCTGAACCTGCTCTGTATAACGCTGATTATGACAAGAGTGGTTTCATGTGGCTGGATCACAGCGATTACCAGAACAGTATTTTCGCTTTAATGCGCAGAGATGCCAACGGTGAAAATCCTATTATTGTTGTAAGTAATTTCACTCCTACAACTCATGAACAGTATCGTCTGGGTGTTCCAACTACCGGTAAATATAAGGTTATCTTAAATACAGACAGTAAGTACTACTGGGGTAGTGATTACGATCTCGGCGGCCTTGAATTTGAAGCATCTGATGTTTCATGGCATGGTCAGTATCACTCAATCGTATTAAATCTCCCTCCACTTGCTACTGTCTTTATTAAGCGTATAGGAGATTAATTTATCTTATGAGTAATGAGCATTTTGTGCTCATGTCCGGAAATGAGGCCCCATTAGGGGCCTTTGTCCGTGATGGGGGCTGTAATTTTAGTGTATGGGCGCCAGAAGCAACCAAGGTTACGCTTATTCTGTACACCGATAATGAACAGGAAATTGTTCGTTATGAACTTCCTGAAAAACATGATGGTCTCTGGTTTGGTTTTGTAAAAAACGTCAGACCGGGACAGTTATACGCCTATAGTGTTGACGGTGTTAATGATCCTAAGAACGGTTTGTCTTTTGATGCCTCAAAAATTCTGATCGATCCGTATGCAAAGAAGCTTAACAGACCTGTTGACTGGAACTACGATCTGTATCTTAATGATTCAGGTCGCTTTATCAGCAAGTCCGTTGTTGTTGACGACAATGCGTTTGACTGGCAGGGAGTAAAGAAGCCCGGCCTGACCAAGGACCGTACCATTCTTTACGAAACTCACGTTAAAGGCTTACCAAGTTACGTGATGATATTCCTGAAGAATTCCGTGGAACATATCTGGGACTTAGTCATCCGAATGTTATCAAGTATCTCAAGGATCTGGGAATAACAGCTGTTCAGGTTATGCCTGTATTTGCAAAGATGAGTGAGTCTCGTCTCGTTGACATGGGGCTTTCCAACTACTGGGGGTACAACCCTATAAGCTTCATGGCTCCTGAACCAAGCTATGCTCTTCATGATGCCGTAACCGAATTCAAGACCATGGTAAGAGAACTCCACCGTGCAGGCATCGGAGTGATTATGGATGTTGTATACAATCACACTGCTGAAGGCGGTCACGGAGGTCCTAATGTTTCTTTCAGAGGTTTTGACTGCCGTAACTATTACGTGTATGAACTGAATCAGGACAAGAGCGTAAATTATCTTGCCACAACCAACGTAACCGGATGCGGCAACAGCTTTAATGCATCAAGTGAACCCGGTTTACGCATAATTCTTGATTCTATGCGTTACTGGCTTACTGAAATGCAGGTCGACGGTTTCAGATTTGACCTTGCGGTTACCGTCGCCAGAGAAACCACTCCGTATGTATTCAATTCATTTGAAACCCACGGTACTTTCTTCAAAGCCTGTCATGCCGACCCGGTAATCAACAAGTGTATTCTTATCGGTGAACCATGGGATATCGGCGGATTCGGTTATCGTGTAGGTCAGTTCCCTTCTCAGTGGAGTGAACAGAACGACAGGTACAGAGATACCGTAAGATCGTTCTGGCGCGGTGATCAGGGAAAGATGGGGGACTTTGCAACAAGACTTCTCGGCTCAAGGGATCTGTATCCTAAGAATATTCGTTCCATCAATTCCTCAGTAAATTTTGTCAGCTATCATGACGGGTTTACTCTTGAAGACGTGGTTTCATACAATGATCGTCATAATGAAGCCAACGGGGAACACAATCGAGACGGTACGAGTAACAATATTTCCTATAACTGGGGTGAAGAAGGTCCTACCAAGAATCCTTCCATCTTAAGAAAGCGTGCACAGGTTAAGCGTAACATGCTGGCCTCACTGATGCTTTCTCAGGGTATTCCTCATTTTGTCGCAGGTGATGAAATCGGAAGAACTCAGAACGGTAACAATAACGCCTACTGTCAGGATAATGAGATCAGCTACGTACACTGGGATCTTAATCAGTCTCAGAAGAATCTTCGTGATTTCGTAAGTCTGCTGACCAGAATCCGTACAGGATCCAAGGTATTCACCGATCTGCAGCTCAAGGGAGATAATTTCAGACATCAGGCCGGTGTTCAGCATGATGTGGACTGGTATCATCCGAACGGTTCTCTTCTTGAAGACGGAGACTGGGCATCTCCGGTTTCTCAGGCTTTCATGCTGGATATAGGTGAACACAGAGAAAACGGTGAAAGATACATTATCCTGTTCAATGCCAGCCGTTATGATATCTGTTTCCATCTTCCTGATGCTGATGAAGACATGGCCTGGAGTGTAATCATGGATACATCTGAAGAAAACGGTATTCCTGATCGTTACGGCGATGAGAAGGGGCTTATTCCTGTATGCTGTTCTCTCTGCATGAAGCTGCTCAAGCAGGTTGACAAGAAACTTGTGAAGTATTCATACAAGCAGTTATCACCTGCTGTTCGCGTTAATGATGAAAGTGAATTACCAGGTTCACTCGGTGTTTCCGTAAATACCCGCATGATTGAATGCGTGGCACGTACCGTGGCGGATCACCAGAAGGAAATCGGTATTGTTCTTCCTAAGGGGATACTCTCCTCACTGTCCAGAACAAACAAGAATAAGTAATCTGATATGAATACAGCCGGATTATTCCGTTCGGCTGTTTCATTTGGATTCATCCATAATTAAAGAGGCAACCATAAGGTTGCCTCTTCTGTTTCAGTTACGTCTGTTTATCAGTAACTGATGGTGTACGGCTGAATCATAATCTGTGATTCTCTGCTTACAGCAGCCTTGACGACAGGATGTTCTCTGACGAAATCATCAACAAGCTTGAGAGCCATAGGTCTGTCATAGCGGGCAACAGCCTTTACGATAACGTTTGATACGGCGTTGACCCTGTTATCATCTTTAGGCAGAAGCTGAACCACGCGGGCATTCTTGCTTTCGGCTAGTTTTCTGGCTTCATCAAGAGCAGTGTCAAAAGAACCAATCTTATCAACGAGATTGATTTCAAGAGCCTGATTACCGGTGTATATACGGCCCTGAGCAAGTTCTTCAACTTTGGTTCTTTCCAGTTTTCTGCTGTCTGAAACCAGTCTGATGAAGTTGGCGTAGGTTTTGTTTATTTCCAGCTGAATGAGCTTTTTCTGATTTTCGGTAATAGGAGCGGTAAAGCTCAGATTGGCGTCAGGATTTGTTCCGATACCGTCTTCGTGTATACCGATTTTTTCAGTTAATTCAGAGCCGTTGAACAGCATGCCGAATACACCGATTGAACCGGTGATGGTGGAAGGCTGGGCAACGATTGTATCAGCAACCGTGGAAATCCAGTAACCGCCTGAAGCAGCCATTCCGGACATGTAAACCACAATCTTACCATTAGTCTTGTTCTTATAGTTTACCAGTGCGCTGCGGATATCTTCAGATGCGGTGACACTGCCGCCAGGAGTATTAAGATAGAGAATCAGAGCCTTGTAGTCATCCTTTGTTGCTTTCTGAATCAGAGGAAGAATATGTTCCGGAGTAAAGGTGGTAAGGTTGGAATCGTTAGGATCCTGATAGCCAATTTCCCCGAGACCGTAAATAACGCCGATCTTATCTGAACCTTTCCCTAAACTCCTTTCATTATTGACAATGCTGTTGAAATACTGTTCCGCATCGGTACTGTCGAAATCATAACCGTTCTTGTCTGAACTGTATTTGAAGTTCACCTTGTACATTTTGGAAATATGTTCATAGAAACCATTTTTGCTCATGATTTTATCTACGGCACCTGATTCCTGATAGATATTCTTGTCGAAAGGTGTCTTTTCCTCAAGAGCGATAAGATTATCGGAACCGAATAGCAGATTTTCAAGCCTGAGGTCCGGTCTGTTTTTTCTGATGACGTCGGCGTAAAGGTTCCAGAGATCAGAGGTGATAATTCCCATTTCTTCCTTTACCTGAGGGCTCATGTCGTTGCGGTTGAACGGTTCAACGGCACTCTTGTGTGTTCCTGCCTTCGGTGTGAATACAGTCAGCTCGACATTATCCAGAAAATCCTTGAAGTAAAGGTTTCTGGCATTTACGCCGACGATGGAAACCTCACCGAGTTTTGGCAGATAGATTTCATCGGCATAGCTTGCCAGAGCATAGGTTGACTGGCTGTATGAGTCAGCGTAAACGTATATTCTCTTACCTGCCTTCTGGAATTTTTCAATCGCAGGTTCGAGTGATTTGATTACGTCAAGTCTTACTGATTCTGTGTGGGACAGATCCATAACCACTGCTTCCACCTCATCGTCAGTGCTTGCATAATCAAAAATTCTTTTAAGCTGTTCAGTGTAAATATGTTCTTCATGTATTCCGTTTATGGTATTTAAAAGAACCTCTATTCTTGATTCCATTCTCGGAGCATCATAAATGGTTGAATGAACATCCACGAATACAATCTTGTTGGTTTCCGGAACGGAGTCATCTGATGTGGTTGCCAGTCCGGCCATAATGATTATGAAAAATAAAAAAATAAACAGCAGAAAAAACGCATTTATTACGAAATTGCGGACATACGTGATTATGCCCCCAATTAAATCCAGAAATTTCCAAAAACTCATTTTGTTACCATCTATTTAAACAGTTCAGATTATTCAGAGCCGGTGATGTTTTTAGAAAAATTATATAAAAAACATATACAACCGGTTACCTTCTCTGAATGAAACGCAGATATTTTATCATATCTGACATAGGTTTAATTTGCATTATGGATTTTGTATGAGAGCTGATTATTAATTTTTTACAGATCGGGATATAAAATGAAACTGATAATTACTTATTCAGTACGGTTATTTCATGTCAGACATTCGGCTGCTTCTGCAGAAGACAGCCGGATTTAAGAGATTTTTAAGAGTTGTTTTTTATGCCGCCGAGAAGGGCTCTCAGAATAATCTTTTCCATGTTTCTGGTGGAGATGTGTCCCCACAGTGATGATTCAAGAATACCAGTTACCATGCTTATGAAAACATCCGCAACGGTTCCTGCGTCAAGATCGAGAGTTATGTATCCGCGTTTCTGACCTTCTCTGAAGAACTGTTCCAGTTCATCATAGTATGAGTCGAATCTGTCGTCTCCGAACATTTCAAAAAAATCGTCACGCCCGAGAAAAAGCACGTAGGTACTGTTGTCACAATGGAATTTTATGAGTTCCTGTAGCTGCTGTCCGAAATCATCTGAGTTTCTGCCGGTGATCTTGCGCACCTCGTCGAACACCCACATGATTTTTTCCAGTATTATTTTCTGCAGATGTTCTCTGGTAGAGTAGATACGGTGAAGACTTGCCTTGCTGATTCCCGTGCTTGAAGCAAGTTCGTTCATGGTTATACCCGGATTAGGGAGCATTGCCCTTGCGAGTTTTTCCAAAAGTTCTTCTCTGTCAAAAGCCATTGTATTCTCCAAATATGCTTTACCGGGACTGCTGTTCCGTTGATTTTCCGTCAGTTGTTAATTTTCCTTTAATTATCGCATAAAGACAAGGAATAACAACAAGCGTAAGTAGTGTTGAGGTGGTCAGACCTCCGAGTATGGCGTGTGCCATAGGAGCTCTTGCCTCACCGCCGTCCCCAAGACCGACGGCTATAGGGAGCATGGCGAACATCATGGCAAAAGTTGTCATCATGATTGGTCTGAAACGGCTCTTTCCCGCATCAACCAGAGCTTCGTAGCAGTCTTCTCCCTCCTCAATTCTCTTTTTTGCAAAATCTATCAGCAGAATTGCATTTTTGGTAACCAGTCCCATCAGCAGAAGTATTCCTATGCCGGATATCATGCTGAAATTGCTGTGACACAGAATAAGTCCGAGCAGGGCACCTATAAAAGCAAGCGGAAGGGCAGCCAGTGTTTCAAGGTACTGGCTGGATACTGCTCCCTTGTCGAAAATAAGTTTGTTCCTCCGGTAGGTGGCTGAGGCGTTGTCGTAGTTAACCTGAGCCTTTCTGAGTGCGTTTCTGGCAATCATGAGATTGTTTGAAAGTTCAGTGTCGTCCGTACGTAGAAGAGCTTGTCCCTTAACCACTTTCTGACCGTTTTCAACAAAAATCTCGCTAACCTTCTCCGAATATCTGCTGCTTATTATGGCGGATGTAAGGCCTTAGACTGTTCCCGTCAGGTGCTGTACCTTCTTATAGGTCATTTCCTGTGCGGTGCCGATGTTTACTGCCACGGTTTTCAGGTTTTCGGATTCAACATATTCTTCATTGTCGCTGTTCTGATTCATAACCGCGTAAGCTATCAGAACAGAGGCTAAGACTGTCAGAACAATAGTAATTTTTTTACCTGAATTTTTCATATGAAATTCCAAAATGAGATTAAAAAGTCTTATTATGATTAAAATGGTATCATAACACCCAAAATAAGACAATGTAGTCTCGAAATATTTCAGGAGTGTAATTCAAGCAGAAGGATATTTTCTGAGAGATGCGGTAATAGAGAAAAAGTAATGAAAATGACCGATTACAGGCCTTGGACAAGGAGTGAACTGCTGGATGACTTTTCAGAAATCTCCAGTTGATGTAAATCAGATTAGGAACGGTCTGAAAATGAAAACAGGAAAGTTTCTGACTTTCCTGTTTTCTGAAATATTTTAAAATTACTGCTGGTTCTGGGGGTTTGTCACTTCAGTTGCCTTTGCATTGGCAATCTTTGCAATGTTTTCGCGGATATCAATCAGCAGGTAAACGAAATATGCTGATATTATAGTACTGATTGAACCGATTAAAAATGTAGCAAAGCCAACGATAAATCCGCTTTTGACCATGGATACCAGAGAAGCCACGATTACGAGTACTTCTAATAAGATAACTGCTATATCTACAATAACGGTGCCTGAGCTAATAATAAAATTCTTAATGAATGACATTGTATTGAATCCTTTTTTAATCAGTTTCTGAAAATCCCTGCCACCTGCCGATAATCACGGCAGGCGGTGTACACAGGGTAACTATAGTATCTTTATCTGTACAGTCAAGATTTGTTTGTTATAAATATGTTAATTTTTGAGAAAAGCAATAAAAAGAATGTATTTATAATAATATTGGGAGTGTTTTTTATGATAAAAAGACAAATCTTAAGACATATTACGTAAGAGAAATATGATTAAACTGTTTTAGTAACCATGGAAAATAAATAATTCAGCTGCTTTTCAGGTATTTGGAACGGGGGACTGTCGGTGCGGTATCAGACAAATGGTTCTGATATTAGGGGATGATTAGGATTCAACGACAGGTAAAAATTCCGCTTTGTTATGTTTTTTGTAATAAAAATGTGATTTATGATAAATTTTTCTTTACCTTTAATACCTAAATGCCTATAATATCAACGCAAAATTACCCATTAATTTAATTGATGTGAGGTTTTGCCACATGCTTAGAATCGTAGAAGAAGCATTAACATTCGATGATGTTCTCTTAGTTCCATCTCATTCAACCGTCCTGCCTAATACTGCAGACTTACGTACCAAGTTAACCGCCAATATCACTCTCAACATTCCTATGGTTTCCGCAGCAATGGATACCGTTACCGAGTCAAATCTCGCTATTGCTCTTGCTCAGGAAGGCGGTCTCGGTTTCATTCATAAGAACATGTCCATTGAAAAGCAGGCTGATGAAGTTCGCCGTGTAAAGAAGTTTGAAAGCGGTGTGGTTGTTGATCCTATCACAGTTCATCCTGAAACCACTCTGGCTGAAATCGTGGCATTAACCCATAAGAACGGTTTTGCAGGCTATCCTGTTGTTGACGACGAAGGCGACCTTTTAGGTCTCATCACCGGTCGTGACGTAAGATTCGTAACCGACCTCAGCAAGAAGGTTTACGAAATCATGACTCCAAAGGATCGTCTTGTTACCTGTCATGAAAACGAATCAAGAGAAGTAGTTCAGTCTTTAATGCAGAAGAACCGCATTGAAAAGGTTCTGGTAACCGATGCAAACTTCAAGTTAAAGGGCATGATTACCGTTAAGGACTTCCAGAAGGCTGAAAGCAAGCCTAACGCATGTAAGGATTCATTAGGCCGTTTACGCTGCGGTGCTGCCGTAGGTGCAGGTGCAGGTAACGAAGAACGTGTTAAGGCTCTGGTTGAAGCCGGTGTTGACGTTCTGCTGATTGATTCATCACACGGTCATTCTCAGGGCGTTCTTGATCGTATCAAGGCTACCCGTGAAGCTTATCCTCATATTGATATTGTTGCCGGTAACGTTGCTACCGCAGAAGGCGCAATTGCTGTTGCTGAAGCCGGTGCAAGCACTGTTAAGGTTGGTATCGGTCCTGGTTCTATCTGTACCACCCGTATCGTAACCGGTTGCGGTGTACCTCAGATTACCGCTGTTTCAAATGCTGTTGAAGCTCTTAAGGGTACTGACATCAAGGTTATCGCTGACGGCGGTATCAGATTCTCAGGTGATATTGCCAAGGCCATTGCTGCAGGTGCAAACCTCGTAATGGTTGGTTCTATGTTCGCCGGTACTGAAGAAGCTCCTGGTGAAGTTGAACTGTTCGGCGGCAGATCATTCAAGTCATACCGCGGTATGGGTTCTCTCGGTGCAATGTCAAAGGGCAGTGCCGACAGATACTTCCAGTCTGACAATGCTGCAGACAAGCTTGTTCCTGAAGGAATTGAAGCCCGTGTACCATACAAGGGACTTTTAAAGCACATCATTCATCAGCAGATGGGCGGTCTCCGTTCAGCAATGGGTCTTACCGGCTGCGCAACCATCGATGATATGCGTACCAAGGCCAAGTTCGTACGTATTACCGGTGCAGGCATCAAGGAATCTCATGTTCATGATGTTACCATCACCAAGGAAGCACCTAACTACAGAATTTAATTTGTAACAACGTAAGGCCGGACCGGACTGCTCAGTCCGGCTTTTTATTTAGGAAATTTATTTATTATGGAAAAAAATATCCACAATGAAAAAATCCTGATTTTGGATTTTGGTTCCCAGGTTACTCAGCTGATTGCCCGTCGTGTACGTGAAATCGGTGTTTACTGTGAGTTATGGGCTAACGATGTTACCGCGGAACAGATTAAGGAATTCAATCCTAACGGTATCATTCTTTCAGGCGGTCCATGCTCAGTTAACGATGAAGGTTCTCCAAGAGCTCCTGAATACGTATTCGAAGCCGGTGTTCCTGTTCTCGGTATCTGCTATGGTCTTCAGACCATGTCAGCTCAGCTCGGCGGCAGCGTAAAGTGTTCAAATCTTCGTGAATACGGTTATGCGGCAGTTGATCTCTTAAATGACAACAATCCTCTGTTTGACGGTATCTGCGACAAGACTGAAAACGGCAGAAAGCAGCTTGAAGTATGGATGAGCCATGGTGACAAGGTTGACTCAATTCCAGCCGGTTTTGAAGTTTCAGCTTCAACTCCAAGCTGTCCTTATGCAGCCATCTATGATCCAAAGCGTAATTTCTACGGCGTTCAGTTCCATCCTGAAGTTACCCATACCAAGAGCGGTGCCGTAATGCTGGAAAATTTTGTTAAGAAGATCTGTAAGCTTAACTGTTTATGGTCTCCTGAAGCAATTATCGAAGATGCCATCGCCAGAATCAGAGCCACAGTCGGTGACAACAAGGTTATGCTCGGCCTTTCAGGCGGTGTAGACTCTTCCGTAACCGCACTTCTTCTGCATCGCGCCATCGGTGACAAGCTTACCTGCGTATTTGTTGACAATGGTCTGTTACGTCTCAACGAAGGTGCTCAGGTTAAGGAAATGTTCGGCGATAAGTTCGGTCTCAACATCGTTTATGTTGATGCAGAAGACCGCTTCCTTTCCGTACTTAAGGGCGTAAGTGATCCTGAAGCCAAGCGTAAGGCCATCGGCAAGGCATTTATCGACGTATTCGCTGATGAAGCAAGAAAGCTTACTGACGTAACCTTCCTTGCTCAGGGTACAATCTATCCTGACGTAATCGAATCAGCAGCAGCCAAGACCGGTAAGGCTCAGGTAATCAAGTCTCACCACAACGTTGGCGGTCTGCCACCTGATCTCAAGTTCAGTCTGGTTGAACCTTTAAGAGAACTGTTCAAGGATGAAGTAAGAAAGATTGGTCTTGCTTTAGGTCTTCCTTATGAAATGCTTTACCGTCATCCGTTCCCTGGCCCTGGTCTCGGTGTTCGCGTACTGGGTGAAGTTAAGAAGGAATACTGTGATCTTTTACGTCGTGCCGATGCAATCTTTATCGAAGAACTCTACAAGGCTGAATGGTATCACAAGGTATCTCAGGCATTCGTAGTGTTCCTCCCTGTGAAGTCAGTAGGTGTTATGGGGGACGGTCGTCGTTATGATTACGTGGTGTCTCTGCGTGCCGTACAGACCATCGACTTCATGACTGCTCACTGGGCAGAACTTCCGTATGATCTGTTAGGTCGCGTATCAAATCGTATCATCAACGAAATCAACGGTATCAGCCGCGTGGTTTATGACGTGTCAGGTAAGCCTCCTGCAACTATTGAATGGGAATAATTCTATCGCGCTGAAGGATAATCCGGCTTTGTTCTCATTTTCCTGAAGCACCGTAAAGAGATATTCTTAAATCTTATGCAAACAGCCTGAAGGTTATAGTCCTTCAGGCTGTTTTTATTCCTATGCTTATCCGTCAATCATTTCTATGGAAACTAAATCAAAGAGAAGAATATTGTAACTGTTACAATAACCATCTCAGATTCATGGAAAATATTATTCCACAAATAGAAAAGACAATATGAAACGACCTCCACGAATGAATGCAAATCGTGGATTTACCGTGTAGACTGTAGATGTTAAACAAACAGAAACGGATTTACCGCATACATTGAATGAATTTAATACATACATTGAATGAAGGTCGTTATGAATAAGATAATATATATTGGAATGGATGTCCACTCTTCTAACTTTACTTTGTGCTCTTTTGAACCTGGTTACGGCATGACCGAGGATAAGATATTCGGTCAGGTGCAGTTTAAAGAAGACTTAATAAAAAACACCGAAAAGTATATTTGTAATCTGAAATCACAAAGAAAGGACATCGATATTGTCTGCGGATATGAAGCAGGATGTCTCGGTTATGTTCCTTACAGAGAATTAACCAAATCAGGCATCAACTGTATGATTCTGGCTCCAAGTACAATGGCTGTACAGAAAGGCGGAAAGAAGCAGAAGAATGACTTCAGGGATGCTTTGGATATTGCCAGATGTCTGGCAAGCGGAGCCTATAAAGCTGTCAATATTCCCGATATTGAAGACGAGGATGTGAGGGATTACCTCAGAATGCGTGATGATCATCAGACAGCTCTAAAACAGATAAAGCAGCGATTGAATGCATTTTGTTTAAGACACGGATTTCAGTATGACAAATCCAAATGGACACTTGCCCATATTCAATGGATAAAGCGCCTGGAGTGCACATTTAAGCAGCAAGAAATCATAAATGAATACCTTGCAACATACGAAGCGCTTAAAAGCAAAATTGAAGCTTTTGATGTCAGAATAGAGGATTTCGCCTCAAATGAACGGTATGCCGACAAAGTGAAGAAACTGGTATGCATCAAAGGTATACAAACCAATACTGCCATGTCATTTATTTCCGAGGTTGGTGATTTCAATCGTTTCCGAACCGCAGAACAGATGGCACTGTAAACAGTGATCCTCGATGAAAGACCAATAGAATTCGCGGCGAACCATTGACCTGAGGTAACCAATCCCCGTATAACAGAGTGGCCAATGCCGTGCTTACACTGAGGAAAATGTCTTGCCTAAATTACTGCTTGACAAAAGTCGTTTCATAACAGTTCTGTAAATGCATGTATTCGAGCAGTCACAGCTGGCAGCTTCAGTTCTTTTATATCTGAATCATATACTGCTTTCTGAATGTTAATGACCGGAAACGATTATCGAGCGGCTGCGGTCGGCAAGTGTCATTATCTGATCGTCAGGTACCGTTCCGTCCAGGGATATCGTTATCCAGTTTTTTTTATTCATGTGATATGCCGGATAAATTCCGTGGATCTTTTGTAAAACGGCAATATCCTTTTCTGGAATCTTGAGGTTGATTATTTCAATGATTTCATCGCTGACAGGAGTTGAACGTGAATGTTTTAGCGAATCGACTGCGCATAAATTATTTGAGATTGAATTCAGTCTGTCTCTTCTGACATTCATGATAATTGCATACCATTTACGGTTTTCGGCATATCTGAATACACCGCAGTCTGGAGATCTTTTGAAAGGAAAATCTGGCTTCTCGCCATATCTGTCGGTAATAAGTCTGCTTATTCGATTGGTCTGCTCGAATATGAAGTACTCGTTTAAAAAGCATTTGTCCGCTATCTGTTTCAGAATGTTGGAAAAATCGTTGCGAACTTCTGCGATAAACCTGCCGGTATATGATGGTACGTTAAGAGGAAGATATTCTTCATTAGTGTCAGTATCAATCACCGAGGCGGATATTTTTCCGTCTGTGGTTATTTGCACGACTGCTCTGAATCTGTCGTTTAAAAACAGGCGTGAGTAGATGTAGGTATTGTCATTTATGATAAATCCGAATTTCTCAAGAAGATGACGGCACATCTTTTTTTTACGAAAGATTTCTTCAGCAGTATTCATGTTTTACGAATTCACAATTACTTAAAGAATTATTTTATGCTTCCTATCCAGTCGCGGAGAAATTCAAATCTGGAATTGGTTTTCAGACGTCTCAGAGCCTGTTCCTCAATCTGACGGATTCTTTCAGCTTTGACTCCGTACAGTTTGGCGATTTCATCTAGTGTCTGCGGATCAAACTTGCCAATGCCGAAACGTCTTCGCAGAACGTCTCTTTCCTGCGCAGGCAGAATTTCCAGAGCATTGCTGATGCTTTCGTTCATGTTCTGTGTTTCCACGCTGTCTTCAGGCGTTTCCTGATCATCAACATGATATACATTCTCTATGTACAGTTCATCACCGTTATTTTCATGGTTTACGGATTCGTTCAGTGATATGGTGGGAACGGCATAGAATTTGAGTTTGGATACTTCATTTGCAGAAATATTCAGAGCTTCGGCTATTTCCGTATTTTTCGGATCCCGGCCGTTTTTCTTGTAGAAATCCACGCTGAAACGTTTGATTTTTTTCAGCTTCTCCTCTTTGTTTGCAGGAAGCCTGATGGACTTGAAATCATTGTTCAGGGCTCTGTTCATATACTGCTTAATCCAGCAGGTTGCATATGTGGAAAGTTTGAATCCCATGGTGTAGTCAAACTTTTCTATGGCTCTGATAAGACCTAAAATGCCATACTGGGTCAGGTCATTGAATGTTTCATCATCCTTGTTGAATTTTCTGGCTTCATACATTACCAGTCTGATGTTGGCCTGAATCATGATGTTTCTGGCTTCAATACCTCTGGAGAATTCCTTTTTGATGTTGTTGTAGATATTGATGATGTCCGCAATATCATGAAAAGTAAATCTTTCCAGCTGCTTGAGTTTGTGCAGGGAGTTTTTCACGGCACGGGCCATTTCCGGAAATTTTTCGAGTCTGCTTAAGGTCTTGCCCGGAAGGTCGTCCATGGATTCAATCCAGTACAGTGTCTCTTTCGGTACGGAAACGTTCTTGAGATTTCTGTTGAGATTCATGGATTTGAAGTTTCTGGTGCCTGTTTTCAGTTTATCGATAAGTATCTCTCTGAAGCAGTGACAGATTTCAAGCACACGTGAAAACTGCAGATTGATATGAGCGATAATCTCGTTGAACAGGGATGGGGTAAAAATAAAGGTGCTGATAAGATCACGGAGCTGCTTCTGCAGATTTATGGTGCTCTCGTCCTGTTTTCCTTTTGTTTTTATTGATTTGACGGTTTTGCCGTAAAGTTCTCTGAGCTCGGCGAATTTTCTTGGAGCTGTTTCCTGCAGTTCATTACCAGGAATCACTATCTCTGCTGAATCGCCGGTTTCGTCATATTTATTTTCACTCTTTTTTACGGAGACTCTGGCATCTGTTTCGGTAAATCCGATAATAAGTTTTTCGATAAGAATCTTTCCGTCTTCCTTATCGTTCCTGTCACTTGCCGCCAGCATGGCATCGTATTTGTCCAGAATGAATTTAACGATAAAAATGGCTTCAGCTATGAAACTGCATATATTGCGGTTGCTGTCTTTGATTATTTCCGCCAGCTTCTGTTCCTCTTTGGGATTAAGAAGCTTTTCATCCCTGAGTCTGTAATAGAGACTTGGAGAAATGTTGATGTCGTTACTATTTGTCGTAGCCATTTTGTTTTCTCTTTCTGATTGTCACAGCCTTTTCTGCGATGGGCGGAATCAGTGAAGTAAAGGCCGTCATTCGCAGAGTGTCAGCAGACTGTGTTATTACCTTCAGACTCGAGTTCAGTCATGAGTGATGGTGATTAAGTGGACTGACCTGGCCTGTATTCTCAAATGTTGTATATATATATTCTTTATTAAATATGTAAAATGATATTGATTTCATATACAAAAAAATCAGATACATTCTTTTCATTATAAGATTATTTGTTTATGTTTTATAAGATGTAGCACGCAAAACGGTTAAAAATGATACATGGCAGGGGTTTTTTGCAAGGAGGAACGTTGTCCTGATAATACGCTCAGACGTTTAAAATGAATGTACGTCTCCGGTATGGTGGCAGGCAGTGGTAATAATTCAACGGCCTTCTGCCTGCGTGAAAAAACACCTGTCCTTCTTTGTTGCTTAATATGCCTATTGATGATATTCTTTCTGCGGTTTTATACTTGTTTTCTCATTCCCATGGGGGGGAGCCCGCATGGTCTTAGGAGCTTATTTATGACTTCCTGGCATGATGTGTTAGGTCCGGAAAAGGATAAGGATTATTTTAAGTCGATTCTGGCTTATGTGGAGCAGCGAAGAGCTTCTGGTGTTAATGTTTATCCTCCGAGAGCGGATGTGTTTAATGCCTTTAAATACACTTCTCTTGAAGATTTAAGGGTGGTTATTATCGGTCAGGATCCGTATCACGGGCCTTATCAGGCACATGGTCTGTGCTTTTCGGTAAGACCTGAAGTGGAAATTCCTCCCTCTCTTCGCAACATTTACCAGGAACTTAAAAATGAATACGGTGACAGTTTCACCATTCCGGAACACGGTTATCTTGAAAGCTGGGCAAGGCAGGGGGTGTTCATGCTGAACAATACCCTTACCGTTGAAGAAGGTCAGCCTCAGAGCCATGGACGCATCGGATGGGATACCTTTACCGATGTGGTAATTGAGAAAATCAATGAATACACTGAACATACCGTATTTATGCTCTGGGGATCGCATGCACAGAAAAAATGCAGATGCGTGGATCAGAACCGCCATCTTGTCCTGACAAGCGCTCATCCGAGTCCGCTGAGTGCCTACAGGGGGTTTTTCGGCTGTAATCATTTTTTAAAATGCAATGAATATCTGGTGGCTCACGGTAAAAAACCTATATGCTGGCAGGTTCCTCTGGATCTCTGATTCTTACCAATACTCTGCCGGATTCAATTCCGGCATTTTTTTGATTCCTCTGGTCATAACTGTTTTTCAATCCTCTCTTTTTTCTGATGGCGGAACATTACGACTGTTTTTTTCTGCCTGAAATTTCTGTTTTGGTCAAAAAATTATCATATTAAAGCATATACTGATATAATTATATTTTATTGATATATGGTTATTTAAAATTTAGTATTTTATCAAAATTGTGTTACCTGAAATAATGACCGGAAATTACCTGCTTTACCATTTGCCTTTTTTTTCTGATCAGACAAAAATTTTTGTAAATAAAATTTGGGTTTTTGCTTTAAATTGTTATAATTTAATGGTGTTTATAACAGGTAAAAAACAGAGTGGAACAGCCTCAAAAAACAGGTGATGATAATCAGTATTAAATTTATTTGTCTTATTGTTACTGTTTATATGTGTTCCATTCTAATGAATTTTTAATATGCGTACGATTGACTGACAGTCGCCTTCTCTTATTTTTTGTTGTTCTTTAGCCTAAGTAATCGGTTGATTTATAGAGATATGTTGAAACAGAAGAATTACGTAAAAAATATCGTTTTTGTTATAGCTGCCATTGTGCAGTCCGCCATTTTGAGTTCATGTGCCAAAGCCGACATTCCTCCGTCATTTGAAGAAGATACGGCCAAGCTTGATGTACCGGTTTTATTATCGGAACCTATTCCAGAAGCCGAGGTTCATGACTACACCAGATTTGAAAAGCAGCGTGAAGCATATCTGAATGCCCTTGACGCATACAGTGCCGGAAAATACGCTGAAGTGGAAAGTATTCTCGTAAACGATCTTTCCGATTATCCTCTGGCTGTGAATATTGAATATCTGATGCTTAAAAGACCAGGTGCGGACATGAATCAGATCCGGAAGTTCATAAACTCCGGACAGCATGACGTTCTTTCAGCTCGTCTTAAAAGCTACTATATTCAGAAATTCGACAACAATGCCGACTACAAGGGCGTTCTGTCGGTTTCTCCTTCCATTCCTCAGAGCGAGGATTTGAAATGTCTGTGGCTGAAGGCTCAGTATAAGACCGGCAACAGACACAATGCGGTGGCATTTCTTAAGAATAAATTCACTCATGCAGAACCTCTGAACGCCGGCTGTATGGGACTTGCGTCGGTTCTGGTGGCTACCGGAGCCATGACAGAGGCCGACATATATTCACGTGTCTATGAGGCTTACTGGACCCGCAACAAACAGGGAATTTATCAGACGGCTGCCCGCATGCTTCATAAATCAAAGGCATACAGTGAACCTCTGAAGCTTATGAGTAAGTATTATGCCAATCCGGCAGGATACGCTGCCATTCCGGTAACACAGAAAACCGCGGCCACTGCGGTGTTCAGAAGATACGGAAGAGTGGAACCGAGAGGAGCACTTAAGGATTTCCAGTCTTTCATCAGCAAGTATCATCCTTCCGAAAAGGATATAAGGGACATCAAGAAGGCGATAATTATTTCCCTGCTGTTTGAAAGAGACGATCTGCCTATGGATTTCATCGATTCTGAACTTCCATCACTCGGAAATGAGGATATGTTCAAACAGCGTATCCGTCTGGCAATCTGGAACCGTGATTACATCGCTCTGAACAAGTATCTGAACCGTCTTCCGGCTGAAACTCTGAAGGAGGATAACTACAGATACTGGCGTGCCGTTGCTCTTGAAAATCTTGGCCGTGAGGAAGAGGCAAGAGCAATAATGAAGGAGCTTGCCGGCGTGAGAAGCTTCTACGGTTATCTGGCCGCCGACAAGGTGGGGGCTCCGTATGTTATCAATGAGGTTGCAGTTCCTTCAGTGAACATCAGACAGAGAGCCGGTTTTATTGAAAAGTATCCGGCATATCTGCGCTTTACCGAATATGAGTTTCTCGGTGACAGAAAAGGGCTGAGAACTGAATGGAAGGAACTGATGAATCAGGCTACCGTTGATGATGCCAGATATATTGCAAAGACCGAGGCGGAACGTGGTTACTATGACCTGGCCCTGTGGGAGTCAATTTACAAGAAAGACTGGGACGTGCTCTCACTTCGTTTCCCTGTAACATACAGGGAAATTTACAGCACTCAGTCTGATGCCCAGAAGGTTTCACTTACATTCATGTACGGTATTACCCGTCAGGAAAGCATGATGAATCCGAAGGCCAAATCACCGGTAGGTGCCATGGGACTGATGCAGATCATGCCTGAAACTGCCAAAATAGTCAGCAGAAAACACGGAGTGGGCTACAGCAAACCTGTTGACCTGCTTAAGCCAGAGGTGAATGTTGTTCTTGGAACGGCTTATCTCAAGGATCTTCTGAGTGATTTCGGCGGAAACAGAATTTTCACGTCGGCAGGATATAACGCCGGTCCGAGAAGAGCTGTAAGATGGCAGAGTTCAGACGGTGTATGCAGAGATCTGGCAACCTACGTTGAAAACATTCCTTTCAATGAAACAAGAAATTATGTACAGAAGGTGGTGCTGTACGATTATATGTACCAGCATCTGCTCGGAGTACAGAATCCTGTATTCATCTACGACAGCGAGAAGGAGAACTGCTACTAGCGGTACTTTTCCGCCGTTTTCAAAGTATTTTTTCTGTTTCGCATGACGGCTGAAGAATTTGTATTCGGCCGTTATCTGATGACGAAAACTGATAGTGAAAAACCTATTTAGGCCGGAATATCATGAATTAAAAATATGCTGATTATTTTCGGAAAAAGCTGGTTATTATCAGTTAAAAAGTCTTTTTAGAGTAACATTTGTATATTTTATGTTGTTTTAATATTAAAAAATAGGCAATCGGTCAAGATATTTTGAAATATTTCAGATCTACCTGCAATATTTGTCGCATTTCATTAATTTTCTACTATAATCATTATAGTATAATTGGGTTTAGGTTTTTAATTTTGATTAGTACGCATGTTAACCTCTAAGGTTAACTTTTTAGGTGATGTATGGCTACAATAAAAGATGTTTCTCGTTTAGCTAACGTGTCCATATCAACAGTATCAAGAGTTATAAACAAATCATTAAAAGTTTCACCTGACAAGGTTGAAGCAGTAATGAAGGCTATGGAAGATCTCAACTTTCAGCCTAACAGCTTCGCTCAGGCTCTGGTAAACAAGAAATCAAACTGCATAGGTGTGCTCGTAGGTGACCTGTGCGGCGGTCCTTTCTTTGCCCAGATGATGCGCGGTATTGAAAATGTGATTCTGCCTGCCAACAAGTTCGTTATCGTAATGTCAGGCAAGCATGAACATGATCGTGAAAAGAACAGTATCGAGGCTCTTCTTCTGAGACGCTGCGATGCACTTGTCGTTCATTCAAAGGCTTTGAGTGATCAGGAACTGATTGAAATTGCCCGTTCTGATGTTCCTATCGTTTTTGTTAACCGTCTTGTTCCTACTTTAGAAGACAGATGCGTATGGGTTGATATCAGCTCCGGCATGGAAACAGCCGTAAACCACCTTATCAAGCAGGGACACAAGCGAATTGCGTACATCGCTTCCGATGAAGTTAACAATCAGGATGCCAAAGACCGTATGGACGGTTATCATCGTGCCCTGAACAATGCAGGCATTGAGTTCGACAATGATCTCGTAAGTCTTGCATTCCCGGACGAAAACGGCGGTCACAATGCCATTGAATCTCTGCTGATGAGAGATGTCGGATTTACCGCATTCGTTGCTTATAACGATGCCATGGCAGTAGGTGCTGTCAGTGCTCTTACCGAGAACAATATCAGTGTTCCGGAGGAAGTGAGTGCCATCGGTTTTGATAACAACCTTATCACCAACTACATCAAGCCGAAACTTACCACCGTCCGTTATCCGATTGAAGAAGTAGGTGAGACAGCGGCAAAGCTTGCTCTGAATGTTCTTTATGCAAGAGAGCGTGAAGAATATGAAGAACGCAAGGAAAAGGAAACAAACAAGAGTTACGAAAAGAAGTTCGATCTTCATGAAGTGGTTGAATTTACCAGAGAGGATCTCAAGTTTATTCCTGACCTCATCGTTCGTGATTCTGTTGCTCCTTATGACGAAGCGGTTGTAAGAGAAAGCAAGGTTAAGAAGCAGAAGAAAAAATAACTTTAGAAATTTTCTTATATAATCTGTAGAGCCTCAGAATATCCGTTATTCTGAGGCTTTTTATGTGTCGTGTGACGATTTGTCATGTATTTTTTCGCGGTGAGAACTTTCTGTTTGCTCCCCTGATTAGGAGTGTGTGTTTTATGAATTGTCCTTTCTGTAATTCAGAAATAAGTGTGCCTGTCAAATTTTGTCCTGAGTGAGGTAAGTCGGTAAATACTGCGTTTCAGGAAGTTTTAAATAGTTTATCGAAAATAACATCACTGATTAGTGCATACATTCTGCTTCCCATTGTTTTTAGAAATACAGGTTTTAGCGTGGTTATAGGCAATGTACTGCTTATAGTACTGATTATGTTTTCTTTTCCTGTTGCTGAAAAAGTCAGAGATCTCTTTGAAAGTGTTAATTTACCGCATCACGTTAAAATGGTTAAAGGTCTTGAAAAAATATTCAGGGTTCTGCTGGTTATGAGCTTTTTTACTTTGATCATTGAACTGTGTATTACGGAAAAATCTGTTTTATGGCAAGGCCTGTCTCTTAATGCGACACTATTAATACTAATTGCCTGCGCTATGTTTGTATTTGTAATGGTGTTTTTCAAGTTTTACTGCCTCTGGCGTTTTATATCAGTAGAGTTATTGATTAGACGTCTTGCAAAAGGAGAATATGTAACAATAGAGCCGCCTGGAATAGCAGCATACATTGTTTCAGCTGTTGATGGTTTATTTGTTACTGTTCTGCTTTTCGGTGTAATTATATTGTTCTAGTGTTAATTACCATCAAAAAGAGCTCCTGTCCGTTAACCGGCAGGAGCTCTTTACACTATACAGATGAAATGAAGATATAATTTTTACCGGGAGATTTCTCTGTCCTTCAGAGTAATGTTGTAATGATAGATATCATGAACCAGCTGATCGTAACTTTCGATATCGTTGCACAGTTCTTCCGTATTACTGAATTTTGAAGGATCCGCCTGAAGTCCGGTAATTCTCGGCGTGTTCAGCAGAACGTTCTTATAGCTGATTTCAGGATTTCTGATGAAGCAGGCTATGTATTCTTCAGAGTTACTGTTTCTTATCATATAGCTTGAGTTTTTCTTGTAGATTCCCACCTCATCATTATAGCTGAACGGGTAGTTGCATATATCGGTATCGCTAAGCATGTCACAGCCGGTAGTCAGCATCTTCCCTCCTGAAAGCGCATGTTTTGCAAGGGTACTCATTACATCCTTGTGTGAACCGAATCTGTGATAGTCATAGCTTACACCTGTCGCCTTCTGGTAAGCCTTCGGCATATAGATATAGAAAGGCACACTGTGACCTAGAATAACCTCGTCAACTCTGTTGCTGTAGCCGATGCCTCTTAAATTGTGGTCGCCGGTAGCGGCAATAAAGGTCTTTTCAGCCATCCGGGGATTATTCTTTACCTCGGAAATGAAATTGCCGAGCGAATTGTTGGCATATCTGAATGTCGCAAAGATGGTTTCGGTATTGTCATACGGGAATCTCTGCAGAATTTCCTTCGGAAGAGGGATCGTCTGCGGAGTTACATTATCAGGCACTCTGTACGGAGGGTGGTTGGTAATGGTCAGCATGAATATCAGCAGTGGCTTGTCGTGCTTTCTGGTGAGTGTTCTGTAGGCAGTTTTGAACAGGTATTCGTCATCGATGCCCCATGTTCCGGAGGTGGCTTCAGGGAATAATTCGCGAATGCCGTTTTCGTCAATGATTTCATCCACGCCCTGGGCGGTAAGAAAGTTGCCGATATTTC
This sequence comes from Ruminobacter amylophilus, assembly GCF_900115655.1. GTDB lineage: Bacteria > Pseudomonadota > Gammaproteobacteria > Enterobacterales > Succinivibrionaceae > Ruminobacter > Ruminobacter amylophilus. Next base: position 42,323 of record NZ_FOXF01000001.1, on the reverse strand, counting down.
TCCAGGAGCTGCGGCCGCTGGTGATGAATATTACGTGATAGCCGTGTTCTCTGAACGGTCTTACAGTGTTCAGGAAAAACTTCTTGTCATAGTTTGAGGAGGTGGACAGGTTCATGTCCGGAGCTCCGGTAAAGAGTCTCATCAGAGTATCTGACGTACCGTTGCCTTCAGACAGAAAGTTAAGGAACAGAAAATCACTTTCGGCATGCTGTCTGAAACTGCCGTAGACGTCAACTCCAATCCTAGGATTGTCAAGAAGCAGCATGTGGGTACTCATGCTTTCCATAATGGCAACAACCACGTCAGGCTTGTTTTTATCCAGAAATTCGTTTTCCGGAATTTTTACGGTAAGCGGTGCGGTAAGATTGTCAGTGGTAGTTTCCATGCCGTTGTTCAGGTAACTCATGACCAGATCCCGGGCACTTACGAACGGCTTCTGTCCTTCCTTCTTGTGCCACTTGTATGCCCAGTAGAAATGAGCAGGACCGTTACCTGTGGCTATGTTTATAATCGTATTTCTCGACACATTCAGATTGTCCTGACGGAGAGGGAAGGTTGTGAGGGAACCTCTTAGAATGAATACGGTTAGAAAAACCTGAAGGATCAGAAACAGTACGATTCCGGTTTTATCGAGTTTCCGGAAAATACCGTTGAATACCCAGTTGAAAAATGCGGTGACGTACTTGAAAACAGGATAGTAAACCAGAAGAAACAGAATTATTAGAAACAGAGCCGGAAGCACCGGATAATCCTTGATGATGGTGAACAGCACTGCACCTGGATCTTCTTTGAAAAGAGAGAAGATAAAGGTGTTGATGGCCTGTTTGTAGGTGTCGTAGTAGTAATGCTGTACAACGGTTAGTCCCAATACCAGCATGATGCCCGCGTAGCTGAATATGCAGGTGGTCTTCGGGTAGTATTTTTTCAGGCGTGGAATGAAAAGCAGTATGCCTGATATGAGAACCGGCAGAAATATGGTTGATGAGAATTTGGCATCAAAAAGCAGTGATGTCTGAATGAAGGTAATTTTTTCCAGTTCGGATATCTGCTGGATGGCCGTAGGTCCGAAGGTTTCCAGAAATATTTTTCGACCGATGGCAAGGATGGCCATGCCAATGGCGGTGGACGCAAAAAAAGTGGCAAAAGCGGTGCACAGCTGGCTTCCGATTGTTTTAAAGCCGGACTGAACCGTCATCTTCTTATTTATCTCATTAGTCATAGTCATTTTGTCTGTTCATGTTTCCTTTAAGTTTGATTCTCGTGAATTATGTTTCTTATTGTTTTTATGGCTTCAGTTTTGCAGTCTTATCCTGAGTTCTCATAACGGATATTTATAATCCTCTGGTACTGATTACGATATCCTCGAGTATTTTATCACCTATCTGATTTTCACCGAGTTCTCCGAGTATTTCATGGTACTGATTGTGACCTATGAAACTGCATTCGAAATACTTCCGGTTTTCAGGAGGCATGTCCTCATAGAAGGCACCAACGGCAAAAAGCCAGTGGGACGGAATGTGGGACAGTCCATGTTCACGGAGGTATTCAGTGGCGCTTACAGGCTGCCCGGTGCTGATGCATCTGCGGAACAGGGCCGTGAGATCTTCCGTTATGTCATCCAGTACAATGGCTTCGGATTTGATTTCCGGTGCCTCGTCAAGACCTCCTGATGAATCCAGTGTATCTGTTCTTTCAGGTACGGATGCATCCTTTCTGTTCAGTTCACTTACAAGAACGCTTAGGCTTTCATTGTACTTTTCGCTGTCTGAATTCATGTCAGCGTGAGCCGAGCCTTCAGGAGCTATGTCCGCGGCTCTGATGAAGAGTTCATCCGGTTTTTCATAATCGGCGTAGTTCTTCGGCTGATAGTCCGGATTTTTGCTGTAGTGTTCATGGAAAGCCTTGAGAATATTTGTTTTATGTACTTCACTTCTGAATGTGGCCAGCATGTTTCTGAGCTGAATCAGAATCACGTTCAGGTCTCTCTGACAGTTGGCGAGTTCATTGAGCAGGCCGCTGCACAGAATCCCGAAAAGGGGACTGTTGGGGGTATCCTGATTGATGAATTCCATCATGTGGGTGAAGGTGAAGGCCGTGAAATTGTCCACCAGTCTGGTTGCCGTGTTTATGGCGGCTTCGTTTTCGGTTATCTTGTCCTTTATGCTGCGAACAAAACCGAACTGGGTCTGAATTCTGTTGGCCAGACTGTATACGGCATCCTGAGCGGTGAAGGTTATGTCGAAGGTCATCTGTTCTATGTCACCGAGAACCTCTTCAGCCAGGGAATCCTCGCCTGCCTGTCTGTGTTCAAGGTAGCTCAGAATAATTCTGTCGAGAGTCTTCAGACGGGATATGAGGTCAATCTCAATATGACGGGAGTTGCTGTGAGCCAGAAGATAGTTCAGCATGGAGGTCAGGTTCGGGTTCAGCTTGTACTTGCCCTGAATCTGCATCAGAACCCTCTGTCCCTTGAGCTGGGAGAAGATGTTGCTCTGTTCCTCCGGAATTTCCTCCAGATTTCCGCTGTAGGCGGCAGTTATAAGCTCAGCTCCCTGATTCAGGGAACTCAGAAATCTTTTTATAAGTTCGGTACCGCCGACCTTCTGATTAACACCGCTAGCCATTGAAGATGTCTCCCTGTACGGCTAACTGCTGCTCGTCGGCATTTTTTTCCAGAATCTGTTCACGGCTGTTGATGTATTCAAGAACCTCGTAGATATATTCAAGCTTGCCGGTGAACTGGAAGCGTCTGCTTCCCTCAATGGTTTCGGCAATGATTCCGAATTTTTTCATGTGGTCAAAAATGAATTTGACCTGAGTCGGAACTGGTGCGCTTGCATGCTTGGTGGTAAGCAGTCGCAGCAGAGCCACATTGCGTTCGTTAAGGAAATTGTTGTTTTCCAGAATGGTGACGATTTCCGCTTCGGAAATAATGTCTCCGACGTTCAGCGGATGGTCTCTGAGATCGCAGTCCATAAGTTCCAGTACGAAGGATATGACCGGACGCAGCTGATTGCGCAGTCCTTCAAATTCTCTGGAAATGGAGTCGCGGTCGCTGTTGTCGTCAAGATTGAGCCATGAGGCGTAGAAGGCGTTGCCTCCCTTGGTATGACTGATTTTTCTGTTGAGCGGGCGCAGCAGACTGCTGACTGTTTCGAAGGTTTCCGGATTTCTGAGATCGTTAAAGGCCTCCGGAGAGGTGACTGCGCAGACGAATTTACCTGAAAGAAGCATTTCGGTGGTTTTTCTGATACTCATTTTTAATCTCCTTTCCGACCTTAAGATTCCAGCAGCTTGCGTGAAATGGCTTCACCGATAGGATTTACCGCTTCAGCATTTACGTATACGCCGTCGCGGGCTATACGGTAGATGCACTTGAATTCCGATGCAATTGACGTGCTAAGATCCGGAGCCGCGGATACCATGGCTATTCTGTTGCGGTTCATAACCTGAAGCAGAATATGAATGTTTTTGTTGGACAGCTTGCTCATTTCGTCCACCGGCCAGTGAATGTTCACGTCCTGTCCTTCTCTTGAAAGATGAATAAGACTGATGTACAGGGCGCAGATAAGCAGGAAGGTCAGACCGTTGGAACTCAGATCCTTAAGGTTCTTGGCGGTTTTGGCTGTCTTTTCCTTGCCGTTTTCGGTAACTTTGAATACGATGTTGAAGAGTTCGCTCACTTCGTTCTTCAGCTGACCGTTGACAAATTTGCCGGCCAGATTGTCAAGATTATTGATGAAGGCGTCATCAGGCAGATCGTAGTCGCCTGAGAGACGGTATCTGTTTTCATAGCTGTCGGCAATGCTTTCGATGAGATCCCAGCTGGCAATCTGCTTGATGCAGGTTTCCAGTTCAATATTGAAGGATTCAAAAGCCTCAAACTGCAGATTCTGGGTAACCACGTCGGAAATTCTTCTGCTGAAGCCCTGAATGCGGTTGTCGAATTCCTTGAGGTAATGATAGTACTGACTGATCATGTGCGAGAAATTCTTTTCCTGAAGCAGAAGCATCTTTTTCTGTTCAGGAAGAATGCCTGTGTACAGCGTCTGGGCCGCGATGGTTTTCAGGATAAGCTCCTGCTGACTCTGTGTTTCATTACCGGTAAAGGTGTAGTTGATTTTATTCAGATCCCTGGCTTCGTTCCACATGCCGTAAATAGAGGTGGCGCGGTGTGATGACATCTTTGAGTCAAGAAGACCGAGTTCGTCATTGAGGCCTCTCATGGCCTTGCGGTATTCGGAAATACCGGATGCGGTCTCTGAAAGAACACTGTTGATGGTGAGAGCAGGTCTGATCTGGGTAGGTTTGCCGACGATATGTTCGCTGTCCAGATCGGTTACGCAGTTTCTGATGTTCTTCTGCAGGTTTTCCCTGCTCTTTATTTCATCAGAGAGCTCACGGATGGATTTTTCAAAATCCTTGACGGTACTTTCGTTCTGCTTTGTCTTTGAATTCAGAATCTCAGTCTCGCCCTGAAGCTTTCTTTCAAGTTCTGTAAGCAGATTGCGTTCGTCGCTGATACGGTTTCCGTTACCGCTGAGCCACAGCTCGTATTCACTGACAAGGGCGGTTTTGGAATTGATTTCCTTTAATTCCTTCTCGTAGGATTCGCATTCCTCGTGAATCTTGTCAATCAGCTTCGGATCGATGTTCTGCTTGCTGAGCTTTGACTTCTTCAGTTCGTTGAGTGTGCTTACCTGGGTGGTGAATTCATTGTCTATGGATTTCAGCAGATCCATCTGTGTCTGTTTCAGTTCATCAAAACGGCTTTCGATGTCACTCTTGTTTGCCAGATGGTCGGTGTCGCTGTTCTGAAGCATTTCCACGTATTTTTCATGATGCTTCCTGAGTTCATCCTCAAGTCTCTTGAGTTCCTTCTGAATATCTGAAATCTGACTGCTGATGTCGGTTTCCCTGGCAATGCGTGCCTGGGCAATGTATTCCTTTACGGCCTTTTTCTTTTCGTTGAGATCGTTCAGTGCCGCTTCGCTTAACAGTTTGCTGCGGGCAATGTTGATTTCGTTTTTGCATTCGGCGATTTCGGTGGACAGACGATTCTGTTCCCTGTCCATTTCTCCGAGCTTTTCCCTGAGTTTTTCGCACTGTTCTCCGGTTCTGCGGCGTTCATCCTCAAGTTCGGAGTTATCCTTCTGTGTTTCCGCCACGTCATGGATATCCAGTCTGAGGTTGTCAATGCGGATATACTGTTCAGGTTTGGTACTGTCGGCTGCGGTTTCTGCCGGATCTCTGATTTCTTCTGCGGGAGCATCAATGATTTTCGGAGACAGATCGGTTCTGTCCAGCAGATCTTCTCTTATTATCTTGCCGATTGATTTCTTCCATTCAGGGATATATTCATTAAGGAAGCCGGTGAGCATGCCTTCGTCGGCACTGAGACGGCGTGACAGATCGCCAAAACGCGCAGTGGCGTTCTCAAGCTGATTCTGAAGCTGTACGTACTGCAGGGCAATCTGATTGCACTTTGCCTCAGCCTGATGCTGTTTTCCGGTGCTCTCCATAATTGTTTTCTGCAGGGCGCCGTTTTCTCCGTGGGCGGTTTCAAGTCTTGCGTCTATTTCATCAAGCTGCTGCTGCATTTCAGGAGGAACCACGAACATGTTCTTTTCGTTTTCCAGAGTCTTGAGGGCATTCTTTTTGGCTGTGATTTCCAGATCCAGTTCGTGCTTGCGCTGAATTTCCTGTTCCTTAATCTGGTTGCGCTGAGCCTGATATTTCCTGTCTTCTTCCGCAAGCTGACTGTTTTCTTCAAGTTCGTATTTATGCAGTATCGCCTCTATCGGAGCTCTGTCTTCCTTGTTTTTGCTGATGAGCTTGGCCTTGGTTGCCGCATATTCCGATTCGATGAAGCTGTAGCTTTCGCTTAAGGTGGCCAGCTGTTTCTTCTTGCTGTCTATAAAGCCTTCGATAACGCTGCGGTTGTGGTATTTTTCACGCCACTTGTCTGCTTCCGCATCAATGAATTTCTCTCTTTCCTCTTCCATGGTTTCCACCAGCTTCCTCTGGCGGGAGAGTTTTTCCTCCGCTGCTTCCTTTGAAGAACGGAGTCTGGTCATGGCTTCTTCGGTTGCCTGTCTGAAGTTCTGGTAGCTTTCAGCCTCTTCATCCCTCTGTTTTATGAGGTTGCCGAGACTTTCATCGTTTTCGTTCTGATACCACAGCAGACTGCCGTATCCGGAGAGGAGTTTTTCCTTGGCGGTGGAAAGAACGTGGAACAGCTCCAGAATGTGCTGAAGATTAGGAGTCAGTTCGCTGATTTCCTTGAAGGCTCTGGTATCACTGCACCATTTGGTGAGCTCCTGTTCCCTTATCTGCAGATCGGGAGTGCGGTGTTCCTGCTTCAGGATATCGGTCAGCAGCAGTTTGATGTTGTCAAAGCTGATGTTGCCGGTAATGATGCTGTGAACGATATTGCCGACGTAGCGGAGCTGACAGTGACCGCCGCTTAAGGCATATCTTTTTCTCAGCTGGGCATTGTCACCCATGGGAATGTTCTGAATTACCGAACGGTAGAAATCCACTGAGTAGATGATTTTTTCCGCCTTTATGCCGTTCTTTCTCAGCGTGTCCCTGTATTCCATCCAGGTTTTCGGTCTGAATTTTCCGTTGATGGAGTCCTGGGTTATGTAATCCATGGTATTAAAGGCTGACGGAATGAATCCGTAGCTTACGGCTGTATTGCCCTGGTTGCTTGAAGCGTTGCTCACCACCACGTGGGCCATGGTGCCGTTATGAGTTACATACTCATATATAATGCTGCTGTCCGCTTTCGGCAGATAGAAGCCGGCGAAGCTCTTGCGGACGGAACTGATGCTGGTGATTCTGCCGGGCTCCAGACCGTAAAAGAAAGGGATAAGGTTAAGCAGACTGGTTTTACCTGAACCGTTGGCACCGTTTATCTGGGTGTGTCTGGAAAAGTCAAATTCATAGATCCCGTTTCCTGAGGCAATGTATGAATTCACTAAAATTAGTCGGTTAAGACCGGCCGTTTTTTTCTGGACGGAGTAGTTTTCTGACATTCTGACTTTTCCTTTATATATTTAGGTTTTCCGGCTGACCGTCAATCATGGTGCTTTTATTCACTTTTTTTGTGCATCCTTCAGGTGTGCACTAGGTGTGCACTGGTAAAAAATGAATCACGGCGGGGCGGTGCCCTCGTAAAAATATGTCTGCCGATCAATTTTATGGTTATGTTTTTTTACTGTAAAACAAAAAATCTGCATAATGGAACGGTTATTGCATATGTACTTATTGTTGAATTACATTAAGCAAATGATTTCAGTCTGTAATTCCGCAGATGCGTCTTCAGTAACCGGATAACTGTTCAACGGACATGCATTATATCATTATTTGAAATGATTGCCCCTTAAAAGGTTGTCATGCGGGAACTGAAAATGAATGACAGTTTGAAAATGTAAGATGTTCATCAAAGCTGAAACATCAGTTTCAGAAGGAACTTCTGCCGGAAACGGCATCTGTTCCGGCAGCAGGTGAACAGTGTGAATATGTGAAGGCAAAAGCCAAAATAAATTCAGTTATGATTGACTTTAAACGTTTCAAGTGTCAAACTGAGTTGCATTTTGTTGTAAATGTAGCTGTTAGCATATAGCTCAACGGATTAAGACTACTGAAAGCGAAGTTGCGGCAGGTAGCTTAAACATTGAAAACCGCGGGAACAGCGGGGTTAGCCCGGATAATCTGGATGAGATGCCTTGACCGGGAAGCTTCCGTCGGAGAACGGAAGAGGTTCGAATTTGAAAGTTTATCATTAGCATAAACTTGAGTTAGGAGTTGTTTTGACAATGACTCTGCTGACCGGCTGATGCATCATGACGGTAAATCCGGTTCCGGATTTGGAATCCCGTCATTATCGGAAAATCAGACGTGCAGTTTTTTGTGTTTATCTTTTCACCGTAACAAGAGGAGTCTGGTACTCGACACGATTGTTGTTGTACGTGTATGAACGCCACTATCAATTATGAGCAACTTAATTAAGCCACAGGACTACAAAGCAGTTTTAAACCTCAAGCAGACTGAACAGGGAATCAAGCAGATCAAAGACTTTTTCCAGCAGAATCTGTCAACAGAATTACGTTTACGCCGTGTTACAGCACCTTTATTCGTAATGAAAGGTCTCGGTATAAATGATGACCTTAACGGTGTTGAACGTGCGGTAACTTTCCCTATCAAGGATCTGGGCGATGCCAAAGCTGAAATTGTTCATTCTCTGGCAAAGTGGAAGAGACTGACTCTTGCTGAATACAGCATTGAACCCGGTCACGGTATCTATACCGATATGAACGCCATCCGTGCTGATGAAGAACTTGACAACCTCCATTCACTGTACGTTGACCAGTGGGACTGGGAAGCGGTAATCACCAGAGAACAGAGAACCGTTGATTTCCTCAAGTCAATTGTTGAACGTATTTACTCAGCCATTCGCCGTACCGAATACCTTACCTGCGAATTCTATCCTGATCTCAAGCCTTTCCTTCCTGAAAACATCACCTTCATTCACAGTGAAGAACTTCTTAAGATGTATCCTGATTTAACTCCGAAGGAAAGAGAAGACGCCATCTGTAAGAAGTACGGTGCCGTATTCCTTATGGGTATCGGCGGCAAGCTTTCAAATGGTGAAAAGCATGACGGCCGCGCTCCTGACTATGATGACTGGAGTACAGAAGGCAGTAACGGTCTTTTAGGTCTGAACGGCGATATCTTAATCTGGTATCCTATCCTTAACCGTTCATTCGAACTTTCATCAATGGGTATCCGTGTAGACAAGGAAGCATTACTCCGTCAGTTAAAGATTGAAGGCTGTGAAGAAAGAAAGGAACTCTACTTCCACAAGAAGCTCCTGAATGATGAATTACCGTTAAGTATCGGCGGCGGTATCGGTCAGAGCCGTCTGTGTATGGTTCTCCTCCATAAAGGTCACATCGGTGAAATTCAGGCAAGTATCTGGCCTGATGACATGAGAGCGGAATGTCAGAAGCTCGGTATGCACCTTATCTAATCAGATTGACATACCGGGCTGCGCCTCACGGTACGTCCGGAGGCTGACAGTCAGTTGAGATTAAAGGCATGATTCCTCTGGAGTCATGCCTTTTTGACGTATGGCGTACAGGTCTGTATCCGGTGGCGAAAAAGAGTTGTCAGGCTGACGGATGGTGAAAAAATATTCGTAAAGAGATAGAATAACGCCGCCGTTAACGGTCTTTTAAAAATATTTTCCGGCATCTTCAAGCTGCCGGAAGAGCGTGTCGTAAGTAAAAACAGAATATATAACCTTTTTGCGGAAAAAGAGAAGAGAATGGACAGAGATAATATTTACGGTCATATCAGCCGGATACTGATAACTGAAGAGGAGATAAGGGAGAAGGTCAGGGAAGCGGGACGCATGATTACCGAGGAATACAGGGGCAGACCTCTGCTTCTGGTCAGTATTCTGAACGGCGCCTTCATGTTCATGGCCGATATCTGCCGTCAGGTGAAAACTCCCTGTGAAATAGCCTTCATGTCGGTAAAGAGTTATCAGGGCGACAGTACTACAGGTAACGTGCAGATAGTACAGGACATTAAAAGGGATATCAGCGGTTATCATGTTGTCATTATCGAGGATATTATGGATACCGGCCTGACACTCAGGGCTGTTACCGATATTCTCAGAGGCAGGAATCCTCTTTCCCTGAAAATAGTAACCCTTCTGGACAAGCCCGAAAGAAGAATCGCAGACATCAGACCGGACTATGCCCTGTTTACCATTCCGAATCTGTTTGTCATCGGATACGGTCTGGATTACAACGAGGCATACAGGGAGCTTCCATACATTGCAGAGTATTCAGCCTGAAAGGGTGGAAGACCTGAAAAACAGCCCGATTTAAGTTTTCATTAAAAACCTTCGCTGAAATGCCTGTTTTATTTGCAATTAATCACAAAAGTGAGAAAATAACATCAATTGTCTTGATTAAGCAATAATTTTTGTCATTGTTTCTCAAGTATGCATTCTTTCTAATTCTTCCTGATTATTTAACTACGGTGCAGAAGATGATTCCAAAGATAAATCCTGAAAGCAGTATAGATCCTGTATATCTGAATTATTTCAACAGATTAAAAGACGCCAACTTTCTCGGTGATATTGAATATTCTTATTCAAGCAGGCTGGCGGTAGCCACTGATAATTCCGTATATCAGAGACTGCCTCAGGGCGTTATCTTCCCTAAGAACAGGGATGACGTGGTTCTGGCCGTCAAACTTGCCTCAGAACCTGAATTCGCAGGACTCAAGTTTGCTCCGCGCGGTGGCGGTACAGGTACCAACGGTCAGTCTCTTACCGACTGGATCGTCATGGATCTTTCACGTCACATGAGAGACATCCGCGAACTGAATGTGAATGAACGTACCGTATTCGTTGAAGCAGGCGTAATCAAGGATTATCTCAATCAGCAGATAAAGCCTCACGGCCTGTTCTTCTCACCTGAGCTTTCAACCTCAAACAGAGCAACATTCGGCGGTATGATAAGCAACGATTCATCAGGACAGGGCTCTCTCAAATACGGCAAGACTTCTCAGCATGTTCTGACCGTGGAAGCCGTACTTCTTGACGGCTCTCTCGTGACCTTCGGACCTGTAAGCGGCGAAGCCCTGCAGGCGAAAATGAATCAGGAAAACATGGAAGGCCGCATTTACCGTACCGTGTACAATATTGCGAAGGAAAAGAGGGAAGAGATTTTAAAGACATTCCCTGATCTTAACCGTTTCCTTACCGGCTACGATCTGAAGCATGTATACAATCCGGAAACCGACACTCTTGATATTTCACGTATCATCTGCGGTGCTGAAGGTACTCTCTGTTTCATTACCGGAGCCAGAATTGATCTGACTCCGATACCAAGCTACAGATCTCTTGTGGTTATCAAGTACGACAGCTTTGATTCAGCCCTGAGACACGCCCCGGTTCTGGTTGAAGCCAATGCGCTTTCCGTTGAAACAGTGGATTCAAAGGTGTTCAATCTCGCCAAGCAGGATATCGTATGGCACAGCGTTAAGGAACTGATTAAGGAAGTTCCTGATAAAACCATGGACGGCATCAACATCGTTGAATTCGCCGGCTGGGACAATGAGCTTGAAGGTTCAAGAATGAAGTCTCTTACCGATTCTCTGGACAGGGATCTCGGAGCGTCAGGAAACACCAGGGGAATCATCGGTTATCAGACCTGTACCGAACTTAAGGATATTCTTGCCGTATACGCCATGCGCAAGAAGGCGGTAGGTCTTCTCGGAAATGCCGAAGGTGACGCCAAGCCGATAGCCTTTACCGAAGATACCGTGGTTCCGCCAAAGCATCTTGCCGACTATATTCAGGAATTCAGAGCTCTGCTTGACAGTCACAATCTGACATACGGCATGTTCGGTCATGTCGATTCAGGCGTGCTTCACGTAAGACCGGCTCTGGATCTGTGCAATCCGGAACAGGAAAAGACACTGCGTGAGATTTCCGATGCCGTAGTGGCTCTTACCGCAAAGTACGGCGGCATCATGTGGGGTGAACACGGCCGCGGCTATCGTGCCGAATACGGTCCGGAGTTCTTCGGCAGCCTGTTTGTCGAACTGAGAAAGGTTAAGGCGGCTTTCGACCCTGGCAACAGAATCAATCCTGGCAAGATCTGTGTTCCTTTCGGCAATGATACCGACAAGCTGGTAAGTGTTGACGATACCAAGCGCGGTTCATTTGACCGTCAGATTCCTGTTGAAGTAAGACACAGCTTCAGGGTTGCCGTAAGCTGTAACGGTAACGGTCTCTGCTTCAATTTTGACAAGACCGCTCCTATGTGTCCTACCTACAAGCTTTTAGGCGACAGAAGACAGTCTCCAAAGGGCAGAGCCGGACTGACAAGAGAATGGCTGAGACTTATGCAGCTTGCCGGTGCGGATGTTCTCAGTGAGGAAAAGAAGCTTGATGAATCAGGTTTCAGTCTTAAGGCTTTCTTCGAAAAGGTGTCCAACACACTGAACGGGGATAACGTAAATGATTTCAGCCATGAAGTAAGAAACGTAATGGACTGCTGTCTTGCATGCAAGGCCTGTGCTTCAGCGTGTCCGGTAAAGGTTGACGTGCCTGATTTCAGATCAAGATTCCTCAATCTCTATTTCAGCAGATATCTGAGACCTGCCGGAGATATTCTGGTGAAGAACATCGAACAGGTTACTCCATACATGGCGAAGGTTCCCCGTTTCCTGAACGCGGTTAACGGTCTGGCTCCGGTTAAGTTCATAACCAAGAAGCTCTGGGGATTTGTGGATGTTCCGGTGATGAGCTATCCGACCTTCAACACGCTGGTGAAGAGCACCGATGCCGAGTATCTTGACCTTGACAGAATGAACAGACTGAGTGCCGAAGAACGCGGAAAATACGTGATTCTGGTTCAGGATGCCTTTACCTCCGCATATGATGCGAAGGTTATTGCCGACTTTATCGTTCTTGCCTCAAAGATGGGCAGGAAGGTTGCCATTCTTCCTCTTAAGCCGAACGGGAAGGTAATGCACATCAGAGGCTACATGAAGGAATTCGCCAGAGCGGCCCGTTCAACGGCTGATTTCTTCAATCAGGTATACGGACTGGGAATTCCTATGGTGGGTATCGATCCGGCAATGACTCTCTGCTACAGGGATGAGTACAGAAAGATTTTAGGTGACAGCCGCGGAGATTTCGTGGTTCAGCTGACCCAGGAATGGCTTCTTGACAATCTTGACTCAATCAGACCTGTCAGTGCGGAAAAGGCTGGCCACGAATACTATCTGATGGCGCACTGCACTCAGAAGAGCCTCAAGCCGACAACTCATGCCGACTGGACCAGAATTTTTGCGACGGCTGGGCTTAAGCTGGTTCCGGTTCCTGTCGGATGCTGCGGTATGGCGGGGCTTTACGGTCATCTTAAGGCCAATGTTGAACGCAGTAAGGAAATCTATCGCGAAAACTGGGCTCCTGTATTTAAGAAGTATCCTATTGAATACTGTCTTGCCACCGGTTATTCCTGCCGTGAACAGGTACGCCGCATGGAGGAGAAGAACGTGCTTCATCCTCTGCAGGTACTCAGTACTCTGCTGTAGTCTGAAAACACCGTGCGGCCTTATTCCACGGCTGCTCAGATTCAGGTGTGAAACCGCGTCCCTAAAGGATGCGGTTTTGTTTATATTAGTTGAATTATATCGTTGTTTTTGTTATAAAGTACATGTAGTCTGAAGACTATCACGACACCGCATGAAAGTCTCCGTTTACCTTCATAAAGATTGTTTTCTTAAATAAATTTCATTTATGAAAATTATTTTTTTAGCGGATGGTTGTGCCGGCTAGTCAAGTAAGCTTATTGGATGCTTAAGACTCTTCCAGCTCGATCGAACTGATGAGTGGGGGTGGTCCTTGACTTCGTTTTTTCAGAAATTTTAATAAAGCCCGGGAGGCTTTTTTATGGAAATGTTATCTGGTGCCCAAATGGTTATTCGCACCCTGGAGGATCTGGGTGTAGACAAGTTGTTCGGATATCCTGGCGGCGGCGTTTTACATATTTATGATGCTTTACTTGAATCATCAAAGATAAAGCACATCCTTGTTCGTCATGAACAGGGTGCTTCACACATGGCTGACGGTTATGCACGTGCAACCGGTAAGGTTGGCTGTGTTCTCGTAACCTCAGGTCCTGGTGCCACCAACGTTATCACCGGTATTGCAACAGCATATGCCGACTCAATTCCTATGGTTATTTTAACCGGTCAGGTTGCAACAACCTTAATCGGTTCAGATGCTTTCCAGGAAGTTGACATGCTGGGTATTTCACGTCCGATTGTAAAGCACAGTTTCCTGTGCAAGAAGGCCACCGATATTCCTGAATACATCCGTAAGGCTTTCTACATCGCTTCAACCGGTCGTCCAGGTCCTGTTGTGGTTGATATCCCTAAGGATGCTCAGAACCCTCAGCTCAAGTTCCCTTATAATCCGGTTCCGTTAAGCGAAATCTCAATGCGCTCATACAATCCGACCACTGTAGGTCACAGAGGTCAGGTTAAGAGAGCTGCAAGAATGGTTGTTGAAGCCAAGCGTCCGATTCTTTACATCGGCGGCGGTGTAATTGCTTCAGAAGCTTCAGCCAAGGTTTACGATCTGGCTCACCGCTTCAATATTCCTGTAGTTACCACCCTGATGGCAATCGGTGCTTTCCCTGGCAGTGATGAACTTAGTCTCGGCATGCTCGGTATGCACGGCACCTATGCGGCCAACATGGCAATGCATAACTCAGATCTGATTATTGCCCTCGGTGCCCGTTTCGACGACCGTGTAACCAATAATATTTCCAAGTTCTGTCCTGAAGCCAGAATCATTCATGTTGATATCGATCCGTCTTCAATCTCCAAGTGCGTAGAGGTTGACGTACCAATCGTCGGTAACGTAAATACCGTTCTTGATCAGCTGAATGAAGCTCTCAAGGAACTTGAAGCCAACAACAATATCGACGAACAGAGAATGAAATCTGATTCAGAAGGCTGGTGGAAGCAGATCAACGGATTCAAGCAGGCTCATCCTCTTGAATACGCAAGTGACATCACTCCGGGCCTTCTCCATCCTGCAAAGGTTGTTGAAGAGGTTTACAAGGCTTCAAAGGGTGACGCGATTGTTGTTACCGACGTAGGTCAGCATCAGATGTTTGCCGCTCTGTACTATCCTCTGGAAAAGCCTCGCAGATTCCTGTCATCAGGCGGTCTGGGAACCATGGGTTACGGTTTCCCTGCTGCAATCGGTGCCAAGATTGCAAATCCTGACAGTGAAGTAGTATGCTTCACCGGTGACGGTTCATTCCAGATGAATCTTCAGGAACTTGCAGTATGTCTGCAGTACAACGTACCTGTAAAGGTTATTATCATCAATAACCGTTCACTCGGTATGGTTAAGCAGTGGCAGATGATGTTCTATAACGGACGTCAGAGCGAATCATACATGGATGCGGTACCTGATTTTGTTAAACTGGCTGAATCATACGGTCAGGTAGGTCTGAGAGTAAACAATGAATCAGAATTAAGCGATGTTCTTGCCAAGGCATTCTCAATCCATGACAAGACCGTAGTAGTTGATATCATTGCAGACCCTGATTCACGCGTATACCCAATGCAGATTGGTGGTGGTTCAATGGCTGATATGTTCTTAAGCAAGACGGAGCGTACATAATGAAACATATTATTTCAGTTCTTCTTGAAAATGAAGCCGGTGCTTTAAGCCGTGTTGTTGGTTTGTTCTCTCAGCGTGGTTTCAATATCGAATCACTGACTGTTGCTCCAACTGAAGACGATACTCTTTCCCGTATGACCATCGTAACCTGCTGTGACGATGATGAAGTTGAACAGATTACCAAGCAGCTTCACAAGCTGATTGACGTTCTGAAGGTATTTGATCTGGCTGATTCAGGTCATATTGAACGTGAAATCATGCTGGCAAAGGTTAGAGCAAATACCCGTGATCTTCGTGATGAAGTTAAGTCAATCTCTGATATATTCCATGGTCAGATTGTGGATCTTACTCCTGATCTGTACACCATTCAGGTGATTGGTACCAGCGAAGAGCTCAATAATTTCCTGACTGCAGTTTCTCAGGCTGTAGACATTGTGGAAATTATCCGCTCAGGCGTATGCGGTATTTCACAGGGTGAAAGATCTTTAAGACCGTAAGATCATTTTAAACAGACGACAACCCCGGATTTTTTCGAAGATCCGGGGTTGTTTTTTTTGAGGCTTTGTCCTGAAAGAAGGAGTATTTCAGGATCTGCTGCCTAGATTCAGATTGATTCCAGAATATGCTGAATCCACCTGTAGCATGTGTCCACTGAGGAAATGCGAACTCTTTCCTTGGTACTGTGAGCTCCGTAGATATCCGGACCTATGGAAATGACGTCCAGTTTCGGATTCAGTGTTTTGAAGAGGCCGCATTCGAGACCGGCATGGATAACAGTGGTTACTGAATCAAGTCCGGTGAGCTTACGATATTCTTCAGATGCCAGCTTCAGAAGTCTGCTGTCAAAATCCGGCTGCCAGAAAGTGTAACAGTCGTAGTGAGTGATCTTTGCTCTGCCGGAGGCTACGATATCGTTTATTTTCTTTTCGAT
The DNA here is from genome assembly GCF_900115655.1 of Ruminobacter amylophilus. Classification (GTDB taxonomy): domain Bacteria; phylum Pseudomonadota; class Gammaproteobacteria; order Enterobacterales; family Succinivibrionaceae; genus Ruminobacter; species Ruminobacter amylophilus. Next base: position 26,154 of record NZ_FOXF01000001.1, on the reverse strand, counting down.
TCCTGCTTTTCCCTCGGTGGTGGCATAACGGGCCAGAAGCTCAAAATGGAAGCGGTTGTTTTCCAGTCTGGCAACGCCCATATTGCAGGATGTCAGCGGGGTAACACCGTCATCGAGATATTCAGTTACCTTGGTATTGAGTGCCTTGAGTTTCAGTACGTCATCGGTTGCTTCATCCGTCAGCATGAATGTAGGCAGGGTATCAAGTCTGGTTACTTCAAAAGAAGCGTTTGAATCCGTTTCACTGAACTTGGTCTGCAGTCGGTTAATCATATCCTGAAGAGAATTTATGGATTTACCGATAAGGTGTTCTGGAATGCATAAAACCGCTGAGGCTTCTGAAGGAATGGAGTTTCTGACGGTTCCTGCCTTGAAATCCGAAATGCATACCTTGAATCCTTCATCCCTGAGAGAACTTATGAGGGAAAGGACTGCTCCGCCGCCGTTCAGTCTCTTTTTGTGGATATCGATGCCGCTGTGGCCGCCAAGACCGTTGGACATTCTGATTTCCAGTGCTCTGAATCCGGTGTCCGGTACCGCTTTGATATCAGGTTCGTATACGATATTGTATGAACTTCCTCCGGCACAGCCGATACAGATTTCACCGATATCCTCAGAATCGATGTTGATTGCGGTATCACAGTCGATGTCTTCAGCGGTAAGAGCAACAGCTCCCTTCATGTTGGTTTCTTCAGATACGGTAAACAGAGCCTTGATCCTTGGATGTCTGAGTGAGGCATCATTTAAAATGGCAAGAATTATGGCCATGCCGATGCCGTTGTCGGCTCCGAGAGTGGTACCGTCAGCGGTAACAAAACCGTCATCGGTAATGAGAGGGGTAACGCATTCCTTCTGAAAATCAAATTCCTTTTCGGTATCCTTGACTCCAACCATGTCCATATGTGCCTGAAGGAGTACGGACGGTCTGTTTTCCATACCGGAAGATGCAGGCTTTATAATATGTACGTTACCTGATTCGTTTCTGGTCGCCTCAAGTCCAAGCTTTTCCGCGGTATCCAGCAGAAACTGACCGATATTCTGTTCATGTCCTGATGTATGCGGAATCTGACAAATCTGATTGAAGTATGTCCACACCGCAGTAGGGGATAATGTTTCTAAAAGAGATTTTTCCATTGTCATGTATTCTTATTATTGGTTGTTGGAATAGCAATCGTCGATTATTGAAATTTATGCCTATTCTACCACTAATTGCCGTGATTCCCGCAGTTTGTCTGCATAGTCTTTAAATAAATGCTACTGGCTCGGCATATTTGAATTATATTTTTTTCTATAAAAATGATAAAAGTCAGGCCCCGGGGATAATTTGCGGACCGTGATCATGAAATGCAGGGGGCCGTATCGTATGTCTGTTTCAGGTTATTGGTGTGTGACGGTTTTATGATGAATGCGGAGGACTGCACATAAAAGAAAAGCATATACGGAAGTATATGCTTTTCGTGAGGAAATAGCTGATTAATAGTTTCCGATATTTTTAGACTGAAGAGCGTCAACCGATAAATACATTTTGATGTAATTTCTGTTGGCCTCATCAGTAATAAAGAAATTATTGACTCTGTTTCTTCTTACGCAGTTTTCTGAAAAGTAACGTTCCACGTTTCCTTTTTCTTCTGAGAGCTTGGCAGGAACCGCTCTGCGCTTCTTGGCATAAGAGATAATATTATCTGATGACATGGATTACATTTACTCCGGATGCATATTTAAGACAGAAAATAAACTGGTTAATTATAGAACATTCGTTGAAATTGTCTATTGTTTTAGCATTGTTCATAAGGATTTTCTTCTGATTGTGCACCTGTTGATGCAGGACATCGGTACCCGGTGTTTCAGACAGAAACATGCAGTGGAAAAATGTCGGTTAAAAGGTAAGACCGAGGTATCGGCCAAAAGCTGTTTTGTATAGCACAGAAAATTCTTTAAGTAAGATAATGCGGGGCGTTTTTCAGAAATTCAGCCAGTTCCCGCGGGCTGCATAAATACGATTTTTAGATTCTGTTTGAACATTATTTAGACTTTTTTCTGATGCGGCAGTGATGTCAGGTAAACGGTTTTTTTATTCACAGTCTGTCATTTTCTGCAGTTAAGATTTAACCGATGTCACATTTATTAAAGGTGGTGAAATATTATCAGAGTTTTTTTTTCCGGATAATCCCGGAATATTGACTGCATTATGCTCATTTTTAGGATTTGTGGTGGAATTACAAACAGAAAACGGTTTAAAAAAAATCAATCGGACAAATGTGTCTGTGTGATCTGTGCTAAAAAAGAAAAGACATTATTTATGCGTATAGGTAATAAAATATAAAAGTCAAGAGTTTAAAAAAAATATTATGCCGTGTTGTACCCTGAAATTGTTTACAGTCATGTCAATAAATTTGTGGATAAGTCTCTAATCCCTTGATTTTTAATACTTTTGAAAAATGTAAAAATTTTTTTAAATTTTTTGCTTGCATTTTAAAAGTCTAGTGAAATCAATGTGTTTCACACTTTTTTAAATTTGTATATATTAAATTTTCATACACGTGAAACAGAGTAATATTAAATTTCTTTAATTGTTGATATGTTGGGGAATTTTTCATCGTTTAGCCTGCAGAATAGAAAATATTCGCGAGTCTCATGACCGGTGTTTTATGAAAACAGTTTCATATTTTGCGGGTTTCCCGTGTACACTGATATGAAAACGATATATCTTTTTCAGTCTGATAATGCTTAAAAAACATCTGTGTTCCTGTCTGATGACAGGAATACATCATGAAGAGTTTTATTCGTAAAACGCGGCAACATTTTTTGAATATGTGACGAATGAGCATTTTTGAACACGCATGAGCATGAGTTATATTTTTCTTTTTCTTCTGTGAAGAATCGCAGTGCATTTAAGACAATATGAAACGACCTCCACGAATGAATGTAAAAACGTGGATTTACCGTGTAAACTGTAGATGTATGTAAACAGATACGGATTTACCGCAAACATTAAATGAAGGTCGTTATGAATAAGATAATACATATTGGAATGGATGTCCACTCTTCTAACTTTACTTTGTGCTCTTTTGAACCGGGTTACGGCATGACCGAGGATAAGATATTCGGTCAGGTGCAGTTTAAGGATGACCTGATTAAAAACACCGATAAAGTATATTTGTAATCTGAAATCACAAAGAAAGGACATCGATATTGTATGTGGTTACGAAGCCGGTTGCCTTGGTTATGTTCCCTGCAGAGAATTAACCAAGGCCGGCATCAACTGTAAGATTCTGGCTCCAAGCACCATGGCTGTACAGAAAGGCGGAAAGAAGCTGAAAAATGACTTCAGGGATGCTTTGGATATTGCCAGATGTTTGGCAAGCGGCTCTTACAAGGCTGTCAACATTCCCGATATTGAAGATGAGGATGTAAGGGATTACCTCAGAATGCGAGATGATCATCAGACAGCTCTAAAACAGATAAAGCAGCGACTGAATGCATTTTGTTTAAGACACGGATTTCAGTATGACAAATCAAAATGGACACTTGCCCATATTCAATGGATAAAGCGCCTGGAGTGCACATTTAAGCAGAAAGAAATCATAAATGAATACCTTGCAACATACGAAGCGCTTAAAAGCAAAATTGAAGCTTTTGATGTCAGAATAGAGGATTTTGCCTCAAGTGAACGGTATGCCGACAAAGTGAAGAAACTGGTATGCATCAAAGGTATACAAACCAATACTGCCATGTCATTTATTTCCGAGGTTGGTGATTTCAATCGTTTCCGAACCGCAGAACAGTTTGCGGGTTACATTGGTCTGGTACCGGGAGAACATTCCAGCGGTGATAAAGTCTGCAGAACCGTAATTACGAAATCCGGAAATACTCATCTGCGAAGGATTGCTGTTGAGTGCTGCAATTCTTACAGAAGAGGCAATGTCGGGCAGAAATCAGCGGCATTGAAAAAACGCCAGAAGAATGTGCCATCGGAAGTAATACCGGCCGAGGGGTTAATCAGGATAAATGTATAGACGGATGTGTTTTTAAACATCTGAAGACGACAGTGATTTAGATAAGACGTTTTTCATCAAGAAGGTTTGAATTATCTACGATAGATCTTTGATGGCACTGAAATAAGTGAAGTGATCCTCGACGTAAGACCAATAGAATTCGCGGCGAACCATTGACCTGAGGTAACCAATCCCCGTATAACAGAGTGGCCAATGCCGTGCTTAGACTGAGAAAAATGTCTTGCCTAAATTACTGCTTGACAAAAGTCGTTTCATAACAGTGTGTAATTCATACAGCTTCTGTGAAAATTTAAAGCAGAAAACTACGTCGGCCGGAACGGCATTAAGGTTATGAGGTTAACTGCGGTTTTATGCCGGCGTCTGACAGATTATTTCTGCTGCCGCGGAGGTAAAAAGCCTTTATTTTAACCTGACGTTTCCGTGATGTTCCGTATTTTGCGCATATGCGGATTTATGATTATTGTTTATCGGTGATTTATGGTAAAATTGTGCAACTTATGATTGTTGTCCGGCAATCCGCAGTCTGACTGTCACGGATTGCCTGTTTCTAGTTGATTTATTTTAAGTTTTGCACATATGACTGAGATATCTTCCGAAAATCTTAGCGAGGTTCTCTTCAAACCTCACCGTTCAAGTCTGGAGACTTCTTTCATATCGAATTCAGTTGAAGAACTGCTGCCGAACAGGGACGGAACTCCCCGTCGCTGGTTCAGGGAGCTTCATCGAGACTACTGGAGCTGGATGGGGCTTGATATTCTGGAAATCCAGAAGGCTTTAGCAGATATATCAGGATCAGAGAACAAGAGAACTCGAGAAGGGGTTCTGGATACCGTATATGAATACGGTCCGGGCAACTGGGTTTATGAGTTTTCCATGCTTGCGGAAAAACATTCTTCATATGCGAAAAGTATTGAAGAGGATCCCGTGAAGAAGGAAGAGGCCTTCAAGCACTTCCGTCTGGCCTATCTCTGTTATGCCATGGCAAGCTATCCGCACCTTCAGGGTGACGAAATGGCCAATCATGCGCTGCTGATGAACCATCTGAACTACAAAAAGGCCGCGAGCTATCTTTCCGGTCATTTTGAGATTATCAAGTTCAAATCCGAGGCAGGCGAAGGTACGGCCTATGTTCATACTCCGGACAGGTTTAAGTGTCTGCCGTGCGTAATTATCTGCGGTAACTATATAAATCTGGCTACAGAGTATCTCCGTTTCTACAGAGAGAATCTTTTCCCTAACGGCATTGCCATGATTACGCTGGATCTTCCGGGAATGGGGATGAACACAGGTATTACGCTTTCAGCAAATACCGGCGTGCTGCATGAGGCTGTGCTTGACTATGTGAAGGAAAAGCTCCCTTACATTGATCGTTCACGCATAGGTATCGTTGCTCAGCGTTTCGGCTGTAACTGTGCCGCACATCTGCTGGCTACTCATTCATCGGACATCAAAGCCGCGTGCATGATAGCTCCGATTGTGAATGACGTGCTTGTGGATCCTGAACTGCTCAAACTGGCATCTCTGATTCAGAGAGCCTCCATGTGCAACCGCATGGGGACTGATGCAGCAGAATGGGAGCAGCTGATTCCGAGACTGCAGATTTTTTCAGTGAAGAGACAGGGGCTTCTTTCAGGATTAAAGCTCAGCAAGCCTCTTCTGGTGGTAACCTCAGACAGAAAGTCCATCAGTACCATCGGCGACGCAAAGCTTATAGGAAGCATCAGCGACAAGACTGAATTCATGGAACTGAAGGCGGCAACAGCTTTTGAATTGTTTACCAAGGTAATTGATCAGATAACAGACTGGTTGAAGGAACGGCTTTAAAACTGCCGGATATAATAAATTGAACGCAAAGACTATAGTAGTGAAATTCGGTACCTCCATGCTTACATCCGGTACCAAGCGCCTCGATCCCGCTCATATGATTGAGGTGGTGAGAGTTCTGTCCGTACTGGCAAAGAAAGGACATCATATTGTGGTGGTAAGTTCCGGTGCAGTAGCTGCCGGACGTGAGGTTTTAGGATATCCGGATCTGCCGAGAACCATTGCAAACAAGCAGATGCTGGCTTCAGTAGGACAGACTTTCCTTATGAATACGTGGCAGAAGCTGTTTGAGATTTACGGCCTGCATATCGGTCAGATTCTGCTTACCAGAGCGGATCTCGAGGATCGCGAACGTTTTCTGAATGCCAGAGATACTCTCGGTGCTCTTATTGCCAATGACATTATTCCCGTAATCAATGAGAATGACGCAGTTGCCACTGCGGAAATCAAGGTAGGTGACAACGATAACCTTTCAGCAAGAGTTGCCATTCTGTCAGATGCGGACATGCTTATTCTGCTGACTGACCAGAAAGGTCTCTACACCGCCGATCCCCGTTCAAATCCTGATGCCACCTTAATCAGAACCGTGGAGAAGATTACTCCTGAAATCAAGGCTCTGGCAGGTGACAGCGTCAGCGGTCTCGGTACCGGCGGTATGGCTACCAAGCTTCAGGCTGCGGAAATTGCCACCAGAAGCGGCATTGAGGTTGTAATTGCCTCCGGCGACGATCCGCGCATTATTGAAAGCATTGTTGACAATAACTACGTGGGAACCTCATTCAAGCCTGAAAGTTCACCTCTCGAAGGCAGAAAGGCCTGGATTCTTTCCGGACCTAAACCTAGATGCTCAATCGTGGTTGATGCGGGCGCCGTCAGGGCTCTTACCGCCAACGGTTCAAGTCTGCTTCCTAAGGGTATTACCCGTGTTGAAGGAGATTTTTTACGCGGAGACGTGGTAAACATCAGCAGTGCCGACGGCAGGGTGATAGCTCACGGTATCAGCAGATATACCAGTGCTGAACTCAATGCCATTTCAGGTCACAAGTCTGAAGAGATTGAAAATATTTTAGGTTACGAACATGGCCAGGTTGCGGTTCATCGTGACGATTTAGTAATTTTGGAGTAAAGAAAAAATGGATATGAATTTATTAGGCCAGAGAGCAAAGCAGAGCTCTTATGTTCTGGCATCTCTCTCAACAGCCCGTAAAAACGAAGCTATTTCCAAAATTGCCGATATTCTTCAGGAATCAGTTCAGGAAATACTGGAGGCCAATGCCGTTGACCTTAAGAATGCGCGTGAAAGCGGCATCGGTGAAGCCATGCTTGACCGTCTGATGCTGAATGAAAAGCGTGTGAACGACATTCTCGGAGATATGAGAAAGGTTGTTCTTCTTGACGATCCTGTTGGTGCAGAATATGACAGCAGGGTTCTGCCTAACGGTCTTAAGCTTTTAAAGCGCAGAGTGCCTTTAGGAGTGGTTGGCGTAATCTATGAAGCCAGACCTAACGTAACCGTGGACATTACTTCTCTCTGTCTCAAGACAGGTAACGCATGTATTCTCCGCGGCGGCAGGGAAACCTACAATACCAATGCGGTGATTGTTAAGATCATCCAGAGAGGTCTTGAAGCAGCCGGACTTCCTGCAGCTTCCGTTCAGTATATTGAAAATCCGGATCGTGCGTACGTAACCGAACTGCTGCATCTGGACAAGTACGTGGACATGATTATTCCACGCGGCGGTGCCAAGCTCCACATGCTCTGCAAGCATGAAAGCACCATCCCTGTAATCATCGGCGGATTCGGTGTCGGTCATATCTTCGTGGATGAATCAGCAGATCAGGAAAGAGCTCTGGACGTTATCGAAAACTCCAAGATTCAGAAGCCTAGTGCCTGCAACAGTGTTGATACCATTCTTGTTCATAAGAATATTGCATCTTCCTTCATTCCCAAGCTCGCCGCCCGTATGACTGAAAAGAAGGTGAGAATGGTATGCCACGGTGAAGCTCTGCCTCTGGCATCATCAGTTGCCGGCAGCATGGTTACCGAAGGTAAGGAAGAGGATTTTGCCACCGAATGGCTTTCTCTCTGCATGAACGTGACCATTGTCGACGGTCTGGATCAGGTTATTGCTCATATGCAGAAGTATGAGGCCTGCCATTCAGATGCCATTCTGACAAACGATCACGCCAACGCTCTGAGATTCGTAAATGAAGCAGGTTCTGCATGTGCCTACGTAAATGCTTCCACCCGTTTCTCTGACGGTGCCCAGTTCGGTCTTGGTGCCGAAGTTGCCATTTCCACTCAGAAGCTCCATGCCAGAGGTCCTATGGGACTGGTTGAGCTTACCAGCTATAAGTGGATTATTGAAGGTGATTACGCCGTTCGCAGCTAATCCTCAGTATGCATGATAACGATAAAGGGATTTACGTATTCGTAAATCCCTTTATGTTTTTCTGGTCCTGTCTAACTCTTCTGACGTCCGGTAAAGTTAAGGAACAGCCAGGATCTTATGCGGTTTTTAAGCGACAGATGCTGCGGCTTATACATGCCTGCATCCTTAAACTTCTTTAGCAGCGGCCAGGTGTAAACGTACCATTCCTTCTTACGTGCGCCGTTTTCTGAGTGAATGGGTTCAGTAACTGCGAACTTGAAGAATCTGTAGGCCATTCTTCTGTTTACGTATTTTCTGGAAAGGCAGGACATTTCCTTATCCTTAAATTCCTTCAGTATGAGTTCAGCCACCATGAAGTTGTTCATGATGATTTTTTCTGAGAGAGAGGTGTTTACGGCAGAACAGCTTCTGTCTCTGTAATAATAGAGTCGTTCCGGTACATACGCTATTTTTTTGGTGCGGTACATGATTTTGTATATGTATACCACATCCTCTCCAATGGCAATGTTTTCCGGGAAGGAGATGTCCTTTATCAAGTCCCTTCGAAAGATCTTGTTGGGAGTATATATCTTTATATCGAGTTTTTTGGTGACGAAGTTTTCAAAGACGTTGTCATGGTAATTCGGCGCCACCGGAGCTGTGCTGAGAAGTTTTTTGTCTCTTGCGATTTCACAGTAGGCAATGTCGGCTTTGCCGTCCCTTACCGCATCATACATCCTTTCGAGAAAGAATGGAGAATATTCATCGTCGGAATCAAGATAACATACATATTCTCCGGTTGCGAGTCCGAGACCTGTATTGCGTGTTGCGGAAACACCTCGGTTTTCCTGAAAAACTGCCCTGATTCTTGAGTCCTTAAGTGCATATTCCTTCAGTATTTCACCGCTGTTATCAGGACTTCCGTCCACCACGCATACCGCTTCCCAGTCCGTAAATGTCTGTGAAAGCAGAGAATCAAGGCAGGCAGGCAGATATTCTTCGACATTGTATATAGGAATTATTACTGATATTTTTGGCATCTGTTTTATCCTGAAAATGTTCCGAAACACGGGCCGTCAGGCGTGTGCTCCTTAATTATGGTTATCGGTTTGATCGGAGTTCTCGGTTATCTTCCGTTCTTTATGATTATCATGTCTGTTGAAAACATAAAATGTCGGTTGGAGAAAATAAGGCCGGGAGGAAACCTTCCGACCTACTTTATTAGAACTGAGAAATGATGTCAACATTCCTCCTCTTCGGCTTTTTCAGAATATGATCCTGAAAACAGTGAATTCCCGCTTTGTTTAAGGATGTCCTTTCAGTGGGTGAATTATTTGATTTCCACATCAAAGGTTCTGGTGCCGTTATCCTTGAATACCAGATGATGAGTAATGCCTCTTGGAGCATCGTCTGCATGGTGAGACACGAAAAGAATCTGGGTTTCACCGTTCTTCATCAGAAATTCCACAAAGCGTCTTACGAGTTCACGGCTCAGTGAATCAAGTCCCTGCAGAGGTTCATCAAGAATCAGCAGAGGAGGCTGCTTGACCAGGGCTCTTACAATGAGTACCAGTCTCTGCTGGCCGTATGACAGTGATTTGAAGCTGTTGTTGGCCTGTTCCTTGAGACCGAGAATCTTCAGCCACTGTAATGCCAGGCTGATTTTCTTGTCTCCAGGCTGTTCGTAAAGACCGATGGTGTCAAAGTATCCTGAAAGAATCACATTGATGATGGAGCAGCTTACACGGTAGTCAAGGTGGAAGGAAGGGCTTACATAGCCGATATGCTTTTTAATGTCCCATATGGTTTCACCGCTGCCGCGTCTGATTCCGAAAAGGGTCAGATCATTGCTGTATCCCTGCGGATTGTCACCGGTAATCAGTGAAAGAAGGGTGGATTTGCCGCAGCCGTTAGGACCGCTTATCTGCCAGTGTTCGTAAGGATTGATGGTCCAGTTGAGCCTGTTCAGAATCACGTGATCCTCGTACTGAACGGTAACGTCTTTGAGTACGGCAATAGGAATTGAGCGGTCAAGAGTGTCACGGCAGTCTTCAGGAACTTCAGGAAGACTGTAGATCTTCGGAAGCTTTTCGTAGTGGGTAAGCTGTTTTACTTCACTGTTGTTGAGAATTTCGTCCTTATCTCCGAATTTAACCAGTTCCTTGTCCATGATGAGACCGAGCTTCTGGCACATAGGTGATATTTCATCAAAACGGTTAACGGTAACAACGATTGATTTTCCCTGATTGTAGATATCAATCAGCATCTGCTGAAGATCTTCACGGGTTTTCACGTCAAGTCCGTCAAAAGGAGAATCAAGAACAATCAGTTCAGGATTTTTCAGCAGAGCTTCGATAATCAGCGCCTTGCGGCCTTCACCGCTGGAAAGCTTGTGATATGAACGGTTAAGCGCATAGCTGAAATGAAGAGTTTCACACAGGCTGCTGATTACTCTCTTATCCTCGTTTACCCTGAGGAACATTTCCATGGGAGTATAGCCTACCAGATCGCTTTCGGTGTCGGAATTGCGTCTGTTGAAGTCCTCTTCAATGAATTCCATCTGTTTTTCGAATGAAATATTGGCCACGCTGATTGATTCAGGTACCGTTCCGCTGGTGTTCTTGAGTTCACCGCAGATGGATTTTGCAAACAGTGTTTTGCCGCTGCCGTTCTGTCCTATGATGGTGCAGAAGCAGTGATCTTCAAGGGTAAGATTCTTTAAAATGAAATGAGCCTGGCCGTCTTTGGTCAGAAATATACAATCCTTCCAGCTGTACATAATAAATCCTGTGTCCGTATTTCTGTAAAAACCTGGGCTTTATTCCTTGAGTCCGAATTCTGGGTAAAACAGCAGTTGATTACTCATAGGGAATATGTGAGAGTCCTTGGCAGTTATTGTAAATAGTTCGGGGTTTTCTCTCAACTGAAATTTGTGATGTACTTAAAAGAAAAACGGGGCGTGTTTTCATTGAAAATGAAAAGCACGGAATTTTCCCGTCAGTGATGAGTACCTGAGGCGTCCGGCATCTGTTCTGAAGCATCCTGTCCGCCGGCTGGTTCCTGATAGCTGCCTTCGTCGTTAGGAACACTCTCTTCATACTCATAGTCACTGTTGTTCATGATTCCGTCGGCGGCATCGTTCTGTTCCGGAATAATGGCTTCAGGCTTGCCTTCGGCTGAATGTGTTGTGTCATGCAGCTGGGCATGCTTAGGAGAAATGTTCTCTCCGCCGATTTCAATGGAGTCGCCCAGGAACTTAGGCTTGCTGTCAAAAATATAGACGTCAAGGATGCATTTCAGTCTGGCGAAGAATTCCCTGATGTTGGAAACAAAGAAATCCTGCTTCGGAACGTGAGCATTGAAGGCAATGGCGTTGATACCGTTATGTCTTGCGATGTACACGGCTCTTTCGTTATGGAAGTCCTGACTGATGATGGTAACACTGTTCTGTTTGAAGATGTGCTTGATTCTGACCACGCTGTCCAGGGTTCTGAAGCCTGCGTAGTCAAGGTAGATTCTGTCTGACGGTATGCCTCTTTTAATCAGATCCTTACGCATGGTGCGTGGTTCGTTGTATGATTTGAGGGCATTATCCCCTGATACCACAATATAATCGATTTTACCGCTGTGAAACAGTTCGATGGCCGCATTGATGCGGTTCTGGTAATACTGATTGATTCTGTTTTTGGATACGAACTTTGAGGTTCCGAGAAGAAGTCCGGTACGGTTGTGAGGTATTTTTTCAACTGAATTATAGGTGTAGGCGGACATGCGGGAAATATCGCTCATCATGATGCAGGTGAGAACCAGCATCATGAGAACCGTGATAATGAATACGTAAAACACCTTGCGCATGAAGTTGCCGTATTCCCTTATGAATGCGTTGTGAGACATATTTCCCCGTCCGCCGTTTTTTCTGCCGGGGAATGTCCCCGGGCAGAGCCGTTATTTATCAGTTATTATAATACATGCTGAACGTGAGGAAGTTCAGCCCCTTCGTTATAGATTCTGTGAAGGGTTTCCTTGTCATTTACCGTAGCGGATACATTGAAGGTGACGTATTTGCCGGTACGGCTTTTTCGACCTTCGCTTATCTGGGATCCGATAGCCAGTTTTTCATCAAAAAAAGTCTTGATGATGCCTTCAACGGCGTCGTTGTTGTTGCCGATGAATTTGAAGGTCAGTTTGGCCGGAAACTGAATAAGCTCTTCAAGCTTCGGTTCTTCCTTCTCAGGAGCGTTTGTATTGTCGGTCATTAGAATAAATCCTTAAAAAATATCACAATATGATCCCAGGTTCTTGAAAAGAAACCGCCTTCGTTGACTTCGTCAAGGGATACCAGATTGGTCTTGTAGATGACCTTGCCGTCAAGAGACAGGTTAAGCACGCCAATCTTTGCACCTTTCTTGATAGGAGCGGTAAGATTCTTCTGATCAAGTGAATATTCAGCCTTTAAACGGCTTACTGAGTTGATTGGTACAACCAGACTTACGTCGTTAAGGGTTCCGATGCTGATGGAATCTCTGTCGCCTAAACGTACTTCCTTGGTGGCAAGGGCCTGTCCCTGCTTGAAAGCAGTGTAAGGTTCATAGAAACGCATGCCGTAGCGCAGCAGCTCCTTGGAGTGAGCCGCACGCTCCTTTTCACTTACGTCTCCGATGATTACGGAAATAAGTCTCATGCCGTTGGAAGGGTGAACTGCTGAAGCCACCAGATTGTAGCCCACCTGACTGAGGTGACCGGTCTTGATGCCGTCGGCATTGATGGTGGTATCCCAGAGAAGCTTGTTTCTGTTGTACTGCTTGATGCCGTTGAATGAAAATTCCTTTTCAGAGTAAATGGCGTATTCTTCAGGAAGATCCTTAATCAGTGCTCTTCCCAGAAGGGCCATGTCGTAGGCGGTTGAATAGTGGTTTTCGTCATAGAGACCGTGGCTGTTCACGAAATGCGAGTTCTTGAGGCCGATAATCTTGGCCCATTCGTTCATCAGTGAGGCGAAGGAGCTCTCAGATCCGGCAATGTGTTCCGCCATGGCGATACAGGCATCGTTGCCTGAAGCGATGATGATTCCCTTGTTGAGGAGTTCAACAGGAACTTCACGGCCGACTTCAATGAACATCTTTGAAGAATCGGAGTAGTTCTTGCTCCAGGCCTTTTCACTGATGGTTACCATGTCGTTCAGGTGAAGACGTCCGAGTTTGATTTCCTGACCGATTACGTATGAGGTCATCATTTTGGTCAGGGAGGCAGGATCTATCTGATCCTCATATGCCTTTCCAAAAAGAACACGACCTGAAGCATAATCCATAAGCAGGTAGGCGCGAACATTAGGAGACGGCGGTTCAGGAATCTGATCGCTAGGAGCCGGAGGCGGCAGGGTGGATGATTCCGGTACTTCCACAGTGGCATCGGCTATGGCTGTGACAGATCCTGCAAGTAACACGGATGCAATAAAAGTAGATATTATCTTTGATAACATTTGTTTACTGGTTCCTTTCATTAAATTCATCAGTCAGCTGTAAAGAAAGCTCCGGAGAATCCGGACTTTCTGACTGCAGACAGCGCTCTGTCTGCCTCGTCCTGTTTAAGCGGTCCCATTTTTACCCTGTATGCCTGCTGGTAGTTCTGGATAAAAACAGGTTTGCCGGTTTCTCTGGACAGACTGTTTTTTATAGTTAGCGCCTTATTATAATCCATGGTGCTGAAAACCTGAATATAAGGTTTAAAACCGTTCATCAGATTTTCGTTGGTCTGATCCTTGGTGGCCACGGTTTTAATGAGTTCAACCCTGACTCTGGCGGTTCCCGGACCGATTACCCCGATTTTTGAGGCGGCTCCGCGTGACAGATCAAGTATGCGATTGCCGTGGAACGGACCGCGGTCGTTTACCCTCACGATTACGGATTTGTTGTTTTCCAGATTGGTAACCTTCAGAAAACTCGGCAGAGGCAGGTTCTTGTGGGCGGCCGTATAGCCGTTCATATTGTAGGGTTCACCGTTGGAGGTGTTCTGGCCGTGAAATCCCGGACCGTACCAGGAGGCCGTGCCTTCCTCGTAATAGCTTTCCACGTCACGCCATACTTTGTACTTCTGTCCGAGAACGGTATAGTCCTTGTTGCCTCTTACACTGTATTTTTCAGAGGTGAGTCTGGCTCCGGTTACGTTTCTGAGATCAACCGGAGCGGTCTGAGGTGCCGGCATGCTGTTGTTGGGGCCGGTGCCGTAGTAGGGAGCATCGGTTCCGGCTCCGGTGGTTACGGCGGGGTTACTGCCGTTTTCCACGACCGGGCTGCCTGAAGAGGTAACGCACCCCTGCGTGACAAGTCCGAGAGAGAGTCCCGCGCTAACCGTTAGGAGAGGTATAAATTTTTTCATAGACTATCCCGGATTATTACTTCTTGTGACTGTGGGAGACCGGTTTGCCGTGAGCAGGCTTCTTATGGTGACTGTTTTCGGCTGCAGGTTTTTTAATGATTTCCTGACTTAGGTCATATACGGCCATGGCATACAGAGGACTCTTGTTGTATCTGGTGATCACGTAGAAGTTATGGAAGCCTATGTAGTAATCCCAGCCTTTTTCAGTCTGGAACTTGAACAGACGGCATCTGACCTTGTTTTCGTAAACGGCCGGAACGGTAACTCCGAGTTTTCTGAGTTCACCGACCGTGGTATTTGGTTTGGTGTCACCTGCAAGCAGTGATTCAATCTTTTCAGGTCTTTCCACCTTAACCTTTGCGGTTACGGGAGCTCCGTATATCCAGCCGTGTTCATGGAAATAGTTGGCTACGCTGCCGATGGCATCCGCCTTGTTGTGGAACAGATCCTTGTGACCGTCATTGTTGAAGTCAACGGCCCATCTCATATAGCTCCACGGCATGAACTGTCCCATACCCATGGCTCCGGCATATGAACCCTTGATTTCGTTATGCTTCCATCCCTGCTGTTTGGCAAGCTTTACGTAGTTGGCGAATTCCTTGCTGAAGTATTCGGCTCTTTTCGGATAATGGAAGCCGAGGGTGTAGAGCGCATCAAGCACGCGATAGTTACCCATGTTGGCGCCGTAGTATGTTTCCACGCCGATGATGGCTGCCACGATTTCAGGATTAACCTGATATGTTGATGCCGCTCTGTCAAAGATGGCTCTGTTGTCTTTGAGGAACTTGCGTCCTTCGTTGATTCTTTTCGGAACAATGAAAATCTGGCGGTATTTGTACCAGGGCTTGGCTTCGCCGGGGCGGTTCATGGCATCAATGATGGACTGCTTTTTTTCTGCCTGCAGGTAGGCGGATCTGAGTTCTTCGTGAGTGATTCCGCCGGCATCCGCAGCCAGCTTCTTCAGCAGTGCATCGTCCTTTGGCGGAATTTTTGATTTGATGTTCTGTGCTCTGTTGCCGTGATTCTGCACATGGTGATGTGCATGAGTGTTCTGGGCGGCTTCAGCCTGGAGGCCAAAGCCCATGGTTCCGATTAAGGTTCCAAGTATAAGGGCGGATAATCTGTTCAAAATAAATCTCCACATCATGTAAGTACTGTCAGTCCGGGCCTCATTGTTTTATCAGGACCTGTTAAGTAAGACAGGGCTGTGTACCGTCTGTTGCATTCCTGTCCGAATTTTTTCAAAAAGGACTGACGTTGAGGAATTCCAAAAGGACTGACGTTGAGGAACTGTCTTTCTCCTGTAAAGTGTCTGAAAAGCTGCAGGCATTCATCAGACAGCCCCGTCCGGTAATCATTGAAACATCTGTTTCACGGTTGCCTAATATAGCATAATTTAGGCTGTTACAATAAACGGAAAACTCACAAAATACCAAACTTTATACAGAGAAAAGCGTCATGTTTCCCGATATGGGAAAAGCCTGCATCCTTTTTCATGTAAATGAAGATGCAGGCTTCCGGAGAACATCTGTTTCGAAACGGTGTTCTAGTAGCGGTAATCGGTAATTCTGCGATGGGTTCTGATGGACATGATGATTCCGAATCCCGCACACAGGGTAACCATTGAGGTACCGCCGTAGCTGATGAGAGGCAGCGGAACGCCCACAACCGGTAAAATGCCGCTTACCATGCCGATGTTTACGAAAATGTAGAAGAAGAAGGTAAGTGACAGTGTTCCCGCCAGAATTCTCTCAAAAGTGGTCTGAGCCTTTCGGGAAATGTACAGACATCTCAGGATAATGTACATGTAGATGGCTATCAGCAGGAAAAAACCCATCATCCCGAATTCCTCGCTGTACACGGCAAAAATGAAGTCGGTATGGTGTTCCGGCAGAAAGTCGAGCTGTGACTGGGTGCCGTGCAGCCATCCCTTGCCGTAAAAGCCGCCTGAACCGATGGCTATTTTGGACTGGATGATGTTGTATCCGGTGCCTAGCGGATCCGATTCCGGATTCAGGAAGGTGAGAACTCGCTGTTTCTGATAGTCGTGCAGAACGTACATCCACAGAAAAGGTATTATAGGGATGGTAACCATGATGCAGGCAATTATGAACCACCAGCTTACGCCTCCGAGAAATATGGCAATACAGCCCGTGGTGGCAACCAGTATGGCCGTTCCCAGATCCGGCTGCTTGGCTATCAGGGCGGAAGGAATGGCTACCAGAATGCCTGCCCAGATAACTCTTATGATGCGCGGCGGTATGGCTTCCTTGGCTATTACCGCGGCAATGGTGATTGGCATGGCAATCTTGAAAAATTCCGACGGCTGTATTCTGATGATTCCCAGATTCAGCCAGCGCCGGGCTCCCTTGCTTATTTCTCCGAAGAAGGTAACGCCGAGAAGCATAAGGAGACAGAATACAAAAATCACCGGTGCCCAGCGTTCGAAGAATTTAACGTTGATCTGGGCTATTATCACCATGAGGCCGAAACTCAGTCCGGTATGCAGAATCTGTTTCAGAAGCATTTCGTAATGCTGACCGGAAGCACTGTACAGCACAAAAAGACTGAGCACAAGAGCCGCGGCAAGACCACCGAGCAGCGGAATATCTATATGCAGCTTTTCGCTTAGGGTCTTTTTACGACTGAAGCCGTCATAGTAGTTGTCATAGACTTCACTCATTATTGTCTGACCTCCTGTGTTTCTTCAGCAAAACTCTGTTTCATCTCTTTAACGTAGTCATCAATTTCCTGTTCTGTAGGAGTAGGTTCGGACTGATATTTGAAATAGTCATCCATCATGGCTCTTACTATAGGTGCGGCCTCGCGGCTTCCGCCACCGATGTTTTCGGCAATCACAGCTACCAGAATTTCCGGATTTTCCTTTGGCGCGAAGGCTACGAACAGGGCGTTGTCTCGATGTTCTTCCTTAAGTGCGGCCGCATTGTATTTGGCGTCCTGCTTGATGCTTACAATCTGAGCCGTACCTGATTTGCCGCAGGCCGTGTATTTGGTATTGGCAAAGGCCTTGCGCCCGGTTCCCTCGTTGCCGTTGATAACACGGCACATGCCTTCACGGGCATATTCGAAGAAACGCTCGTCTCTTACCTGTACTGCCTTGTCTCTTCTTGGCGGAATCACGATTTCAGGATCGGAACCTGTAGGGTCGTGCGCATTGCTGAGCAGATGCGGAACCACGTTGGTGCCGTTCTGGGTAAGAATGGCATGAGCCCTGGCGAGCTGAATCAGCGTGGTGGTCCAGTATCCCTGACCTATGCCGATGGAAATGGTGTCTCCGGGAACCCAGTCATGCTTGTACTTCTGTTTTTTCCAGGCCTTTGACGGCAGGTTGCCCAGTGATTCCTCCATGATGTCTATGCCTGAACGCTGTCCCATGCCGAATTTTGACATGTATTCATGGATTCGGTCGATACCGGCACGGTAGGCCAGATCGTAGAAGTAGGTATCCGCGGAAATTTCGATGGCTCTGAACATGTCCATCATGCCGTGTCCCCAGCGTCTCCAGTCTCGGAACTTGTGGGTTGAACCCGGAAGCTGGAAGAACGGAGCCCCGAAGAATTTTGCATGCGGAGTGATAAGGTCTTCCTCAAGTCCCATGACCGCCAGCAACGGTTTGACGGTTGATGCCGGAGCGTATCCGCCCTGAGTTACGCGGTTTATCAGAGGCTTGTCAGGATTTGAAAGCAGAGCCTTATATTCCTTGTTCTTGATGCCTCTCACGAAAGGATTCGGATCGTAGCTTGGAGATGATACGAAGGCATAGATTTCCCCGTTCTTCGGATTCATCATCACCAGACCGCCTCGTTTGCCGCGAAGAAGCTGTTCTCCGCGAAGCTGCAGGCGGATGTCAATGCTCAGCGTTATGTCTCTGCCCGGTTTCGGAGAAACAAGGTTCAGTGTTCTCTGAATACGGCCGAGGGAGTCTACCTCCACCTTCTTATAGCCGCTGATGCCGTGAAGCAGATTTTCATAATACTTTTCGATACCCTGTTTACCGATGTCGTTGGTGGCGGCATAGTTTTCCGCAAAGCCGTCCTCACTCAGCTTTTTCAGATCATCGGTATTGATTCTTGCCACGTATCCAAGAGCATGGGTCATGGTTTCGCCGAGAGGGTAGTGACGTTTCAGGTTCGCTTCTATGTGTGCGCACGGAAAACGATGCTGGTTGACGGCAAATTTTGCCACCTGTTCCTCATTGATGTTTTCTGCAATCATGGTGGAGAGGAATTTGCGTCTGTATTTACTCAGTCTGATAATGTTGTCGATATCCTCGCTTTCAAGATCAAGCTTTAACAGATCGTTGAGTCCCTCTATGTCTGCACGGAGGTTCTTACTGTTTTCCGGAATGATTTCAAGACTGAACAGCGGACGGTTATCGGCCAGAATATAGTGATTGCGGTCGTAAACCAGCCCGCGCGGAGGTGCCAGAGGAACGATTTTGATGCGGTTCTGGTTGGAACGGGTATGGTAGTTGTCATACCCCAGAACCTGCAGATAGTACAGGTTTCCCCATAATACCAGCAGCGCCAGGATCACCATCAACAGGGCAAACCTTGTTCTTCTGACGAATATTTTCTTTTCAGCGGCATTGTCCCTGAATCGAAAAGGTCTGTAGAAAAAATTGTTCATCTTTGCTACTCACGGTGATAAGGGTGGTTTGCAGTGATACTCCAGGCTCTGTACAGGCTTTCAGCTATGACTATTCTTACAATCGGATGCGGCAGGGTAAGAGGGGAAAGAGACCAGCTGGCCTCCGCCGCCTTTTTGCAAGCATCTGAAAGTCCCTCCGGTCCGCCGACCAGAAGGGCTATATCACGGCCGCTGCTTTTCCATTTGTTGAGTTCTTCCGCCAGCTGATGGGTGTTGTGCATTTTCCCTGGAATATCCATGGTTACAATCATGGCTCCCTTGGGAACTGCTGCAAGCATCAGCTCGCCTTCGTGATTGACGATTTTTTCAATGTCGGAGTTCTTGGTTCTCTTACCGGCAGGAATTTCCACCAGTTCCAGTGAAACCTCTCTGGGAAAACGCTTGGCGTATTCCTCAAAACCCATATTCACAAAAGCCGGCATTTTGGTACCGACGGCTATCAGATAAATTTTCATGACTCTGTCTACGATGTTAAGCAGTGCTGGATTAAGAAACGGACGGTTTTATGCTGTATAGAGCTTTTCAAGCTGATAGTCGTCACGGGCCTGCGGAATCATTACATGAAGAATTACGGAGCCTGCATCAAGCAGAACCCAGTCGCCGCTCTTTTCACCTTCGATGCCGTAGGTTCTGATGCCGCTTCTGTGCAGTGATTCACTTACCTTTTCGGCAATGGCGGTGGTATGACGGGTAGAGGTGCCGGTGCAGATCATGTAGTAGTCCGCAACATCAGAGGTTTCGCGAACGTCAATAACGCTGATGTCTCTGCCTTTGATGTCTTCAATGGCACTGGTGATGTTTTCGATAATAGCCTGATTAGTCAATTTTATAGGTTCCTTTTTCGATAAATTTCAGATCTTTTTACGGCTTGCCGGCTTTTTCCGGAAGGAGCACCGGGCTGATAAATGATCTGAGTGTGTCTGTGATGTTTTCTGCGATGATAATGCAGATTTTAATGTAATTTTACAGCAATTCCAAAAAAATACTAATTGCGTGTACACTTTTGCGGAAAAAACTTGTTTTCCCTCTCTGATATTTTTTGTGTGTTTTTTGTACGGATATCAGAGGTACAGTCCGTTGCGTTTTATATATTCAAGGGCGGCATCCGGCAGGTATTCCGATACTCCTGCGTTCCGTTCCTTCAGCATTTCCCTCAGTCTGGTTGAGCTGATGTCAAAAGGTCGGCTTTCAATAAAAAAAAGTTCTCCGAACGGTCTGGTTATCCTGTTTTCACCGGTGAAGTGTCTTTCATACAGCTCCTTCAGCTCTTCAGGCATTTCCATGACATTCAGGGAATGTCCGGGACGGTTGAATACGGCTATGCTGGCATATTCGGTAATGGTGCGGTAGTTTCGCCATTTGTGAAAATAAAGCCATGAGTCCATACCCATAATGAATACCAGGGCGGTGTCCGGTTCTTCGGCACGCCACTTTTTAAGAACCTCTGAAGTGGAAAGATAATCATCCGCCTTAAGTTCGCTGTCGCTTACCTTTATTCCCGGAGTTTTCAGGGCTTCGACAGAGAGTCTGAGCATTTCCAGCCTGTCGGCATCGGATGCGGCCGCCTGTTTCTTGTAGTAGGGGATCCTGTTTGGCTGCAGAATCACCTCGTCAAGCTGAAGTGTCTTTCCGGCTGATACGGCCATGTTGAGATGCCCCAGATGTACAGGGTCGAATGAGCCTCCGAGCAGTCCTTTCTTAATCATCAGTGTAGAGCCTCAGCTGTTTTTTGGAGAGGGCAACGGCAATTTCCTTCAGTACCATCACCGCTTCCTCGTCCTCAAAATTACGCACCAGAAAATCCGCCTTTGTCAGCAGATCTATAAGGTGATGCAGCTCTTTGAGTGAATTGTTTCTGGCTCCGTTAAGGTAAAGGTTTCTTTTGGCCTTGTAGCTCTTGAGAAGACGGTGGTTGTTGAAGTAGTTTTCCAGACTTCCGGTGGTATCCAGAATGGTCCTCATTTCATGCAGAGTGCCGAGAGCGGATCCCGTTCTGCTCACCAGTTCCATGGCGGTTACTCCGTTTTCCAGAAGAACCTCCATGATCTGAACTCTTCTTTCCACGGGAACTGAAGGATCGATCAGGGATTCGATATAGTCGAAGGCAGAGAAGTGGGCATCGGATGATATGTGCTCTCTCATCTGCTCTTCATTTATTTCTCCCTTGAGACCGCACAGCTCCATTTTCTGCAGAACCTGAACCATGCCTTCCACGTTTCCTTCGTAGGCGCTGTACAGGATGGCTGTCGCCCCCTGATTAAGCGAAAGTCCGAGGGAGTAGGCGCGACGGCGGATAAAGTCAATTATCTGACGCTGATCCGGATCGTAGAATATGGAAATGATGCCGTGGTCGGCCAGAAAAAGCAGAGGCTTGTTTTTATTCAGTTCAGCGAGGCTCAGTCTCGGTACGTGAATGATGAGAAGCAGACTCGGATTGATGCATTCCGAGCATATTTCCAGAAGTTTTTTGCCTTTGACCTTAAGATCGTGAATCTTGAGTTTAACCAGAACCCTGTCGGCAAACAGCCCCGGACTGCTCATTGCTTCAATCAGTTCGTCGGTTTTGAGTTCGTCATCCGAGAAGGTGTAGATGTTGTCTTTGGTGAATCCTGCTTTAACGGCATAATTCTGAACCGTGGCAGTGGCTTCATCCAACCAGAACGGATCATTGCCGCTGAAGATGTAAACACCTTCAATCTGCTGTTTCAGTTTTCCTTCCAGTTCGTAAGAGTTTATTTTCATGGTTCTGCGTCTTGTGGAGTTTGCCTGCCGTAACTAAAAAAGAATGATTATCTGTCAGGATTGATACTGATGTTCTTTTCCTGTTCCAGTTTCTTTAAATCATCGTCACTCTGAATTTCGAAGACTTCGGTTTTCTCTTCAGATGATGTTCCTCCGGTGCCGTTGATTACGATAGTGGTTGGTTCTTCCTTTCCATCGGTATTCTGTTCATCTGCCTTTTTGACAGGTTTCAGACTGGCATGTCTGACTCTGAAAAGAATCTGATCGGTAAAAATATCAACCACTTCATTGCGGATGGCCTGTTCTTCCGTAAGCTGACTCAGGGTTGCACCTGACTTGTTCAGAAATGAACGGTCGAGGGTTGATGAAATCAGATACGGTTCATATCCCCTGGAGAAGAATGTACAGCTTATCTGATTCTTGTATGCGTATTCGATTTCCTGAGAATCACTGGATACTGACAGCACCTTGCTGTCGTTTTTCAGTTCACTGCAGGTCAGTACCGGAATGTCTCCTTCGAGATATTCACTGATGTCGGGAGATCCGATGATGACATTGACGCCTTCGAGAGAGAGTTCTTTGTTCAGGTTCTTGAAAAGAATGTCGTTGTTGTTTCCCGCCAGAATTATTTCATCGAAATCATTGGTGATGTCATTGGTGCCAGCCAGATGAAAACCGCAGCCGCATAAAAGGGTTAACGGGATAATAGGGAGTATTCCACGGATGTTTTTCATGTTGATTGGTCCTATTGTTGTTCGCAGGGAAACATGAGCCTGCTTAAAACACGGGGTTCAGGATATGTTAAAACCTTAAACCTATAAGGACTCCGTCTTTCGGAAGCAGTCCTGATGGGTTTAAGGTCTGACTGTCAGTCCTTCTGCTCAATCGGTATTTTAAAGCAGATGACGCATGTTTACACATTATCGGATTCCGATATGCAGTATCCGTCACCTGCTTTTTTTACCCGTATGATCCGGAAAAACGGAATCAGACGCGTGAAACGGCTGATTCCGCATTATTTTCCGGTTATACGGCTACGATGTTCAGGAGCTTGCCCTTGATGTAGATGATCTTCTTCAGTTCCTTGCCGTCAGTGAACTTCTTAACGGCTTCATCAGCAAGAGCCTTGGCCTTGATGTCGTCTTCAGACGCATCGGCTGATACGGTCAGACGTGAACGAACCTTGCCGTTAACCTGAACCACAATGAGCTTTTCATCTTCAACCAGAGCATCTGCACATACGGCAGGCCATGAAGCTTCGTCAATGCTTTCGCTGTGACCGAGGATTTCATAGAGTCTGTAGCATGCGTGAGGAATGATAGGGTAGAGAAGAACAACAACCGCATCATAGATTTCGTAGGCAAGACCTAAGCCGCTGTCGGTTGAGGTGTCAACCTTGGCAGCCTTGTTGAGAAGTTCCATGATGGCGGCAATGGCGGTATTGAAGGTCTGACGGCGACCGATATCGTCGGTAACCTTCTGAATGGTCTTGTGCAGATCACGGCGAACAGCCTTTTCTTCAGAGCTGAGAGCTGAAGGATTGTAGTCTGCGGGACGAGCCTTCTGAGCCAGTGAAACAATGCTGTTCCAGAAACGGCCGATGAAGCGCTTTGCACCTTCAACGCCTGATTCCTGCCATTCAAGAGTGAGTTCTGCAGGAGAAGCGAACATCATGAACAGTCTGATGGTATCCGCACCGTACTGTTCAACCATGCGCTGAGGGTCAATACCGTTGTTCTTTGACTTACTCATCTTGGTCATGCCGGCATGAACCAGTTCGTGACCTTCCTTGTCTACTGCGGTCTTGATGTTGCCCTTTTCGTCACGGGTGCAGATTGCATCCAGAGGGCTTACCCATACCTTGTTTCCGTTAGGTCCCACGTAGTAGAAGGCGTCAGCCAGAACCATACCCTGACACAGCAATCTGGTGAACGGTTCGTCGCCCTTTACCAGACCGGCGTCACGGAGAAGCTTGTGGAAGAAACGTGCGTAGAGCAGATGCATACAGGCGTGTTCAATACCGCCGATGTACTGGTCTACAGGAAGCCAGAAACCTGTTTTGGTCGGATCAAGCATACCGTCCTGATAATCAGGGCAGCAGTATCTTGCGTAGTACCATGATGATTCCATGAAGGTATCGAAGGTGTCGGTATCACGCAGGGCGTCAACACCGTTTACCTTGGTCTGAGCCCATAAAGGATTGCTCTTGATCGGACTCTGTACACCGTCCATAACCACGTTTTCAGGTAAGCGTACAGGGAATTCCTCTGCAGGCTGTACTGAACCGTCCGGCATGTAGATCATCGGGATAGGAGCACCCCAGTAGCGCTGACGTGATACACCCCAGTCTCTTAATCTGTAGTTAACAGTGCGGTGACCCTGATGATTCTTTTCAAGTTCCGCGGCGATGGCATCGAATGCTTCCTTGAAGTTCAGGTTGTCGAATTTGCCGCTGTTGGTGGTAAGACCCTTTTCAGTATAGGCGCAGTCGGCAATGCTTACTTCTGAGCCGTCTGCAGGTCTGATTACCTGGATGATGTCAAGACCGTACTTCTTTGCGAATTCGAAGTCTCTCTGGTCGTGAGCCGGTACGGACATAACCGCACCGGTACCGTAGTCCATGAGAACGAAGTTTGCAACCATGATAGGTACTGTACGTCCGTTCAGCGGATGAATGGCGTAGAGACCTGTTGCCATCCCCTTCTTTTCCATGGTGGCGATATCAGCTTCGGCAACCTTGAGATTGCGGCATTCTTCAATGAATGCGGCGAGTTCGGCATTGTTTTCAGCGGCTTTCTTTGCCAGCGGATGTGCGGCTGCGATGGCAACGTAGGTTACGCCCATGAAGGTATCAGGACGGGTGGTGTACACGTCCAGCTTGGCATCGCTGTCCTTTACGTTAAAGGTGATGGTGAGACCTTCTGAACGGCCGATCCAGTTGCGCTGCATGGCCTTAACGGTATCAGGCCAGCCTTCAAGTGTGTCGAGACCGTTGAGAAGCTCTTCGGCATAATCGGTAATCTTGAGGAACCACTGAGGAATTTCCTTGATCTGTACCGGAGCGTCACATCTCCAGCACTTGCCGTCCTGAACCTGTTCGTTAGCCAGAACGGTCTGGTCAACCGGACACCAGTTTACGGTTGAGGTCTTCTTGTAAACAATGCCTTTCTTGTACAGTTCGGTGAAGAACCACTGTTCCCACTTGTAGTATTCAGGCTTGCAGGTGGCGATTTCACGGCTCCAGTCGAAAGAAAGACCGAGCATCTTGAGCTGACCCTTCATGTAGTCGATGTTGCTGTAGGTCCACTTGGCAGGAGCGGTCTTGTTGTTGATTGCCGCATTTTCGGCAGGAAGACCGAAAGAGTCCCAGCCGATTGGCTGCATTACTTCCTTGCCGTTGAGTCTCTGGTAACGGGCAATAACGTCACCGATGGTGTAGTTACGTACGTGCCCCATGTGCAGTTTTCCTGACGGATATGGGAACATTGACAGACAGTAGAATTTTTCCTTGTTGCTGTTTTCCACAGCCTTGAAGGTATTGTTTTTTTCCCAGTGTTCCTGAACCTTTGGTTCAAGGTCATGCGGATTGTATTGTTCAAGAATAGTAGACATGATTTAATCAGAGCTCTTATTAAATTAGTAATTTATCCATAAAATAAGTTGTTAGCAGGCTGTAGCCTGAGCCGGTGCCCGTGACCTTTCCGGTGTTTCCGGAAAAGCCTCCGAAGGAACGTCTGAGTACGGCGTATCTGCTTAAACGGCCGTATTGTCAGTACTTCACCGCCTTTATGAAAGCCGGTGCCCGTCTGAAAACCCGGTAAGGCCGTCAGCGAAAACAGCATCGACTTTCCTGCTAATTAAAATAATGGTGCATTATACAACGATAATAGTGTTTTTGCTCACAAAATTTGGACGGCCCGGCTAAAATAAAGCGGATTAAACTTATGAGGCCCGTAAAGCTTTTAAATCGGGAATTTTCCGTCCGGCAGTCAGGCCCCGTCTTTAGACTTTCTCACAATATTCTTTTGAAGAATTTTCCCTTTTTTTAAAATTTTTTTACCCTTCAATCCCTTGAATTACAAGCCTTTTACACATTATTTCGTTTGTTTGACAAAATATTTTTATGGTATAATTTAACTTGTGAGTATTGTGAG
>NZ_FOXF01000070.1 GCF_900115655.1 Ruminobacter amylophilus | reverse complement strand
GACAGCGTACTTATCTTTATTTACTCCGTAAACAATAACAACAGTATTTTTAGGTCTTTCTACATCAAGAATATCTCTAGGTATTGGCATATCAAACTCCGTAAATATATAGTCTAATTATAAGTTATAATTAGACTATATTCAAGAAAAATTTCACAATTTTGTCGATATTTTTTAATTTTTTTAGGGAGAAAACAGGCTTTATATCTACCTGAAAACTGAGGAAGTTATGTTGTTGATTGGTATATGGAGTAAATAATGAGATATTGAAACAAGATGTGCTCAATATTTGCACATCTTATATAGTATTATTAATTGGGAAAGTTCTATATGACATTATCTTCCTGGATCCACCTTTCAGAACAGGACTGCTTGAAAAAGCAGTAGAATTAATCAATGACTCGATTGCACCTGACGGATGTCTGGTATACATAGAACATGAAAAAGAAAATGCTCTTAAACTTCCTGAAAAATACCACCTTCTTAAATCAGGAAACGCGGGCCAGGTGACATATTCACTATATGAAATAAACAGCGGTAGCAACAGTTAGCAATATTTTCGCAACAGTTTCAATCAAAAACGGTATGTAAATATTCACTAAAAACCCATACCGTTAGTCATGTTAAAGAAAACTATGCCTGACACAAATCTGTCTGTTCGCTGTGTTTATTACGATTATCCTCTATTATTTCAAGATACTTTATAGCCATTATCTGACCATTCTTTAATTCTCGCTGACTCAGATGCGAAAGCAGACTGTTTTTGAAGTTTATTGCATCTCTGTATGTGTTGTCGCATGACAGGCAAAGGACAGTCCACATGTACGCGTCAACATAGCTTCTATCCACACCAGCACCGTCTCTGTACATTTTGGCCAGTTCAAGCTGCGCTTCATGATCACCGCACTTTGCTGCTATGGACAGTAAATCACTGGCACTGAAGTTATTAATTTCACAACCCAGACCATAACGATACATCTTACCAAGCATTGTTGTGGATTTCAGATGGTTTTGTCCAACGGCCCTGTGGAGATAACTGATGGCCCTCGAATAATCCTTAGGAAAAAGATTTCCCTCAGTGAAAAGGCATGCCAAATAGTAAAGAGCTTCGGCATAATTACGTTCAGCGGCATCCCTGATAAGCTTCAGCCCCAAATCCACTGAACTGTCTCGTACCTTTTCTTCCATGTGCAGGATACCTAAACGATAAGAGCACTCAGGAATATTCTTTTTGGCTCCGATATAAAGCCACTTTTCAGCCTCATCATAATTTATCTGTATATTTGAACTATTACGAAGATACAGATTTGCAAGAAGAGAGTATGCTTTATCATAATTTGCGTTTATCAGAATTCGGTAGTAATTTGCCGCTTCATGATAATCACAAACTCCGCCTATTCCCTTTTCATACATTTGACCTAGGGCAAGATAGGCCTTTATATACCCAAGTTCTCCGGCTTTGCGGAAATAATCAAAAGCATCCCCTGTTTTTGAAATCATGCCGATCCCCCGGTAACAGAAGATACCCATCATATAAAGCGCCTTAACATAATTCTGCTGTGCGGAATCATTTATGAGAGCAACAGCACGGCGATAATTTCTGTCAACTATTTTACCTTCGTAATAGATCATTCCCAGTTCATACAGAGCTTCCCTGTTGCCTTCCGCAACTACTCTTTCAAGCAGCTTCAAACCTTTACTGATATTTTTAGGCACCTCATCACCTGAAAGATAAAGTCTGCTTAAAATTAACATACTCTGAGTATGTCCGAGGGATACCTCCTTTTCCAAAAGATTCATTGCTTTGGCTGAAGAATGAACTTTACTGTCTGCATTCATGTAAAGAGAAGCCAAAAGTTCCACTGAATTATCGCTGCCTCTCTCTACAGCCATACTTAAATACTTTTCTGCCTGCCGTTCATCACGACTGCATCCTCGGCCATTGATATAACACACAGCCAAAGATTCCATGGCCGGAATGTATCCTTTTTCAGCCGCTTTCGTGTACAAAGAAAACGCCTTGGCATAATCCTGCGGAACACCTCGTCCGTCAAAATACATTTTTCCAAGTTTAAAAGAAGCCTTTGCATTACCTTTATCAGCAACTATACGATACCACTCAACAGATTTCTGCAGATTGACATCAAGAACTTCCCCCTTGTCGTACATTTCCGCCATGTACAGCTGAGCATCCAGATCTCCGCCGTTTGCCGCTTTTTCACACCATAGTATCGATTGGGCAAAATCCTGTCGTACCCCTTCTCCTTTAGAGTACATCTGAGAAACAAGATACTGAGCTCTTGGTTCCCCTCCGAGAGCTGCCTTGTTCATATACTCAAATGCTTCGTGGTATTTTGGTTTGTAGTTATCATACTCCTTCAGATAACGATATCCGTGCTGCCTATCCGGTGACTGCTGCACCAGCTTGAAAGAACTAGGCATTCTGCCGGTCTCTCCAGGTTTTGGAGAATATGACGGGATCGATTCGTTATCCAGAGAATCTTTAAGCATGCATGCATAATCATACATAGCCGCTATATGTTCATTATCAGCGGCCTTTTTATACCATTTGGCCGCCTCGTCTGACAAGCCCTTCTTGTTACATATACAGGCAAGTCTGTACTGAGCATCTGTAAATCCCTGTTCTGCAGATTTTTTAAACAGCTCAAAAGCAATATCCGAATAACACTTATCTTTAATGTCACCTATAATTCCGGCAAACATTTCTATAACAGAATCAGTCACCAAAGAATCCTGATTTGAATTCTGAGATTTTTTGTCATTTGAAATTGAAGCACTGTTTTCCTGAACGTTATTCTCACTGTGCTTTAATACTGATTCCGTATCTGCATTCTCATTGGAATACTCATTCCTAATCTGTTGAGCTTTTTCGTCATTTTCCTGTCTACCGTTATCAATATTGTCTATGACATTATCCAGATCTCTGTTTTCACTGAATCTTTCAAAAATAACAGCCAAAAGATACAGAGATTCTCCATCCTGTCTGTCAACAACATGTTTAAGCAGCGGCAGAGCTTCACTGTACCTTCTTTCAGAAATATACAGCTTGGCGATTTCAACATAAGCACCGAGAACACCTTCTGATTTTGCCTTCTCTAGGTAATCTCTTGCCTTCTGGGCATCATATTGAACGATGTCATCTCGGAGATAAATCTGAGCCAGCATCATATAGGCTTCAGGACACAATTCCTTAACCTGATTTAACAGCTTCACACCTTCTTCAGGTGAGTAGAACTTATTTTTACGATCAGTGTAAATCTTTGCGAGCTGACAATGAGCCCTGTAAATTCCCTGCTCCCTTGCTCTGCCAAGCCAAAGAAGTGCCATTAAATCATCTTTTGGAACCCCATCGCCTTTTAAATAGAGACATCCCAGTTCATACTGAGCCATTGCATGCCCTTTCTGAGCAGCACGCCCCAGCCAAAAAGCCCCTACCTTAACGTCACGACATTCTTCATCAAGATTAATCATGCCGTACTCATACATGGCATTTACATATCCCTGATTGGCGTAATAAAGGACAGATTCTTTTCTTCGTTCCAGACTGAGTTCACCATTATTTTTAAGGATGTCATCCTCAGAAAAAGACGGAGGGGGAGTTATTTTTTCATTCTCTTTAGCTAAATGATCATCGATGCTGGCCTGGTGTTCTTTAAGGCTTTCCAAACGATATTTTGCGGGCAAAAAACCAGAATCGGCACTTTTCTGCAGCAGCTTTTCAGGATCTTCTGAAGTTCTGGGATTAATAGATTTATCCAAAATCATGCTGGCGATAAAAAATAACGCTTCAGCACAATCGTTTCCTCTGCATTGTCTGAATAAAGATGCTGCTTCCTCACAATTACCCGCACGATACAAAGCTCTTGCTTCTGAAAGTAAAGATGAGTCTGCTATCGAACCTTCCCGCTGCATAACGAGTCCTACTGAATATTAAGATATCTATACGAATGCACCTATATTTCCCTCAGGCTTTTTTGAAGAAATCGGTACAAATACAAAAGGCCTTATAAAATCTTATCACAAGGAGATACATCACATGTTAATTTAATGTCAATTTTATGAGGTTCCTAACCTAAAAAAGAGACAGATTATATATCTGAACATCCCTCTGTACAGCAGCTGTCTACGGTCAGGGAGTAATATGATTTTTTGGGAAAACTGGACAAACAGCTTCCGGTTACCTACGTAACAAAGGACTGTAAATATCGAAACGGTGATTTTTGGTAACCACTTCTGCAGTACGGACTTTTTCGTTCAGGATTGGAGCCCATTTCGGATTTTTCATAACGACTCTTTTGCCGGCAATTTTTCGAGCATCATCAAGAAGTTCCAAACGATCCTCATCACAACCGATTAGTTCGTGAAAAGTTCTCATTTCTTTCTTTACTAATGCAGACTTCTGTCTTTCCGGATACATGGGATCAAGATAAACGGTATCAGGAACAACATCGCCAGAGTATTCTGATATGGTAGAAACATCTTCGAGGATCATTCTTTCTCTGAAAAAATCCGAATTATCAGAGGACATTGCCCTGTCTAAACCGTTTTTAAGCAGAAGTCTTACCACAGGATTGCGCTCAAACAGATGAACTCTGGCTCCGAGATATGCATTTACGTAAGCATCTCTGCCAAGCCCCGCAGTTGCATCAAAAATCACAGGACTGTTCATATTGCCAAAACAGGCTCGAGCAACAGCCTCAGATTTCTTACCTCCTCCGAACTGACGGCGATGAGCCATGGTACCACCGACAAAATCGACGAAAACAAGTCCCTGTTTAGGTTCATTTAAATTACCCAGCCCGACCATTCCTTCTGATAATTTGATAAACAAGGGGGATGAGCATAAAATCTTTCTGCATGCATCAAGTTCACGCTGACAGAATGAGGCAAGAACCTCATCCTCAACAATTACTTCAAGTTTATAAACATCTTCAGAATTCATTAACATCCCTATTTCGGTAATGATGGACTTTTAAGTTTTTTATAAAATTTCTCTCAGAGCCTTCAGAACCGGAGCCGGATCGGGAGATACTCCGCGCCAGAGATTAAAACTCAATGCCGCCTGTCCGACGAGCATACCCAGGCCGTCTGAAACCTGAGTCGCACCATGTTCTTTCGCATATTCTGTAAAAACCGTGGTATCAGTTTTACCATACATCAGGTCATACACCAAAGCTCCCTTGTACAGGGAATCATTCATCTGAGGAAGCTGACCGCTCAGACTCAGAGACGTAGCGTTAATAATCACGTCATAGCTGATGTCATCACCTGTTAATGATTCATAAGTTGCTACTTTTAACTGACTGAAATTTTTCTGAATCAGTTGTGCTTTCTCCAAGGTTCTGTTAACCAGCAGAATTTCTTCTGGTGATTCATCAAGAATCGGCCCTATGATTCCTCTGGCTGCGCCGCCTGCTCCAAGAATAAGAATTCTCTTACCGGCGAAATTCCATCCTAGACGCTTTATATCGTAGATAAAACCTGCGCCATCCGTGTTATCCCCGACAACAGTTCCGTCATCACAGAACTTGATTGTATTAACTGCACCTGCCTTTGAAGCTCTGTCAGTTAACGTATCAGCATACGCATAAGCCTGTTCTTTAAAAGGAACCGTGACATTTAAACCTTTACCACCTTCCCTTCTGAAATTGTCCACGGTATTTTTAAAATCATCCAGCGGACATAAAAGTCTGCCGTACTCCATATTCTGCAAAGTTGTCTCGGCAAACATTGTATGAATAAACGGAGAACGGCTGTGATTTATCGGGTTACCCAACACCGCATATTTATCCATTTGTAACTTTTCCTCTTAAAACTTCTGCTGTTAAGCCATCAATTATCACACTGGGCTGCGATCTTCCTTCCGTTTTTCCACACACAATGTAATCCAGTTTATCTGCAAAGCCAGATACAACTGCATCATATGAGTCAAGAGAATTTTCACCGCTTATGTTGCAGCTTGTAGAAACTACAGCTCCTCCGTAAGCTTTGCAAAGTTCTTTAACAGCCTGACACGCACTTACCCTTATGGCAATGGATGTTCTGCCTCCGGTAAGTAATTCAGGAAGAGATGGCGATGCAGGAAGAACCAGAGTATATGGCCCTGGCCAGTATTTTGACATCAGTTCGTGACTGATTTCAGTCAATCTGCTGACATCAATATAAGGAAGAACCTGCTCATAATCAGCAGCAACAATAATCAGTCCCTTATTGGGATTTCTTTTTTTTAGTTCCAGAATTCTAGCCAAAGCTTTAACGTCAGCAGGATTACAGCCTATACCGAAAACAGATTCCGTAGGATATGCTATTACCCCGCCACGCTTCAATACGTTAACAGCTTTCTGTAAATTATCCGTATTGTCCATTGTAAATCAGCCGGCGAGTTTTGCCTGAAGAGCCTTATCCTTTGCTCTTACGGCATCAGCAGCTTCACGACGCTGTTCCTTTACCTTAACAGAAAGTTCTTCATCTGATACTGCCAAAATCTGTGCAGCAAGGAACCCGGCATTTTTGGCCCCGGCCTTTCCAATGGCAACGGTAGCAACAGGAATTCCGCCAGGCATCATAACAGTTGAGTACAGAGCATCTACACCATTAAGCGGACCGCAATCTACAGGAATACCAATTACAGGCTTTGTTGTGATTGCAGCAACAGCTCCGGCTAAATGAGCTGCAAGTCCGGCGGCACAAATAAACACGCCACAACCGCGATTTTCAGCATCAGTTACAAAATTGTGGGTATCTTCAGGAGTTCTATGAGCAGAAGTAACCTTCACCTCTACTTTGACGCCAAAATCCTTAAGTACGTCTATGGCATTCTGAACAATAGGTAAATCGGAATCTGATCCCATTAAAATAGATACAAATTTTTTAGACACGGCAAAACTCCAGTTATCAAGAGTAAATATATAAACAAATGCGTACCTGACGCACCCTTTTGCAATTTTATCATAAAATTAGGCTCTGGGCTTTTTTGCTGCATGTCTTAATGTTATGCGTTTATTCTGTTTCCGCACAACACGCAGATAAGTTTTTTACCATTTTTTAATTTTCTTACTATGTGAACTTCACATCCACATTTTTCACATTTTCTTCTAACTGGTTGATGAGCCAGATTATATTTGCAGTCTGGATAATTACTGCATCCCCAGAATACCTTATTAAATCTGGTTTTTCGTACCTGAAGAACACCTCGACCGCATTCAGGACAAGGAATATCATCCGATTGTCTGTCTTTAAACACGTAATGACATTCAGGATAATTGCTGCAACTGATAAACTGTCCGTATCTACCGCTTTTTACAGCCATAGGATAGCCACATTCCGGACACTTAGTACCTTCCAGCATTCTCTCAATTGTGACAACCTGTTTAATAACAAATGGAGTCATATAACGACACTTAGGATATCCCGAGCAACCAAGCATCAGTCCTCTTCGTGTAGCAATAAGTTTTAACGCGCCACCACATTCCGGACATATTCCATAATTGTCGCTATCATCGTTTAACTTACTGTCTGTCGGATCAACTGCGTCATGCTGAGATTTATCATCACTCTTCTGATTACAGTCTGCAGAAAATAAAGAATTATCTGTAATAGCCATATCCGCAACAAAAAATTTTAGCAATAATACTCAAAAACCTACTTTAAACAAATTGTATCTGACCTTACGCTCTTATAACAAGAGCATAAATAAAAAAGAGTGTGTCAACTAGACACACTCTTTTTCATAAATAAATTCAGATAACAGCTTCTTTATTCAGGTTTAACCAACTTGTATCCCTTGAATACAGGATCGGAGCTATTCATGATGATGGCTAAGGCCACATTATCATATGTGCGATATACCAAAGCCTGACCTATAACATCATCAGGTAATACGTTATCAGAAGATGAAACCAGTCTTCTTCCTGCACCGGCCATAGTAGCATATGAGGTGTCATCTGCAGTCTCACCAACTAACTTGACTCCGGTTCTGCTGATTGAGAACACATCACCAACAGATACGCCGTCCTTACTGCCCTTTCCAATAATAACAGTGTCATAGATTGCTGCAACACCGCTACTTTCTTCTGCAAGACCTATGATAGTTGTATCAACAGTTGCAGCCTTAGGAACAAAATAAAGACCATAGCCGTTATCATCTATAGGTAATACATAATCACCATTTGAAACAGCTGTCTTGTTCTTAACAAGATAGCTCTTGTTAAACTTACCGTCTTTACCGTACTGATCGCCACCCACTACTACACCGGTGAAAATAGCGTGATAAGCAACCTTATTACCTTCGTCATTTATAAGAGCCTGACCTTTATGATAAACACCATACTGCTGACCCTTATTCAACTTACCATTGACATAAACATCCTTGGTTTCAGCAAACAAACGGCGTTCTTCGTTATTACCGGCAACATATGGGTACTTATCAAGCTGAGCCTGATCATAAGGGAGAATAACATCATTTCTTAAGAAAGTTTTAATTGCCTCGGCATTAATAGTCGGAATAGGATTGCCCTTCTGGGTAGTTGCTTCACGCTTAATGTAAGGCTTACCGTCAATCCATACCAAAGTAAGAACATCACCAGGATAAATCCAATGCGGATCGTCAATCTGAGGATTAACGTTCCAAATCTTTGGCCAGTACCATGGTTTTTTCAGGAATTTTCCTGAGATATCCCAAAGAGTATCGCCCTTTTGAACTACATATTTGGTAGGATGATTCTCATTAACTTCCAATGTATCGGCCATAGATGCTGTTGCTAACAGCACTGAAGCCATAAAAATTCCTAATTTTTTAAGTATCATACTGATCCCTGCTACTTTGTATTCAGTCCATGCCGTACAAACAATCAACACTTAGCTTGTACGAATTTTTCTTCAGTCATTCGCATCCCAGCATGAAATCCGTCAATGTCAGCATCAACCAATCTTGCAAGATCACCAAAATGACTCTAATTTAATCATAGTATCTAATAGATTAAATTCTTAATGATTAAGTAGCAATAAATACTACTTTTTTTTAAATTATCGATCACAATTTAGAATTAAAATACAATTTTATATGCATTTTTTTGCATAATGCGAAACTTGGTCATCTTAAAATTAAAACAACAGCTCA
>NZ_FOXF01000003.1 GCF_900115655.1 Ruminobacter amylophilus | reverse complement strand
GTTTTTTAAGAAATTCATCCATGATTCCCTGATGGATTTTCTTAACTGTTTCCCAATGGATACCGGTAATTTCCGCAACAGCAGAAACAGACATGTTTTTGG
The DNA here is from genome assembly GCF_900115655.1 of Ruminobacter amylophilus. GTDB lineage: Bacteria > Pseudomonadota > Gammaproteobacteria > Enterobacterales > Succinivibrionaceae > Ruminobacter > Ruminobacter amylophilus. The sequence continues at coordinate 143,250 of NZ_FOXF01000003.1, read as the reverse complement.
ATAACAGGCTTCTAATCCATTCTGCAGCACGACAGGTTATTCTGGCATGCGGAATCTTTTCAGGTATGTCCTCTGTAAAATATTGTCCGCATTCTCTACACTTGTATCCGTGATAGTGAAAAACCAGACTTAGCCGGTGTTTAGGATGATCCGGAAAATCCTTAATTTCAGTTGAGTGTCTGGCATGAGCATATACATTCTTTTTTCTGCAAAAAGGACAGTCTGGCGGTTGCTTTCGAAAGAATAAACGGATTTTAAGGTTTTGGGATCGGAACTGGTTGAAACTAAAATAAATGGTTGGCAGACTGAGTTTATCTGTGATACGTCTGAAGGGGCATAAAGTATCTCTATTTGTTTTTGTGTGGTATTAAATACTAGAATACTTTTGCCCCTTCTTCAATATTTACATTCACAACAATTCCGTGAAGAGCCCTTTTTTCAAGAGGTCTTTAACGATTTGGTATCAAACTCGGGAAAAAAAGCTGTTACGAAAAGGCAATGGTACTGGCTTTCAAAATGCTCAGCAGCTGGTTTACCGAACAGATTGCTTATATTCAGGATTTCGTATTAGGTCTGTACGAAGAATTCGCCACCAAAAAAACTCCAAAATTGTCATAAAAATCAATACATGTTTTTAAAAAACACCTAAACCGCATGGATTAAGGTTGCGCTATGTTTTTCCACTCAAAATCATGTGGGAAAGTTGAGTTTCATAATTATGATTTTACTGTCAAAAACTGACAGCTTTTTAAACAGACGGCAGGAACCATGCGTTTTTTCATGTTAAGATAATAAGAGGAGTTTTGTTTATTATTTAGCCAAAAATATAAAATATTTAAATTTTACTGTTTTTGACTCAAGTTTAATGTTTATAATTACTGAAAGCATTTACAGAACAGGGATGGAGCGCTGATTTATAAAGCCGTGAACTAACTTTCAAAAACGGCACTGACACCGAATCAGCCGATAAGAACAGGGATTAATTCAGAATGGACCAGCTAAATCACATTATGTTGATCATAGGGCTGCTGCTGTCATGCAGCATCTTTGCTAGTCGAATTTCCTCAATTATGGGTCTGCCGGTTCTGCTTCTGTTCCTTATTCTCGGAATGATGTGCGGAGAAAACGGAATTATTCTCGGCATTCAATTCAGCAATTATCATCTGGCCTTCTATATCGCAAATCTGGCTCTTGCGATCATTATTTTTGACGGTGGCTGTCAGACAAGCTTCTTCACCTTTAAAACCGCATCAAAGCCCGCGATAATACTTTCCACCCTCGGGGTACTGATTACCACGCTTATTGTCGGTGGAGCCGTCTACTACATATTCAAAATGAGCTTTTTTGAATCACTGCTTGTGGGATGCATGATCGGTTCAACAGACGCCGGTGCGGTGTTCTCTCTCCTGGGAAGCAACGGCGTAAGCCTTAAAAACAAGGTTCAGGGACCGCTGGAAATTGAATCCGCAACCAACGACCCTATGGCGATCTTTCTGACAATTACAGTTATTGAAATCATCAAGGCCACAGTCAATTCCAATGACGTTACCGCCTCAGAAACATTTACCATTTCAAACGCCCTGCTGTTCTTCATCAAACAGTTCTCCTTCGGTATCGTGTTCGGCATCGTATTCGGCTATCTCGGAAGAATGCTTCTGAACGCCATAAACATTCCTAACGGTCTCTACTCCCTTCTGGTGCTCGGCGTGGCCTTTACCGGTTTCGCCATCACCTCATCCATGGACGGTTCAGGATTCCTGGCAATATTCATCATCGGCATGATCATCAGCAACACCAACATGAGACAGCTGCTTTACATACGTCCTGTGCAGGACGGTCTTACCTGGCTGTCGCAGATATGTCTGTTCCTGATGCTCGGACTGCTGGTTGAACCGCCTAAACTTATAGAACACACAGTCGACGGTCTTATCGTGGCATGCGTCATGGCGTTTCTTGCAAGACCGGTCGCCGTATTTCTCTGTCTTAAACTGCTGTTCAAATTCAGCACCAGGGAGCTGCTGTTCATCTCGTGGGTAGGCCTGAGAGGCTCAGTACCTATCGTACTGGCTATCTACCCTATCATGAATGACATTCCTAACGGAGACATCTTCTTCAACATCGCCTTCGTGGTGGTGATATTCTCGCTGCTGGTACAGGGAGCCACCATTCTTCCGGTGGCGAAATTCTTTGACGTTTACGCTCCAAGCTCCACCACTCCGGTAAGCAAGGGTCAGATGGGTATAACCATTGACGATGACTATGAAATCTTCAATTACGAAATCAAGCATAAAACCTGTCAGGATCAGCTGCTGAGCGAAATCAAGTTTCCGAACAGAACCATGGTTGCCTCCGTATTCCGCAAGAGCCAGATTCTGCATCCGGTAAGCCGCCTCAAGCTTAAGAAGGGAGATATCATCTCCATTATCGGACACTCCGACGACGAGCTTCTGCTGAATGCAATCTTCAACGGTGACACTCCGGTCAAGAAGGTTCATTATCCTTATAACGGAGATATTCTTCTGTCCGGCGAATCCAACATGACTGAAATTGCCGAAAAATACGATCTTGTCATCACCTCAAAGGAACAGGATCTTAACCTTGGAGACTTCCTTTCATACCACCTCGGCGGCATTCCTACCGTAGGTGAACGTCTGACCGTCATTGACTGCCGCTTCACCATCTGTGAAGTATTCGGTTCGCAGATTATCAAGGTGGGCTTTGAAAAGCTTGAAAACAACATCTGATTCCGGAGTTTTCCGCCGAAAAAAAATACAATCGGGCACTAAAATCATTTTCAGGCCTAAAGCACGCTTATTCCCGGATATATTTTTGCAAATTTTGACTGAATTCTTGATTATTGCAAGAACTTGTCACTGTTTTATGTTGTATTTCTTCATATCCTGTATCATATAAAGTATCGTGTGTATACTATCTATCAATGCTTTGAGCATGCTCTGCATCATCATAATCCCTTCATGAAGAACGGGAAACATAATAATTCATAACATGATGCCCGCAGAGCGGTAGATACTGAAAAAACAGTCCGCGGGCAGCATAGACCCGTAAAAATAACAAATCAGCACTTGCAGGAAAAACAGTACAGCAAATCTCACCGCCGGCAGACTCCGCTCTGCAGGCTGTTTCCGTTGCCACCCGTGCTTCCCGCAGGCTGATCCCGTTAAAGGACTTTTCCTGACGGCAGAAGGCTCAAATCCGCAGTACCTTTTCTTACGGATAAACTCTGCAGTCAGAGGCAAAGACAATAAAAATAAAGAGTTTAGCATGAACAGACGTCGTAATTCAGGTCTCTCCAAACCTGCTCTTCTTCTGGGTATTGTAGTTGCAGCCGCAAGTGTCGGTGTCGGTACCTATACCGTAATAAAGGCAAAAAAGGCCCAGGAAAGCGAAAACAATTTTGAAAACATCGATCCAACTTCTCCGGTTTCCATCGCCGGGGCTCTGTACGGGTGTATTCTGTCCGACAGTTATGACGAAATGCCGGAACTCGTTTCCATGCTGAAAACGTATGAGGCGGAAAATCCGGATATTCCTGAAAAAAGCGATGATGACGAGGATTCTTCTGAAAGCTACGGCTATGAAGAACAGAATACGGGTGAAGAGGAAGAATTCGGTTTATCCGTCTCTGTCGACGACAGCGGCGTGGATATCAGTAAATACCTGTCAACTGCCGCCAACTCCAATATCAGGGACAAAATCATCTATCTTTCAAACCAGCTGAATTCAGAAAAGCTGGTTCCCGAGACCTATGCCTTCTACCTGAACTCACTCAGCAACATCTTTGAAATATACAAACCTCATTCCGAAGATGAACAGCATATCAAGGATTCGATCATTGCCTACACCGTCTACAAAAACAATCCTGACTACACAATTCAGGATGTCAGGTCCATGTTCGGTCCGTATGACGCCCTTAATCTGGCGCGCTATCTGATAGGTTCAAACGACTACGAACGCGCATCGGGTTACGAGCTGCGCAGATTCATAACCGATGAATCAAAAAGCCTCATCAGTCAGATCCCGACAAATCTGAACAACAGCACCATGCTGAACCTTTCCGCATCCGACTTTGTAGGCTTTAACACCAATACACTCAAGGACGTCATCAGACTGCAGAAAGGACTGCCGGCAGTCATGGCACACATTCCGATGATCAGGGAAGAAACCCCGAAGGAAAACCATGACAGCATCGACATGCTGAAGTCCGCATTCGAATCAACGGTAAGAAAGTCTCTTGACTTCGCGGAGCTGGGCAAAAAATACTACCAGTGCATTGCCACAACCAGTGAACCGTTCTTTCTTACCGGTATAGTAACACCGGTAAAATACAAGAACGTTGCCAATCTGGACAAGATTCAGCTTCATGCGTACAAAATGAATATAACTCAGCCGATAACAGGATGTCCTGAGCTCAAAAACGTATATATTCTGGCTCCTGATCTTCAGGGGTATTCAGATCTGCTGAGCCGTGCATCGAAGAAGATGAGTGACGACGACAGAAACAACTACCACAAGGATATTTCCCTTCTTGAAAGAATCAACAGCGGTTCCGAAACCGAGATCACCCTTACCCTTCTCGGATCAGATATAGCCGCCGTGGAAAACCATCTGGAGCAGAATCCTGAACAGGGTAAATTTGTGGGAAATACGGAGCAGGGAATTCTCTTCAATCTTAACCTCCCTTCCATGAAGCTGCTGAAGACTCTGGAAATAAGTCCTGACACCAGACAGATCTTCGCTCCTACAAAAATCCTTACAACCAAACGTACCCAGGCCATCAACAAGCTGAAAATCATAACCGATTTCATCGAAGTCGAACAGAGACTCGGGAAGATCAATTTCGGCATGCTGGAATATGAACCGTACAAGTTCATGGCTCAGACAAGAGGCGGAGAAGTCAGCAACAGCGAGCTTTACACTCAGAACGCTGCCGGAACTTCAGGTTCCGAGACAGCGGCTGTTCAGACCGAGACCGAACACACGGATACAGTTCATGAAACCGTTGAGACCGCCTCAGCATCAACAGATGCACAGCAGTCTTCCGAGACTGCCGGCATTCAGGCCGACACTCAAACGACGGAAACTGTTCAGGCCGAAAAACCGGCAAACGATACCGAAGAAAAATCCTGTTCCGACGGCTCAGATTCCTGCATGGAAACAACCTCTGCAGACACTCCTGAAACAGCTGATGCCGGAGTAAAAGAAGAAACTCCGGAAGCTAATGTCATCGTGGAAACCGCCCATGTAAAAAATCCTGAACCGGGTTCGGCTGAAGATCTGTCAAACAACCGGAGCGTGAAGGAAGCCGCCAGAGAATCCGAATCAGTGGAAACGGCTGAAATCACCTCTCCGGAACAGCAGGCGGAACCGGAACGGCAGGAGAACCTGCTCACACCGGAAATGCTGCAGGAAAAAGACATTGCCACTCTCAAGCTTCTTGTGGATGAAAAGAACTCTGACGCCATGTACGAACTGGCCAACCGTTATCTCAAAGGACACAACGGTGTTAAAAAGAATGTCAAAAAAGGCATGTCCCTGCTGGAACAGGCCTGCAGCCTCGGCAATTCCAATGCTCAGTACATTCACGGACGCATTCTGCTTGATGACAAAAAGGCTTCAGCCGCCGACAAGACAAAGGGAGCACGTTTTATCATAGAAGCCGCCGAATCCGGACATTCAGATGCCATGTATCAGGCAGGTCAGCTGCTCTACAACGGGGAGTACGGCATTAAGCGGGAGCTTCAGAAGGCTTTTGAATACTTCTCCATGGCTTCGGAACAGAACAATCAGGATGCCACCTACATGATGGCAAAAATGTACCTCAACGGAGAAGGTGTCAAGGAAAACAGACAGCGTGCCTACAATCTGCTGATACATACTGCCAAGACCAATGCCAGTGCCGCCTATGAACTCGGTCTCATCTATGAAGGCGGCATTATTGACGGCGTCAGGGATGAACGTCTTGCAACCGAAAATTTCATCTTCGCAGCCCGTAAAGGTAACAAAGAGGCATACCGCAAAGCCGGTCTTGCCCTTATTGAAACCAAAACCGGAAGCAAGGAGGCTCTGCGCTATCTCGAACCTTACCGCGACAGAAACGACAAGGACGTTGATACGGCACTGCTTAATTACTACATAAAGATGAACAACAGCAGAGAAGTGGCAAAGTTCATCGCCGTGGCGCCTCCTGAAATTCAGGAACGCTATCCGGTGGAAATGGGCATGCTCTACGAAACAGGCAACGGCGTGGCTCAGAATTACGCCAAGGCGGAGGAATACTACCGTAAAGGTTCCGAAGCCAAGATACCTGACGCATTCTGTAATCTCGGTGATCTCTTCTATTACGGAAAAGGACGCGACAGAGACCTGAGAGCCGCCGTTGGACAGTACACAAGAGGCTCGGATCTCGGGTCCGTAAACTGCACGGAAAAACTTGCTTTCATCAAGTCAACCGAAAACAGCTACCGTAATTACGGCGAAGCACACTCCCTGATTTCCGGCATTCCGGATCAGAAAAGATCGGAACTCAGCAAGGCTCTGCTGGTATCCATGAACCTCTACGGCAAAGGTGTTCAGAAATCCCAGACGGAAGCCATCAGAATACTGAGAACCATGAAAACAGACGGTGCCACAGTTGTCCGTTCGATCTATGAGGATTCCTCCAAGGGAAACATGTGTGTGAACCCAATCCTTGCAGGGACCATCGGGGTGAAAAATAAAAACTCCATTCAGATATCCATAGGTCTGCTGAGTGATCTGTTCTTCATAAAGGATTATCAGGCAAACAACGGTACGCTGAATTTCAATGAAATTCTTTCAAAAACCAAAAAGATATGCAAACAGCCGGTAATTTCTGTAATGTTTGATGCCGGAGGAAACGTCCGTAAACCGGCATCAGCCGCACCTACCGATCCTGAAGCACAGTATCGGCTGGCCATGAGTCTTTTCCAGGACGGTAAATATGAGGAGTCTTTCAAATGGCTGAAACAGTCCGCAGATCAGGATTACGTAAAAGCCCAGAACAACCTCAGCATCTACTATCTGTTCGGCATAGGCACAGCACAGGACAGCAAGACGGCTCATGACATTCTCATCAAGGCCGTAAGCCGCGGCAACGCCAAGGCTCATTTCAACCTTGCCGCATTCAAGATGTTCGGCATAGGCTGTAAGGAAGACAATAAAAAGGCGCTTGAAATTCTGCATACCGCTGCCAAAATGGGAGAAAAAGCGGCCGCTGTTCAGCTCACCTACAATTATCTGAACGGCACCTGGTCCTCCAAGAATGAAGATGAAGCCTTTGAGGCTCTGATGCATATTCTGACGGACAGGTAACTGTTACGGGCGGATATCCGGTCAGGAGTGATTCCTGATGAGATATCTGCCGTTATCATGATTTTTTGCCGTTAAAGCTGATAATATGACCGCTTTGAGGTATAATACCTCGGGCTTCATGGTTTTTATGGTATTGCAGGAATGATTTTATGAAGATTTCAGTTGCAGTAATCACAATCAATCCGGACAGAGAGCATCTGAGCGACTGTCTGCATTCAATTGTCAGTCAGAGAGTGATTAAGGCAGATGAAATCCGTATCTATGACAGCTATGACGACAATTCGGTGTTCAGTATAGCCGAGTCCTACGGAGCCAGGGTAATCAAGTATCTGCCCAACAGTTCATCCGGGGCGAAATCCAAGATGAAGGAACCGATCAAATACTTCAAAACCGAACTGGTTAAACAGATCGTATACGAAACCAGAGATGATGACATCCTGATTCTTCTCTCCGATGACTGCAGAATTGATCCGAGCGCCATCAGCGAACTTTTCAGATACTTCCTCAAGTATCAGGATCTCGCTCTTATCTACGGCCGCCAGATAGCCGAACAGGACTGCAACTATCTTACAAAATACGTTCATAACATATTCTTCCCTATCACCAAGAGAGACCTGCCTCTGTGGCATCTCATGAAGATATACTGTTCCTTCAATTTTGTGGCCTACAGGGTAAAATTCATCAAGGAGGAAGGCGTTATGCCTTCAGCCGAAGTGAGTGAGGATATGTTTGACAACATCTACATGAGCGGAAAGCTGTCCGATAAAGGATACCGCACCATGTACAATCCGCTGGCCATCTGTCACCGCGAGAGAGAGCTCAACGTATTCTATGTGTACCAGTATACCAGAGGTCTGTTCAGATTTCTGAAATCCAATGACTGGCTTACGGAAAAATGGTGGATGAGAAAAACGGATCTTGAAACCTTCTTCATCAATTTCAAAGACTATATCAGAAATTACAATTCCATTCCTTTCGTTTCTTTTTACGCCACCATCTGCTTCACCGCAGCCAAAATAGGCGAACTGCTGGCGGAAATCGATTATCAGCGTTCCATCAAACGTAAAACCATTAATGGCAAGGAACTGCTGGCAACCACCCTGTTTGACAAGGAAAACAAACTCTACAAGTAATCTCTGCAGAGTCCGTATTCAGTTTTGAATTATTTTCCATAACAGCTAAAAACCCGGGACTATAAAATCCCGGGTTTCTTCGTTATCGGATGTTCAGCTGATTATTCAATGTACTTGAAATCAATCTGCTTAATCTTTTCCTTCCATTCTGCAGGACCGGTAAGGTGAATGTTGTTACCCTGAGAGTCTACAGCAACGGTTACAGGCATATCCTTAACTTCAAATTCATGGATGGCTTCCATGCCGAGTTCAGGGAATGCAACCACTCTGGCCTTCTTGATTGCCTTTGATACCAGATAGGCGGCACCGCCAACGGCCATCAGATATACGGCACCGTGCTTCTTGATTGAATCGGTGGCCTGCTGACCGCGTTCTGACTTACCGATCATACCGATAAGACCGGTTTCTGACAGCATGGTTTCAACGAACTTGTCCATACGGGTAGAAGTTGTTGGACCTGCAGGTCCGATAACTTCATCACCTACGGCAGGAACAGGTCCTACGTAGTAGATAAACTTACCCTTGAAATCAACACCTTCAGGTAAAGGCTTGCCCTGTGCGATGAGGTCGCAGATACGCTTGTGGGCAGCATCACGGCCGGTCAGAATGGTACCGCTGATTAACAGGGTTTCACCAGTCTTCCAGGTTGCGATTTCTTCCTTGGTGATACCGTCAAGGTTTACTCTTCTTGCACCGTCTGCATTGCCGAGTTCAATATCAGGCCATTCATCGAGTGAAGGAGGAACAAGATTTACAGGACCGGTACCGTCAAGTTCAAAGTGAATATGACGTGATGCGGCACAGTTTGGAATGATTGCCACCGGCTTTGCCACGGCATGGGTAGGATAGCTCTTAACCTTAACGTCAAGAACGGTGGTCATACCGCCGAGGCCCTGAGCACCGATGCCGAGCTTGTTGATGCGATCGTAAAGTTCAAGACGAAGCTTTTCTTCTGAGGTTTCAGCACCCTTGGCAATAAGATCTTCGATATCGATAGGATCCATCAGGGCTTCCTTGGCGAGAACGGCAGCCTTTTCCATGGTACCGCCCACACCTACACCTAAAATTCCAGGAGGACACCAGCCGGCACCCATATGCGGAAGCTGTTCAAGAACCCAGTCTTCGATTGAGTCTGAAGGGTTAAGCATTACCAGCTTTGACTTGTTTTCTGATCCGCCGCCCTTGGAAGCGATGAGGATTTCAACCTTGTCACCAGGAATCATTGAAATATGAGTAATTGCAGGAGTGTTGTCCTTGGTGTTCACACGGGCACCGATTGGATCAACGAGCACACTCTTACGTAATGGATTTTCGGCACAGCAGTATGCTCTGCGGGTACCTTCGTTAACCATTTCTTCAACGGTCATGTTGCCTTCAAAGGTAACATTCATACCGATGCGTACGAAACAGGTAACAATACCGGTATCCTGACATAAAGGACGGTGTCCGATGGCACACATCTTTGAGTTAACGAGAATCTGGGCAATGGCATTCTTTGCCGCAGGGTTCTGTTCCCTTTCATAAGCCTTCTTTAAGGATCTTACGAAATCAATCGGATGATAATAGGAAATATACTGCAGAGCGTCATAGATGGAATCTATAAAATCCTGCTGTTTGATTACGGTCATGTATGACTCCTTGTCAATATTAAGACTTAATATTTCAGACAAAAACAAAATGAAAATTTTTGCCGTTTATTATAGCACTTAGCAGGTGTTCTCTCAACGGCAAAACCGGGACAGAACATAGACAAATCAATAAATTGCGTAACTAAAAAACAGTTTTGTGACCTGACAGGCGAATGTCAGGTCTTTTTCCGGTGATAAAAAGACCTCCTGACTGAAAAACAAAGCAGCACACCAGTTTCCGGACAGGACAAATAGCGGAATCATTCTAACGGCTGGCACCTCCGCCGCTGGTTCTGCCTCCTCCATGAGAATGACCGCCGCCGGATCTGCCGGAACTGTTGCCGGAACTGAGTCTGCCGTTTTCGTAGGTGACAGTTCTTTCGGAAGAGCCGCGCGTCCTTATATCAGTATCGTCATCATTATTATCTACTGCTCCTGCAGACGCGCTGTCAATCGCGAGTATGATGCCATCAATAAATCCAAGCACAATAAAAAGCACTACCATGTAATCTGCATATCTGGTATCTTCATAATATCCTTTCATTTTCAGAAACGGCATTCGTACTCCCGGTGTTTCATCAATATTACTCAGATCCATGTTCTCAATATGTGACGGAACCGTCCCCTGATAACACTGATAAACGAGCCTGGCTGTCTCCCTCCAGGTTTTGACTGCCGCATGATTCCACATCTCTTCATACATGTCATTCACGGCATACTGATCAAGCACATGTCCTGCCAGGCCGTCGGATATGCAGCCCTGCAGACCTGTACCGATACGCAGAACGACATGAGGCTCTTCCGTGGTAAACAGAATCAGAACACCGTTGTTCTTATCACTGCTGCCGAGTCCGATTTCGTTAAACAGATACGTGGCAAAATCATCTATATTGACCTGTGAATCATCCGAAGCCGATATATCCTTTTCAGGAAGATTCTCGAAGGTCGCCACGAAAATCTCTCCTCCGCTGGCATTCTGAAGCTCGGGAGAGCCACTGTTGAAAAGATCCCTGGATGCTTTTGACAGGACTCCGTCCGTATCCATTACACCGAAATCCTCCGGCTGCGGAATACCGCTTATAATTACTTCAGGCGTGTTTTTTTTTGACATACATGCCGTAATAGACAGTCATTATGATGCAGTAAATAAAAAACATCATCATAACCGGACAAACAACTCCATTAAAAATTATTTCCCGGCGGCTCGCACTTCCGTCACCTTTATAATTACTGCCTTATACCTTATGATTACAGCAGATGCATTTTTGAAAAATCAGCATGCTGACATTCAGTCTGACATAATGAAAAACTTAAGATACCTAAAAATTATAACATCTGTATATTATTTAGCATGAAAAAGATCTTACTTTGGGATAGACATAAAAAAACATTCTTCTGCAGAAGAAATATACTCGGTTATCACGGTTACTCCTGTTCAGTATCGTCATTTCTCTTATCCTGCCGGAACCTACTGATAAACAGTCATCACAACTTATATAAATTACATATCAGGATGTATCTATATTTATCTGCATTTATTTCTTTTTAATAATCATGTGTTATTTTTGTAAATTAAATGTTATACTTATGTTATCTCCATCAAAAATATCAGCAGTAAGTAAAACAAATAAACACCAGGTATGCACAACATCAGCCATTTCATTAACAGTTCGACAGAGTTTAAATTTTTCATTCAGGTATCAAAGTTTCTGTTTACCGCCCTCCTACTGTCATGTTCTGCAGGTACGGCAGAAGCTGATCATGCCACGCACATGCCGAAGCACGTAACGGAAGAAGTCATAGCCAGATGCTCTCATGACTATACCGCCGACGGCTGTGCCTCAATGGGTGAAATTTTTGAGGAAGAAGGAAACGTCAACAAGGCACTGAATATCTACCGGATTCACTGCGACGCCAAAAAAGACGCTAATGCCTGTATTCTGGCGGCCGATGTGCTTGTTTCACGGAAACAAGTAACGGAAGCTCTGGAACTCTACAGAAAAGCCTGCATGATGAAGACCTCGGAGGAATACTGTGACAAGGCACTTGAAGCATACAGATCCAGCGGCTCGGAGAATTCCGCATTCAAACTCAGCAAAGATCTCTGTGAAAGCTACACTGACGGTTCTGAACTGAGCAGGTACTGCTATCTTACCGGAGAACACTATCTTAAAAAAAACGACCAGACCAGGGCAGAATACTACTACCTCAAGGGCTGCAATTTTCTGAACAGCAGGAATGAAATTCACCACTGCATCGATCAGGCCGTAAATCTTGAAAAAATGAAGCAGTTCAAGATCTCCGCCAAGCTCTATGAAATGAACTGTTTCAAGAATAACATCTACAGCTGCAGACGCGGCGGAGACGTATACGGAAAGGAAATGAACATTCCGACCAAGGAGCTTAATCTCAGAAAAAAATCCTGTGATCTGCAGAACGGCGACGACTGCTACAGAGCCTACGTTATCTACAGAAGCATCGAAGGGGATACCGACAACGCCGTCAAGTATCGCAGGAAGGCCTGCGAACTTGATTACAGGGAAGCCTGCACCGGAGAATAAACTTTAAAAAGACCTCCCAAGCGATCTTTCAAGGTATAAAAAAGGAGCCGTTAAGCTCCGTATCAGTTGACGTTCTTTATCGCCCAATCGATGGCGTGACCTTCATCTTCGAATTCCACTCCGCTTGCCTCGATGCTGATCCATCTCTGATTCCATCATTTCCTTGATGGTTCCTCCTAAAAGATCTCTGAGGGCAGCTTGTATATCAGCGGCGGTTTCAATGTTATATTCCTGAAGAAGCTGCTGAATGATCTGACGTTTTCCCTCAGTCATTTGGATTCGGTGGATGGTCATCTTTTCTTTAACCATAATGAAAAACTCCTGATTATATAAGTTAAATTATATCTCAGGAGTTTTTACGACATTTTTAGCTATACGTAATTTACAGAGTTTGGTTCACACGTCCATGAGGACTATTTCTTTACTCTAATTCGATACCAGTCCTCTCTCGGATTCCCAACAATTCCGTGAAGAGCCAAAACATTTCAGTATAAAAGCGAAGCCGGAAACAGTATCTGTTATCCGGCTTTGTCTTTTCCTTATGAATGCAGACGCCAGAGATTACTTGGTCAGTAACAGCAACGTATGGGCAAGCCCCACATGATCCATCATTCTGTGAACCTTGAAGCCAATCTTCTCCACCAGATTCACAAATTCGTCTGAGTGATAGAAACGGCTTACACCGTTGGCCATTGAACTGAAGTACAGGCTGTTGGCTTCAATGACAAGACTTGCTATGTCGTTGGACTGCTTGTCGCCGAACACTTCACTGATGGCCACCATCGAATCTTCACTCATGGCATTGTAGACCATGGTAAGAATCTCCTCTATCTGATCCATGCTGAAGCAGTCCAGGAACTGACTCATCCACCACAGATCCCCCTGATTTGGAAGTTTGGCGGATTCCTCGAGAATATTTACCGGATAAGTATCGATTCTGTCTTCAAGACCGTGCTTCCGGATATTGTCTTTTGCCAGTTCACACTGCTGAGGCAGATCAATGATGGTAACCTTCGTATCCTTTGAATACTCGGCCACGGCCAGAGCGAATTTACCTGTGTTGCCGCCGATGTCGTTGATGTGACTGAAATGCTTTTCCTTGAAAACAAGAGGCAGCATGACACTGAATACATTGTCCGAATAATAATGGTCAAAGCTGAACCAGGCCTTCCTCGCATTTTCCGGAAGTGAACTCAGATAAGGATAGATGGTGCTGCATGATGAAGTGAACACCTTAAGCCCCTTCGGTGTTCCGGTCTGCAGTGATTCGGTAAGGTAACCGAGTCCCTCGTAACAGAGCTCTGAAGAAAAATCGAAATTGACATTGGTCATTCTGTCATTGGCAAGATAATGAATTATCTTGGTGGGACTGAAGGAATTGTCGTCATTTCTGATTACCAGATCCGCCGCCACTGCCAGATCAATCAGAACTGAAACGGCGTAATCATTCAGTCCGGAAATTTCACAGAGTTCCAGTTTGGTTACGGATTCATTTTTACTCATTTTGCCGAAATGGGACAGAAGCCCCTTTTTCTTCATGGCAGCAACGGCCTGAAAGATAAAAGGACTGACTGCCAGATACTGTGCAGTCTTCAGTGCATCAACGGCACTGATATCGTTATAGTTCTTTTGTGTCATTAGTTCTGGAATTCCTTCTTCTCAAAATTATTCTTATTATGTATTCAACGGTAAACACGGTTCCGATAAGGATATATGAAATGACGCCGTTATAAAGCATCCACACCTCATTGCTGCCCCACAGGGCTGTAGCCAGAGAGATCATTCCGTTAACTACAAAAAAGATGCACCAGGCTGCAGTCACTCTGCGACAGTACATCCTGAAAAAATCATCCCTGTCCTCCTCCTTCACGGTATAGGAGGCAATCTTTTCTATCACCGGAGTACGCCCGCCGGTCAGACTCGAAGCGAATACGGACAGGAAGCAGCCGTTAACCATCAGGGGATACAGCTTCACCGCCAGAAAATCCCCGCTCAGGAGAAATACCGCCGCCAGCAGAATATCAAGAACAAAAACCAGCACGGCCGTTTTTCCCGACATGCCGTTTCTGCCTGCCGACAGCAGATTGCCGAGTCCCAGGCATACCAGCATAACCGCAACGGTTACGGTGGCATTCTGTCTGATACCCCAATATACCGCAAAGGGAAAAATTACACCTAGCACCATGCAGCATATTTTAAAAATAATCACCGGTAATTTCAGTCTGTTCAAGTTTTTATTCCACGGCTTTAAAAATCAGGGAGGTATTCACCCCGCCGAATGCAAAATTATTGCTCATGACATAACGTACTTCCGCCATGCGGCCTTCTCCGGTGATAAAATCCAGGTTTCCGCACTGAGGATCCGGCTCGTTCAGATTAAGATTCGGAGCGAACCAGCCTTCACGCTGCATCAGTACGCTGAGTTCAGCTTCCAGAGCCCCGGCCGCACCGAGGGTATGTCCCATGTAGCTCTTGAGGGTGGAAACGGGTACGCTGTTTCCGAAAATTCTGTATGTGGCAGAACCTTCAGCCGCATCCCCTGCCTGTGTTCCGGTTCCGTGAGCATTCACGTAACCGATGTCCCGGGCGTCAATTCCGGCACTCTGCAGAGCCATTCTCATGCATTTTTCCATATGCTCGCTGGACGGATTGGTTATATGGGTGGCATCACAGTTGGTGGCAAATCCGACTACCTCGGCATATATGCGAGCCCCTCTGGCAACGGCGTGTTCATACTCTTCAAGAATCAGCGTGCCGGCACCTTCGCCCACCACTATACCGTCCCTGTGAACGTCAAAAGGCTTTGGAGTAAGCCCGGGTTCATCATTTACCTGAGTTGCGGCGAACATGGCGTCAAAAACACCTACGGTAAACGGACTGAGTTCCTCGGCACCGCCGGCAATCATGATTTTATGCGCCCCGCTCTTTATGCATTCATATGCATAACCTATACCCTGAGAACCGCTGGTACACGCCGTACTGGTGGCTATCACCCTGCCGTGAATCCCGAAAAATATAGCCAGATTGACGGCCACGGTATGCGGCATCATACTGACGTACGTGGTGGCATTGAGAGCCGTAACGTTCTTTTTATCCACGAAATCCGCGCAGTCCGCCATGGCGGTAAAGCTTCCTCCGGAGCTGCCGTAGGCAATACCGGCTGTACCGTCACCGAGTTCCGGAGAACCGGTAAGTCCGGCGTCTGCCAGAGCCTTTTCGGTTGCGGCCGCGGCAAGAATTCCCACACGCCCCATTGTTCTGGTCTTCTTTCTTGGATAGGCCGGCAGTTCAGTCTTTACGGGAGCGGCCACATGACAGAGCATGCCGCTGTATTCCGAAAGCCCCTCCATAACCTCTACCCTGTTTTTCAGGGCGTGCAGCGAGGACATGCACTCTGAAGGTTCCGTTCCCAGCGGAGAGTACATTCCCATACCGGTTATCACCACTCTGGTCATTAGCACATTCCTCCGTTGATACTGATATTCTGACGGGTAATGTATCCTGCATCGTCAGAGAACAGGAAACCGATAAGAGCGGCCACCTCCTCAGTCTTTCCCAGTCGGTTCAGAGGGACCAGAGGAAGAGCATGTTCAATGACCTCTTCTGAAACCATTTTGGTTTCAATGATTCCCGGAGAAACTGAATTAACCGTAATCTTTCTTTTTCCAAGTTCCAGGGCTAGTGATTTGCAGGCGGCTATGATCCCCGCCTTTGAGGCGCTGTAGTTGGTCTGACCGCGGTTGCCCACCATGCCTGAAACTGAAGCGACGGCCACTATTCTTCCGCCGTTTCTCAGTCTTATCATCGGCATCAGCGTTGGCTGAACCACATTGTAGAATCCGTCCAGATTGGTGGTAAGAACCCTGTCCCAGGATTCTCCGCTCATCCCCGGCATCGGTCCGTCATCGGTAATACCGGCATTGCTGACCACGCCCCAGTAGGCTCCGTTCTTTTCGATGTCAGCCTCTATAAGATCTCTGGTACTCTGTCTGTCGGCCACGTCGAATCTTAAAATCACGTGTGATCCGTTCTCAGGTGTCTTCAGTTCCCTAATCAGTTTTTCCAGCTCACCCAGACCTCTTTCACTGTGGCAGTGGAGAGCCAGAGAAAAGCCCATGTCTGCAAGTTTTGCGGCCACAGCCTGTCCGATATCGGAACTGGCTCCTGAAATCAATACTCTTCTGTTCTTATCAGCCATGAATTGTCCGTTGTTCCTCAGCAGTAGATTATTCGTTATTTACCTTGTTCCAAAGACTGCGCCGGAGCCGTTACCATGCCGGAAACATCCCGGGGTAAAACGGACTGACCGTCGCATCTTCGCTTAAATCTTCAGTCAAACTAATGGATTGTATATGATTTAAGGCTCAGCCATAAAGAAAGTTATGCCTAAATTACAGTTTTCGTCATAATACTTACGCCCAATTGACCATTTTGTTCATAAATCAGCCGGAAAAATACTGCAGAAACGCTCCGCCACACACGTTTCCTATATGTGTGTCCCGTCGCATTTTCACGGCAGCGGACACAGATTTCAAAAATCATCTTGAGTTTCATGATAATTATGTATATAATTTAATCAGATTAGATATATTTATTATCTTTTCTATTAATGTGTATGTTTTTCCTTTATTCCACAGATTTAAATAGTAATTAAGGGGTTTCAATATGGATTATGCCATTCCGGGTGCCTCCGCACCATACCGTGTTTTACCGAACCGCAGTCTGAACCCCGGCGCCGCAGGCCCTGATCCTGATACCGGCTGCCGTGTTCCCGTTCTGCTTGAACGTTACTGTCTCAATGTTCTTCTTGCCGTTTCCGCACTTACCGACTATCTTACCTCCGCTGACTTCGGCTTTCATGCGGCTCTTATTCCCGCTGCCGGTACCGAGGCCTTTGCAAAAATCAACCTCTGGCGTACCGAACATCATCTGCCCATGTATGTGCTTAAGCGTGTTAAGGTGAACAATGCCGTCTTTACCCTTATTGTTCTTAACGGGAAAAAATTCGGTTTTGACGGAACCGGCGCGTCCGCCTATGAGAAGCTTGCCGCCGGGGTTTTCAAAGACGCCGGCATTACCCGTTACGCATTTTTCCCGTGCCGCGGAGACTCTGCCGCCTGCTGTCCTCTTTCCTGTTCCCGCGGAGGGAAAAAATCCGCTCATGACAGAAATGTTCATGAGGCGGATCCTCTCGACTTCACCCTGGCTGACTGCGTAACAGCCGCAGCCGGAGCTGACGGAGAAATCTCCGGCTTCTGCAATGCCGGTAAAACCGTCAGGGAGATTTTCATGCTGAAGCTTCATGAAGACCTGAAAGAACTCGGTGCCTGGCATAATCAGCCGGCATACGGAAGCTTCAGGCCGCGCGAGCTTTATCCTGACTCCGTCATGAAGGAACTGAAGTTTTCGGACACCCCCGTTAAAACTCTGTCCAATCACGTAAAATTCACCGACGGGAACTGCCGGGCTCCCGGAGTGCTGAAATTACTTACGCTTAAGGGCTGGAGATTTTATGCCTCCATCAAATGCTGTGAAAAATATGAAGAGCTGATATCACATCCTGACTTCCGCAAACTTCTGGGGTTTGAACCGGTCTCTTTTGCGGGCTTCAATCCTGTCGCATACCGGGATCTCGAAGCTTATCTTCACGAATCATCATTATGTGCGCAAAACCTGTACCGGAAACTTGCTGAAAGCGACGTATACCGGAGTATGTTTGCCGAAAGTCTTGCCCGAAACTTTGCTGAATACTCCGGGTGCCGGGAGACTGCGGCTGACGGTGAAAAGCGTTCCGGTATTTTTGCCAGTCACACGTTCAGGGCCGGTTTTAGCCTGACGCTTGACTCTTCATCCACCGATTCCGTAAATACCGGAAAGGAAGCGGAGGAAATCATGGATTTTCTGCATGTCACGAAGGATGAAGGCGGGATGAAGCTTTCCGGGACATACGACGGCACCCGGGACTGCACCCGTTTTCTTGCCGGGATACAGCCCTTCGGCCTTCCGGATTTCATCCGACTTGAGGAATCCGTTCCTCACTACCGGAATCTGCATGCATGCTTCTTTCTGGTACATAAACTCGCACTGCTTCTGAATGCCGAAAATTTTGTATTCGGATTCGATTCTCCGTTTAAGGGAGGAACCGTCACCGCCGTGTACGGAAAAACCGGCTGCTCTGATGACGAGGCTCTTAATCTTATGGAAAAGGGTATTGTTTTCCGGGGCATGACCTCTCCTCTTGTATGCGGAGGAACCCATGCAGGCATTGTCTACCGGCTGTCCGGAAGCTTTGACCGCGTCACCGTGCTTAAGGAAGAGTACTGAAACCGTTCATGATTAAAACCCTCTGCGGTTTAAATTCCCCGTGCGGATAAGCAGGAATCGGAAAGGACATAAGACGTTATGTCCTTTCCTTTCGGTCAACTGCAGCCGGGCCCCCGGCTCTGAAAAAACTAAAATTACCAAACTCAAGCTAACGTGATATACTTTGCAGAACATTTTGATACGGAGTCAGGTCTGAGACAAGAAAAACCAGAAACATGCCGGACCGTTCACGGACTCCCTGTAACTAAGGAAATTTATGATTTACTGTGTGGATCTTGACGGCACCTTAATCAGCAATGACATGTCCGTTACTTCATTTTTTGAAACCATTCTGAAAAAACCCCAGCTTATTCCGGCCTGTTACAGATGGCATCACGAAGGCGGCAGAGCCAGACTTAAATACAACATCGGGGAAATATACAATGTTGACATCAGCCGTCTGAAGTTCAATCTGGAACTTATAGACTACCTGAAGGAACTTGCTGAAAATCCGGACAACTCCATCTACCTCGTATCCGGAAGCACCCAGAGCATTGTCAGTAAAATCGCTTCATACTTCAGCTTTTTCAAGGAAGGCTTCGGTTCTTCAATCGATGTGAACCTTACCGGCAAAAACAAGCTGGCGCTTATAAAAAAATACTTCGGTGACAGTGACGTATGCTACATCGGCAACGCCAGAGTTGATCTGAAGGTATGGGAAGGAACCCACAGCGGTATTGTGGTAAGCAACTGCGGTTCCTTCATCAGCAGTGCCAAGAAGGTAACCAGAATCGAAAAGGTGTTCAAAGGCAGATTTGCCCATCTTAATCAGGAATACATCAGTAATAAAGGCTGATTACCGATACAGGCCTGCTATTACATGAAAAAGCCGGTGTTAATCCGCCGGCTTTAAACATAATCATCTGAAAGCTTCAACATGTCGCGGCAGTCTGACGCTTACTTTTCAAAAAGTCGGCTGACATAGCCGTCATCAGGTTTCATAACCGTTATTCTGGCCTCAATGAGTCTGTTTCCGGTTTCGGCACTGCAGACACAGGCTTCAGCCATGCATACCCCTGAACTGTCCTCATAGGAGATCTTTACGCGGGAACTGAGCTTCATTCCCTTTACGATAGGCTCCTTCGCCATGATTTTCATTTTACGGATTGAGAGAATAAAACCTATTTTGAAGTTTCTGCCGTTTATTCCGTCCTCGGCAATCATCAGTGCGGCGACAGTCTGAGCCATGGTTTCGGTAAGAGATACCGGAGGCATCACACCGTCCTTTTCGGAGTAGCCGACACACGGTCTCATTCCCGCGGTAAATTCGCACACAATGGTTCTTGCCCCGATATCAACGCTTTCCACACGATCAATGAAACGCATCGGTTCCTTCTGCGGAAGCCTCTCGATTACCCAATCGTATTCAGAGGAGGTAAGGTTATCTAACATCTGACTGCTCACTGTCGTATTTTCCGAAAATCAAAGAAATATTGTTGCCGCCGAAAGCGAAATTATTGGACATAATCACCGGTTTTTGGAGATCTTCCGGTTCCTTTACCAGATGAATGTCATCAAATTCATGACTAGGCATATGGCTGAGATAGCCTATGGCCGGAAGTTTCATGCCGTGTCTGAATATCAGGTAGGCAATATAGGCCTCAACCACGCCTGCCGCTCCGAGTGTATGTCCGGTAAGATGTTTGGTTCCCGATACAGGCACCCTGTCTCCGAACACGTCACGAATAACCTTGTGCTCCATGGCATCGTTAAGAACCGTGCCGGTGGCATGAAGATTCACGTATCCAATATCCTCCGGGCTGAGTCCGGCATCCATCAGAGCCAGTCTGATGGCGGTCTTGGCGCCGTGACCTTCAGGTTCCGGTGCGGAAATATGATAGCCGTCGGTACTTGAGCCGGTTCCCAGAAGTTTCATCACATATCCGCTTTTAAGAGGTTCTCTGGTAAGGATGGTTATGCCCACGCCTTCACCGATATTGATGCCTGCACGGTCATCACACAGGGGATGACACCTGCCGGTATCAAGAGCGCCCAGGGCAAAGAAACCGCTGACCGTGATTTTGCTCAGAGTGTCACAGGCCCCGACAAGTACGGCATCGCAGGCCCCGGATTCGAGAAGGGCTCTGGCGCTTACAAACGCCCTGCCGCCTGATGAGCAGGCTGTGGCAATGGAATAGCTCGGACCGGTAATAGCCAGTCTGTCGCTTATAAAAGCGGAGATGTTGCCGATTTCGGAAACTCTCGGATCGTATTTAAGTTCACCGTTTTTTTCACATTCGGCGCTCAGAACCTCGTTTTCCACATCGGTAATCGCTGAAGTGCTGGTGCCTATAACCGCACCGATGCGGTCAGGTGAATAGCGTTCCATCATTTCATCGATAAGAGGTCTGATATCATTCAGACATTCATTCAGCAGACGGTTGGCTCTGCAGTCATGTCTGTTCAGCGGATCGGGATAAAGAGGGATTTCCGCAAGATAAGCCTTCTGCCCGCCCGGCAGAAAACCAACACGTTCCCTAAGACAGATATCCGTACCTTCGGAAAGATTCTTCACGGATTCTTCTTCAGTTAATCCAAGTGCACTTTTGCAGGCAAAGCCGTTTATGTAAATCATGATTTTATTCTTAATCTGTATTATTCACGTACATACAAACCGGAACCCGGACATTCCGAAGTCCCGGTCGGTAATCCCGACAACTCATACAATTATACATTAACTTAAAAGTTATGCCTGCAAACATTGATGTCAATTCGTCAGATTTATGACGTAATCATGCCGATTCCGACAGTTTAACGGTCCGTGCCTGCTGTTTTTTCAGCATCAGAGCTGTAACCGGAATTACCGCAAGTCCCCAGAAAATCACTGCCCCCATATTAACTACCGCCGGCATGTCTGAAAGCATCAGCAGGCCGCAGGAAACCTCGGTGGAAATCCATGCAAGCGAAAGCGTGGCCAGAGTATTGTCCGAGGAATCCTCCTTCATGTTCCTGATAAACACGCAGTAGTCCGCTCCAAGACCGGTAACCACGAAAAGCGCCACGGTGGTGAACAGATTAAAGCTTCCGGTAATACAGTAATCGGCAATGATTCCCGCCCCGAGTCCGGCGGTAAGAGGCAGTACTGCGGAAGTGACAATTTCAGTTCTCAGGACAAGGGCTCCGGCGGCAAAAATCAGCACCAGTGCAATGAGGAGCATTCTGTTCAGCTCCTGTCTGTAGACTCCGAAAGCCTCAGACCAGTCCTTCCGCCTGTCCAGGGAAGAAAAGCCTCTGAATGACCTTATTTTCTGAATAAGCCCGGCGTTATGGGAATTGGCACGGACAAGCACCGACTTTTCACCCGTCATAAAATCCGAAAACAGGGGCATATCGGTCACTTTAAAGGTTGTCGCCCCGACGGGACTGACCTCTCCGTCATCAAGGATGAATCCCTGTTCCGCGTAAACTTCCTTAAGTGCCGGATACAGTGTTCTGTAGTTTTCAATGCTTGAACGCTGCGCCCTTTCAGAAGGAACCTTGAGACACGGAGCCTCCAGGGCCATGCGTTCATCGGAAGCGAGAGTCAGCAGAAAATCCTCGCAGGACTCCATGGCGTTCTCAAGAGAGTCACCGTCAAGAATAAACCACAGACTGCCGTCATCCCCGTTGACCGTTCTGTTTATTTCCATATCCATTTCGGCAAGTTCCGTCCGGTTCTGACGAAGAGAAGCGACGTCATCATCGGCTCCGGACACAAACATGAGACAGCAGGCCGCAGTCACGGTAAGCAGAGCCGCGGCGGCAGAAACGGAACGGGGAATTTTTACCAGCCCCCGGCGACAGATAGCCAGCACGTTTAATGACGACGAGGATGCAGAAATCCTGTGCAGCCTGCTCAGACTCAGGCAGTAGCAGGACAGCAGAAAGGTTCCGGTAAGCACCACGGAGGCAAACACGCCGAGTTCCCTGAGGACATTCAGCCCCGTAAACGAGGTTACCCCGTAGGCAAGTACGCTGGTAATGAGACTCAGTGTTAACGGGAGTCCCAGTTTTTTTCTGATTTCAGCCGGACTTTCCCCGGGCTGATGCGCGCGCCTTACCAGCACATGCAGAATATAGTCAAAGGAAATACCGGCCAGTGAGGCGCCTATGGCAATGGTTATCACGTGCATGCTGCCGAAAACCGTAATGACGGTACCGAAGGCGCTGAACATGGCAAGCGAAAGAACCGCCACAGCGGAAACAAGAGGTTTAACGGATCGGAAGAAAAAGAGAAGCAGAATCACCAGCATGATTCCGGAACCGATACTGATTTTACTGATATCGTTTTCCGAAGACGAAGCCGCCTCCTCGGCAAAGAAAAAAGCTCCGGTATACAGAAAATCAATTTTCCGGGACTGCAGATTTCTTTTAAGTTTTCTGCAGAAATCAAAGAGTCCGGACTTCTGGGATGAGCTGAGATCCGATGCGGAAAGAGAAGCGCTTATTACATAGTTTCTGCGGTTTCCGCCGTCGGTAATGAAAGCAAACCCCGAAGGATCAAGACTGTATCTTCCTGCAGTCTGTCTGCCAAGATAATGGCGCATGGTGAAAAACGGATCATTGCGGATTTCCTTTTCGGTGGCACCTCCGAACGGGCTGTACAGTACACTGAGAACCTCCTCCCTGAGTTTTTCGGGATCCGGTCTTCCCCCGGTAAGATAGTCGTCAGCACCGAGAGCATATCTGTGTGCAAAAAGCAGACTGCCGGTTTTTTCCATGTCGGCAAAATTTCTGACTCTGACAAAATCAAATGCGTTCAGCTCTGCGGTAAATTCCTGCAGGGTCTGTTTCATGACGGATCCAGAGACTTCTGTCTCTCCGTCAGCCCTGAATACAAAAAGAAGCTCCCGGGAAAGCTTTTCCGTAAAATATGCGGATGATTCACCGTTCTGAGTCAGATGCGGAAGCAGATAACCGATATCCGTGCTGATGATGCCGCGCCCCTTCTGCAGAAATACCGCAGTTCCGGTAATTATCGGAATCATCAGAAGTAAAAAAACCGCCAGTGCCTTTATTTTATCTCTCATGCTGAATTTCTTAATGTGTATCAACGCCGTCATTTCCTCAGAAAATGAGGATTACCGGGAAAAAGAACTTTATCTGAAGCTGCAGAAATCCTTTATGCCGGCAGCCTTTGGGGAATCGGCCTGCTGTCCGGAAAACACCATGCCGGTATAGCTGTTTCCGTGTTCCATAATGGTGATGCCGCTCAGCATGTCATGTTTTCGTTCCAGCTTTATACGGTAAATAACTCCAGCGATCTGTCGGTCCTTAGGCTGCAGATATATAACCGATATTCCGTCTTCTCCTCTGCCGCCGCTTACCACGTCAAAGCTGTCGGTTACCTCCATGGATCTGCCGTTAACCCCGCTGTTAAGCACCGCAAGAAGAATGCTGTTGAACATACCGTTCTGATCCCCTGACACTGATTTTGAGGAACCGTCCGCCTGAAATTCGGTTACCCCGTTATCATCAAAGAGCCAGGCTCTTCTGAAAGGAGTCAGCATCTTCCAGCAGAGTCCTTCCGAAGAAGAAAAAAGCATGCTGCCGGTGGATTTCAGAGTTCTCTCAGACTCAGCCATGAATCTGGTCTGCTCAAAATCACTTATTACGGAATCATGCTTCAGGCTCCCGAAAAATTCTGCCGCGGCTTCGGCTGATGACGGAAACCCTCCGGACAGGGATTCATTTTTTTCTGAAGAGGTCTCGGCTGCCGAAACGCCGTGCAGCGTTAAGGACACCAGAACCGCAGAAGCCGCCAATGATCTGAAAAACACCTTCATTTATTCTTTTACCTCCGTTTCACCGCCGCAGTTATGCTCCGGCTTTTTCAGAAACGCCGGGAAGAGCCTCAACGGCATTTACAAAGCCCTGAGGCATGAAAAAGCTCAGCTCGCTGCCGGATACCGGCAGGCACACCTGAACGGTTTTTGCCTTTACGCAGATTTCACCGTCACGGATGATTTCAAAGGAATGAACCAGCCTGTTGACGTATTCATCAAGATAGACCACAACCGTAAATTCATCACCGAGTCTCAGAGAGTGAAGATATTTCATGCGTTCATCAACTATCGGAAAGAAATTTCCGTCGTCGCGAATCCGGCGGTAGCCGTATCCGATAAAATCAAGAAACTCACCTCTGGCCACTTCAAGATATTTCAGATAATTGCCGTGCCATACCACCCCCATGGGATCACAGTCGTAAAACTGCACTTTCTGATGTGATTCAAATGTATACAGATGGCTCATTCGCTGCCGCTCCAGAAATCATAAAAATTAAACCATTCATAGGGATACCTGTACAGAATCTTTTCCAGCTCGGAGGCATATTCCTGTGCATACCGCTGAATTGACTGTTCACGGTTCTTTCTGTCCAGTTTTACGGATCCCAATTCATGACAGTAAACCTTGATGCCGCTGCCGTCAGTCAATCCTAACATAATACACACCGGAATTTTAAGAATTGATGCCAGAATCCACGGTCCCTGCGGAAGTTTTGCCTTTTTTCCCAGAAAATCCACCTCAACGGAACGGGTAGACTCATCAATAAGACGATCTCCCATTATGGCAACCCACTCTCCCCGGGAGGTTCTGTCGGCAAGCTCCACGGACAGCGAAGGCCCGATGTCTGTGGTACTGATGATATTGAGTGAACTGTCCTTATTGAGACTTCTGAGGTAGTTCATGAACACCGAACTGTTTTCGGCATGCATCAGAACATTTACGGTCTTTTTTATTTTCAGGGTATTGAAGGCTCTGAGTACCTCAAGGTTGCCGATATGAGCCCCCATCACCAGAACTCCGCCGGCTTCCTTCGCCCTGGCAAGAGATCTCTGCAGACCGCCGTCAATTTCTCCCAATTCCCCGAAATCCGTCTGACCGGACCATGATACTATCTTTCCGATGACGGCCCTGCAGAATGAATAGATGTGCCGGCGGGAGCTCAGTCTGCCGAGCCTGATTCCTCTGCCGGAGGCTGAACGGCTCAGAAGCTCAAGATATTCTCCGGATATTCTTCTGACTCTTCCGTTGAACAGAAAGATAATCCATGAGGCGCACCAGGCGATACAGTAAACCGCTTTTTTTCCGCCGATGCGATAAATAAACAGCAGAACATTCATCCCGAAAGGAGAAGTGCTTTCACGCTGTTTTCGCCATGATGCGGGACTGCCCATTACTATACGTAACCTCTCTTTCTGATGGCCGGATAATGGAACACCTTCTCCGTACACAGTCTGGTATGCATCATGGAGATGCGCAGGTTGTCGGAAAATCCCCGGAAGTTGCTGCGGGTGCCGGGGGAATATTTCACATTCACAGGAACTTCAAGGAAATCAACTCCGGACCAGTACATGCGCACGAAAATATCCGTGTCAAAGTCCATTCGTCTGCCGACATGTCTGGAATGCATAATGCCGAGAGCCTGTTCCAGGGGATAGAGACGCATGCCGCACATGGTATCAACAATTCTGCATTTACCGAGTTCCACGCAGACCCACAGATGCGTCATGTATCTTCCGAGCCTGCGGCAGGTCGGAACGGAGTGATCGTATACAGGAGTTCCGTTTATCATTTTTTCAGGATTCTGAGCTCCGAGACTCAGAAACGTCGGTATATCCTCAAGATCATGCTGTCCGTCCGCATCAATCTGAAGCACGTGGGTAAAACCGAGCTCCCTGGCCTTTTTGAAGCCGCTGAATACCGCAGCCCCCTTTCCCATGTTGATCTCATGTCTTACCAGCACCTGATTCATCAGGGCAACCTGTTCCCTCAGCTTTGAGGCCTTCGGTTCTCTGTTGCCATCGTCCACCACAATTATTTTTACTCCGTAGTGCAAAAGGTCAGGCAGAATTCTTATAAGGGGTTCCACATGTCTGTAGCATGGAACCACAAGGCACGGTTTGAAATCCGGCACGACGTTCTTCTCTTCCACAACATTCAGGGGAGCTCTTTCCTGCGGCTGACGATAGTTGCTGTATCTCATAGTTAACCAACTCTCTTTATGTTTTTGTTTACTAAATTTCTAAACTGATATTAAAACCGCATATTTAAACACAGGTTCTATAATATATCAGAAAGATCTGTTCAAACTCTTAACCTATGTAACATATTTCAGCATCCGATGACTGAAATTCACTCATTCTGAATGTTTTTTCGTAATCCTCCCCGTCTTATTCAGACTGATGCGTTTTTCCGTACACACCGCATAACCTGGAACAAATCAGGTCACCTGTTTGGAATTATCGCCATGCTCATATATAATGCACACGAAAAAATTTTTTGTTCTGGCTTAACGCAGTTTATCTGCTGCAGATTTGGAAATAATCATGAATGATTTTATAAAATCAACTGCAGAATTCATACAGGCCGCGGATGACTTCATATGGGGTCTTCCCATGCTGGTTCTTCTGCTCGGCGTCGGTATTTTTCTGACAGTAAATCTGAAGCTTCTCCAGGTGTTTCACCTGCCGAATGCGATAAAACTTCTCTTCACTCCTCATAAGGAACATCATTCCAAAAAAGGAGACGTTACCAGTTTTGCCGCCCTGTGTACTGCACTTGCAGCCACCATCGGTACCGGCAACATTGTCGGCGTGGCCACAGCTGTCGGAATCGGCGGTCCCGGAGCTCTGTTCTGGATGTTTGTCGCCGCATTTTTCGGTATGGCCACCAAATACGCCGAATGTCTTCTGGCAGTAAAATTCAGGGAACAGGATTCCCGCGGTCACTTCGTCGGGGGACCGATGTTCTACATCAGAAACGGCATAGGATCCAGTCATCCGAAAACCGCAAAGATTCTGGCGGTAATGTTTGCGGTCTTCGGTATTGTTGCCGGCTGTATGGGTATCGGTACATACACTCAGATAAACTCAGTGGTTGAAGCCGCAAACCAGCTCAGCTTTGACAGACTCTACGTAACCATTATCATCACGATTCTGACAATCATCATCACCTACGGCGGACTCAGAACGATTTCCAAAACCGCTCAGAAGGTCGTTCCTTTCATGGGAATCATCTACATAATCACCTGTGTACTGGTAATCCTTCTCAATCTGGAAAAGATTCCTGAATCCCTGTATCTGATTATAAGTTCGGCATTTGCTCCTACTCAAGCCATCGGCGGTTTTGCCGGAGCAACCATCATGATGGCAATGCAGAAAGGTGTGGCCAGAGGTATCTTCTCAAATGAAGCAGGTCTCGGTTCCGCTCCTATCGCCGCCGCTTCAGCCAAAACGAATTCTCCTGTTGAGCAGGGGCTGATATCCATGACGGGAACCTTTATCGATACCATCATCATCTGTATGCTCACAGGTCTTACCCTGGTAATAACCGGAGCCTGGACTTCAGACAAAACAGGTGTTGCCATGACCACCCTGGCATTCCAGGGAGCTCTCGGCAATGAAATCGGCCTGTACGTGGTAAATATCTGTCTGATTCTTTTCGCCTTCACCACCATCATCGGCTGGAATTTCTATGCGGAACGATGCGTGATATTCCTGTTCGGAGTAAAGGGAATCAGACCGTTCAAGATACTGTATATTCTGCTGGTAGCCTCATACATTCTGATTGTGCTTTTTGTCGATATGAACAATGTTGCCGAAAACACGGCCATCAA
Source organism: Ruminobacter amylophilus (assembly GCF_900115655.1). Classification (GTDB taxonomy): domain Bacteria; phylum Pseudomonadota; class Gammaproteobacteria; order Enterobacterales; family Succinivibrionaceae; genus Ruminobacter; species Ruminobacter amylophilus. The sequence continues at coordinate 114,617 of NZ_FOXF01000003.1, read as the reverse complement.
TGCCATCTGGACCATTGCCGATATTGCCAACGGACTTATGGCCTTCCCTAACCTTGTGGCTCTGTTCATGCTGAGAAAGGTTATTTTCGAGGAAACCAGAAAATTCTTTTCGGGTAAAAAAGGATGCAGTGAACTTCAGAATTAAAGATAAGCTTTCAGGTTACCTTTAATCAGAATTTATGACACATACTGAAACATACTGAAAAAAGAGTCTGCCACGGCAGACTCTTTTTATCTTTAGAATAAAATCACGGAATGATTATCTTCCGCCAGGGAATGAAGGCGGTTCACCGCCGCCGGCTCCCGGTCCGAAAGATCCGCCGCCCTGAGACAGAGAAGTATAGACATGGGTTGAATCATTGGTGGTTACGGAACCGGTTAGAGAGCCTCCGCTTACTGAAGGCATTACGGTATACAGGCCTCTGAACTCTGTTCCACCGCTTACGGTCACTCCTGAATATACGCCATAGGTATCCGCAGCGGCAAGATTTGGAGAGGACACCGTTGCCAGACTGTATGAAGTTGAAGGAAGCTTAAACACAAACACAGGATTGTCTGAAGAGTCCATGATTGCCATAACGGTATTCTGACTGCCGAGATAGCTTGAACCGATTACAAAGGTATTCTGAGTTGTGGTTGAAGAACCGGTACTTGCATACTCATGGTTTGAACCGCTGATGCCGACAGCCACGCCGCCGGTAAATGTCAGCTTTCCGTCACAGTCAAAACCGTCTTCACTGCCCATGGTGGCCACGCTTACTATAACACCGCCGGAAATGTTGATGTCTCCGTTGGAGTCAATGGCATCCGCACTGGAAGCATTAAGATAGAGACTGCCTCCGCTGATGTTTATATAGGCGGAGCCGTCACGACTTGCATTGAGTGCATCATCCGTAGTATTGATGTTGAAAGTACCGCCTGAGATTTCCAGACCGAGTTTGCCTTCAATCCCTTCAGGTGAACATTTTTCAGCTTCAGTGGTGAGAATACCGTCTTCGTCATAATATGAAACTGTATTCTGGCTTCTGTCTGAATCAATAACCTGACCGCTGGTGGTGATATTGAAGGTACCTCCGGAAATCTTTACTACCGGACTCGGATCGTCGGTGGTTTCGGTTGTTTCTGCATCATCTTCGATATCCCATTTTGCACTTATGGCCTTGCCGACGGTAGTAATGTTTACGACACCGTCAACAAAGTTCATACCGCCAAGACCTGCACCGTCCTCACTTTCATCGCCTGATACGATAATGCCGCGACTCTGCTTATTGGTATGATTGCCTACACCTTCAATGTTAATGGTTCCGCCGAACATGTCAAAGCCGTTCTTACTCTGCAGACCGTTGCGGCCGCTGTTCTTTACACCTATCTGACCGCCGTACACGTAAAGTCTGTTCTTGGCATAAACACCGTGCTTGTAAGCCGTGCTGATATTCAGGATACCGTCACCGCTGATACGGAAAATTCCCTTGGTACTGATAACACCGTTATCGTCTGAACCGAGAGCCCATTTCTGAGTCATGGATGCCTCGCTGACGTCAACGGATGAATCAACGGATGAATCATAATAGTCAGTACCGTTTGCCTTACTGTATCCTATACCGAAAATACGTCCGTCTGTCAGGTAATTGGTGCCTTTGAGAATTACATATGCGGTGGCAGTCTTGGGTCCGACTACAACGGCAGGATTATTGCCGCTGGTAATATCCACCCCGTTAAGTTCCACGCCTACGGAAGCATTCTTTTTGGCTGTTATGTCAACGGTACCTTTTGTCAGGGTACCTGAAAGAACAAATTTAATGCTGTCTGAAGTACCGGAGGCATCAACTGTAATATAACCTTTACCGTCTCTTACTATTGAAACACCGTCTATGACGGCAGTTTCAGTTCCCTTGAGAATTGAACTGAATTCCGAATTATCGGTTGAGAAAGTCAGATCACTGAGATTTATATAGATGGTATCACTGAATACCGGTAAGGATTCATCTGTGGCATTATTACCGTAATCTCCGGTATAGCCGGAAAAGAGATCCGCTTTAACAGCCGGTGTACCGTAGGAACTCAAATCCTCATCATCAGCATCGGAATCATCACTGCCAGATTCATCTCCGTCGGAATCTCCGCTGTCAGAATCACCACTGCCGGAATCTCCGCTGTCAGAATCACCACTGCCGGAATCTCCGCTGTCAGAATCACCACTGCCGGAATCATCACTGCCGGACGAACCGCCCCCTGAAGAGCCGCCATCCCCGGAAGAATCATCGCCGGAATCATCCCCGCCGGACGAACCGCCTCCTGAAGAGCCGCCATCTCCGGAAGAATCATCGCCGGATGCTCCGCCTTCAGATGAACCATCATCTCCGGAGGAATCACCGTCAGACGAGCCGTCATTACCTGATGAACCTGAATCATCACCAATGGAAATTTCCGTACCGTCAGAACTTGCGGATGCTCCGCAACCTGTAAGAGAAGCTGTAAGTGAAGCAGAAATAATTACAGCTAATAGAGATTTTTGAAAACTCTCAAGATTTATCATCTTATAATCCTCAGTTAAAATATATACTGCTGACTGCGATTATTAATCCTGAATTTAACTTTTATGCTTATTTGATTATCATTAGTATTTTATTATTTTATATTATTTTTAACATCTGCTTTTGCCGAACACAGCACACACAGTGTTTAACGAATTCAATGATATTTCCAGTTACCTTAAAATATACAATTCATTAACATGCTAATTGTAACCAATGATTGACTGGTTTTCCTGTATTAATTTTATACATTTTAAATAATTGCTAGTTTTATCATAAAAAAAACTTGAACACGAAGCAGACACAGTGTGCATTTTTTATACTATTTAATATCGTTGTCATATAAAATCAAGATAAAACAAGAAAATACTGAAATGTCTTATTATGTATTTCCTCAGATCTAATTTAGCCGATTGACCGCTGTTCTGTTTCTGTGCCTTCACTTGAACAGAACAGGATTTCCGGAAAGAAACATAATCCGTTGTCGTAAACTGATTTTTCTTTTTTTCCATAAATCAGCCGGATATTCCTTACGGCATATACTTCCGTATATGTTTTTCTTAACATGGACGGTTCCGTGAATGATAAAGATCCTGAAGTTCTTTGGAAATCACTTCTCCAGTTCTTTCAGTTTTAACTCATCTTCAGATAATTCCTCACGCAGTGTCTCTAACTGCTTTTTTATTTCCGGAATTCTGCCTTTCAGATAGATGCGATGATAGTCATCACGTTCGGCACGTAATCTGTCATAATTTTCCTGTTCTTCCGCCAGCGATTTATTTACATTTATCAGATCCTGTTCCGCCTCTTCTGAAAACTGACGTAATTTCTTATTAAAGTCATAAATTTCTTCATAAGATGATTTCAATGAAGCAATTAATTCAGAAAAAAAATCAGCAGGCAGATGATGTTCTTCAAGCTTTTTAGATTCCTTAGTAATCCTTATAAGTTCATCATTCTGGGTATTACCTTTGACTGTCATTCTATACATAGCAATTTGACTTTTCACACGTGATTTGAAGATTTGAATTCTCTCATCAATACTGTCGCACACTCTTCTGTTTGCGGATCTGCACTCGTGCAGGAACCGGCAGCTATTATTATCCAGCAATCCGTAAGCACGAGCTTCATATGCAAAAGAAATCGAACTGGTATAAATATCATCAATATCATGAACAATTTTCTGTAATTTCTTATACTTTTTTACAATTTCATACCAGACACCGGCAGTTTTCCTGGCAATTTCAGCACTTTCCTTACCAGTGGCCAGAGCCTTGCACAGGCTAGATTCAGCAGCTGTCAGTTCTCTGATTCGATCTGAAGTTTCCTGATTTTTTTCTGCATTATTCACATCACCCATCGCATATTCTCCTTATTTTCTTAATAACTGTTTCACATAATCGTATGACGTCTGTATAAACTGATGTTTTATCATCATGTTTTAATATTAGCACATATCAGACATATTTGTTATATTTTAATCACATATTCAATATTTTTATTGACATAACACCATACAAATGTATACTAAAAACATATTTAACCCACATAAAGCAAATATTTTAAAACAATATCCACCAACAGACATCATTAAAAATTTACACTGTTCAAGCATTAAACGGAACTAATGCCTCAACTGAATTCCGTCATAAAAATATAAAAGGAAGTAATTTTATGAATTCGAAAGATAATTATGAGACTTTTTCAGCCTCTCAGATTGAAATGACCCTGACTCTTGCTCTTGATAAACCTCAGCGTTTCGCAGGATGTTACTATGCCAGAATGAATCCGGTTCTGTACCGCATGTCGACACTCGTTCCTCTGCCATGCTGTAAAATTGACCCGAGTGTAAAGGATGCCATGAGCATTTTTCTGAAAAACTCCTTTAACGATGTCGAAGAATACTATTCAGAATATGAAAAGGAACTGGATGATAAATACAGTGAAAAAGGATTACCTAAGGATGGATACACTTCTCTGAAATTCACCAATGAGAAGGAATTTACTCTGCTTGTCGACAATCCTTATGCACTCAGATTAGCCAGACTGATCGTACGTTACGACAATCTGCTGAAGAAACTGGATTTCTACTGGCTTTCAGGTTTTATGGGAGATGCTGAACGCCTTACTCAGACAATACTGCTGAATAATAAAATTAAAACATTCAGACATTCCATCGGCCATATTAACAAAGCGCTTTGCACCAAAAAATATAAAAGCCTCGGTTTCGGCGGTGAAGACGAACTTACGCGTGACGAAATAGTCGCAGCCCTGCACGAAAACAGCGACTATCCTGATACGGAATTTAAAGCCTCTGCGGCCTAGTTCTTGTCAAAGAGAAGATGAAGCAAATCATTGGTTGATACGGTAACATGTTTTACGGAAACCACCACCGCTTCAACATCTTCAGTTTTATTAACGGAAACAGCGGCGTATCTGTCATTCAGAGGTTTTATCAGGAAGCAGCTGTTTTTCTGTTCCAGAATTCCGAAATCACCGGTTCTGGTTTTTACGATTTTTCCGGTTATATCTTTCAAATCAAAGCGGTTGTCGTCATTGAGATACATAAGTTCTATGAGATCATCGGGGTAAATGGACAATTTAGCCAGATTGGCATCACTTGCTATCATTGAATAATTCTGAGGGAAAACCTCATCCTGTAAATCAAAGCTTTCCTTAAGAATATCCAGAACATATTTCATGTAATTATTTCTGGAATCATTGTTTCTGCTGTTAAACAGGAGAAACGCTCTGCGATCAAAAAGTTCGTTCTGAGACAGACTTCTTTCACCAGACTCTTCGCCCCCGACTCCTCCGAAAAACTCTATTTTCAGATTGAAAAGATTGGCAAGCTTTCTGGCAATTGCGGGACTTATCGGACTCTTTCCTCCTGTCAGACGGTAATAATGTCCAAGTGAAATGCCTATGGCCCTGCTCACTTCCTTGGCCGTAACATTACAGATTTTATTGAGAATTTCTAATTTTTTAGGTATCGGTGCCGCCAGAAGAAGACTTATTTCGTCTTCAGTGTACTTTTTATTGATTACCAGAGTATCAGAATTCTTAAAAGATGAATAATCACTGTAAATTTGACTTTTGCTCATTTATTTTTCTCTATCCAATAATATTCAGGTGTCTGTCGGCATAAATGCTGAAACCGATGCGCCTGACTGAATGTTACAGCCTGGTGTTCATCAGTTATCACTGACATAGATTATAAACAAATCCTGCAATTATTTAAAACACTGATGCAAATAGTTGTCGCCTCGAACAAATTAGAATTCACAAAATTCTGTCATAATGAGAAAAAGCAGCATCAAAATGAGAAGAACAACCCTCAAACGAGGGTTGTTCAGCACAGTGACATCTTTACAGATTATCTGTCACTCCTGCCATGACATCAGATTTTAGTCTTAACACATAACTGCTTTCTTCTTCAGAAAGGCGACCGGCAAATGCATGCAGCAGGGCAGCATCAACAGGATCACTTTCATAGGAATATGCAACCGTCAGTGTTGCCCATCTCACTAATGTTCTGGTACTCATAGGTACGGACATATAGATATGATTAGGCATCGGATCAAGGTGCGACTTTCTGATTTCAGAAGCCACCTTTACCATATCAGACAACAGACCCGCATCAAGTTCAGGTGCCACCAGTTCAAGAAGTTTCAGTTCTTCGTCATGTGACATGTAATCACATCTGATGAATCTGAATCTGTCCAGAAAAGCGGCATTAAGGAGCTGTGTACCGTGGTAGGTTCCTCGAGAACCCCTGCCGCAGGTATTTGCAGTAACCACCATCCTGAAATCAGGATGAGGCTTAATCACCTCTCCATTGTTTTGTATCACGACCAGATTTCGTCCTTCAAGGACGTCATTAAGACCGGAAAGCTCAGCAGCATCGGCTAAATCTATTTCATTAAGAATCAGAATATAACCGTACTTCATGGCTCTGGCCAGCGGACCGTGAACAAACACCAACTCATTACTGACAATGGTTGGATGACCAATCAGATCAGAGAGTTCAAAACGACCGTTGATGGTTAGAGAAACCACCGGCCATTTAAGAACCGCAGCTGTCTGCATGACCATTGATGTCTTACCGCAGCCGCTAGGGCCGTAGAGATAGAGAGCATCGCCGGAAGACTTTCCGAGAAATGAAACAATGTGTCTTAACATGTGTTCATCAAAAACATAATCATTCTGCTGTTTTACCAGATACTGACAGTTTTCATCAAACACGGGAACCTCAATGGAAACACCTTTAAGGCCGTCAAGTCCGAATTCAGCTCCGATATCAGCCTTGCGGACTGATAAAGATGCTTCATCACGGGTTACATTTTCAGACATTTCAGTTTCAGTCTTGTCATAAGATTTACGCATAATTTTCTCCTTAGCGTACAGCGCCTCCGAGCAGAACTGTGCTCAGGGCAACGGGCTTAAGCCCCAACCCGGAAATCAGAAGATTCCGGAACCCATACCTCCGATAAGAGGCATCAGCGTTTCCCGAAGGAAACAAACTGTCCGGACAGGAAAGCCGAACAGAAGAATCAAGGAGAAAAATTCTTTTTATGCTGTTGAATTATTAAATGATGACAGCTCCCGTGAAAATCCCCGAAAGCGCGTCAGAAAAATTGAAGGAATGATAAGAAATAAAAGATGCGGGCACAGGACGTAAAGCCTTGATTTACGGCTGTGATTATTTGAAGTATTTTCCAGGCTGCTCATGTTAAACACGGAAAAGATTGAATAAATTGCGAATCTAAGCAGGTGGAAAAAATCCATTTAGATGATCGATACAGAAAATACCTCCCGGACTACTTTTACGAATGAGAGGTTTTTATTTAAAGGAAGACTACTTTCCGAAAGAAATCTTTCCCTGAGAATAAATCATGCTTTCATCTGAAGCATCAGCAATGACAAAACTCAGACTGCCGTTCCCGACACTGATGCTGATAACAGCTTCTGTTTCCGGAAAAATCATATGATTGTACTTAACGGTATCAAAGCTGACGCCGTCAGTGTTAAGGTTAATTCCGAAGAACTTTTCGGCAAGACGGGAAATCACATACAGCTGTCCCACTCCGGGAAATATTTTCCGGTATTCAAAATGACCGTTGAACCAGTCAAGCTTCTCCGGAAAACGGGCCTGTATGCGTAATGAATTTTCTGAAACTTCACTTTTTCCAAAATCAGGCAGATTCATGATAAAAAGCCCTCTCCACTTTTTTATAGGCAATCTTTCGGCTGTCCGTTAAAGGCAGCTCGTCAGTTATGATGAAACGTCTTGGAACGGTAAGCTTTATCATCACTCTGCCAAGCTCGTTTCTGAGTCTGATAAAGAACCGCCCATGAGTGACTGAAGAAAGTTCGCGTCTGCCGGTATCAGACAGCACCAGCATGGCTCCGATGAATTCACGTCCCTTCTGTTCAAATTTCACTACTGCGCATTCCCTGATGAATTCGTGCGCGGTAATTATCTTTTCAAGTTCATCAAGACTTACCCTGTTGTCCTCAAGCTTTATGATTCTGTCACTCCTGCCGAGAAGTGTAAAGCTCTGTCGGCCGCAGGAATTTTCAGAAAGTCTGATAACATCACTTCCGGTATACGGAACACCTCCGTTAACATGAGCCGAGGTGATTCTGACAAGTCCGGTATCTCCGGCTGCGTTCCCCTCTTCATCAACAGTCTCCACTCTGGAAACTGACGGAACAAGCCATTCCTCCTCGGTATTTTCAGGATATCTGTAGGCCATGACTCCGGTTTCGGTACTGCCGTAGATTTCCAGAAGCGGCGCATCATAAACGGCTTTCGCCTTTCTGAATACGGGAGCCGTCAGTCTGCCGCCGGCGGACATCATGAGATTGACACGAACCGGACAGACTGTATCATCGAGTCTCTTGAAGAACCCCGGATTTGATATCAGAAACAGATTTCTGGACAGACCGCGAAGATTCATGAACTGTTCCTGATACTCCAGCATGGAAACATATACAGGGATTTCAGAAATTACCGGAAGCAGAAAACGGAACAGCACTCCGTAGGCATGGAAATTTGTGACCGTGGCGGCACCAACGGTATTGTCGGCGTAAGAAGGAAGAATGAAATTCCTCACACATTCTATTTCACGGTAGAAATCCCCAAGTGTGCGGGGAACTCTTTTCGGGAGTCCCGTAGAACCCGAGGTGAGACCGGTAATGGTAAGCTTCTCTTCTGCATTTCTGTCTTTCACGAACGGCGAAAGACAGGCAATAAACCGGTCAACGCTCTGACAGAAGTCGGAATCTGAAATCTTAATGTTTTTTTTCTGTCCGTCGGGAGCGGCATACGTTTCAGTACAGGAACGCACCGTTTCCCTTAAGGAAACATCATCAAGAATGGCCCTTACACTGCCGGCAGCCGTCTCGTAATCATTCTCTTTTTCAGATTCTTCGGTTTTCTGACACGCTAGAGGCGCCTCGGCGGGAGACGAATAGCGGGGACCGCAAAGACATTCACTGCGGTATTTTCCAAAAATACCGGAAAGATCCAGAAGAGCAGGAGAGTTTATTCCGTATGCCCCGTCTTCATTCCGGAAATGATTTTCGGCATCAGTGAAGATTCCTTCTTCAGAAAACACGCAGAGAGTGCATTTTGCATCGAATACCCTGAAACCTTCAGGCTGAAGCGTATTCGGCTGAACGATATTCTTTCCCAGAACCCAGCCTGCATACATCAGTGCCAGCATATGGGCAGAATTGTCGGTTGCCACCACAAAATCATCATAATCGGAATATCTGCGAAGACATTCTGTGCAGATAAAGGACAGTCTGATGATATCCCTGCCGAGAAACCCGGCGGTGGCGTCAAAGAACATCACACGATCATGATTACCGGAATCCGCGTATACCGAAAAAAGAGTTTTCATTGAACGTTAAATCCTGTCTGCAACAACCTTTACAATATCACCGACGGTTTTCACTGACTTGAAATCTTCTGCGCTTAAACGGCATCCGACCTTCTTCTGAAGTTCTGCAACCATGTCAATGGCATCAATGCTGTCAAGATCGAGATCGGTAACGATGTTTGATTCACGGGTAACCTGTGCGGGATCTATTTCAAAATTGTCGGCTATAATCTTTTTTAATTCTTCAAATACTTCATTTTCTGTCATTGAAGCATTCTCCTTGTATGTTGTCATATGTCAGGCGTTAATCCGCCTTTAACTATTTCTTCTGAGATTCGATGAACCTGACCAGTGTGGCCACTGAGTAGAAATGTTCCCTGACATTTTCTGATTCCGGACTGATTGAGACGCCGAAGGTATTCTTCAGTGCCAGACCGAGTTCCAGAGCATCAATGGAATCAAGACCGAGACCGTCACCGAACAACGGAGCATCGGTATCAATATCTTCAGGTGTGATGTCTTCGAGATTTAAAGCATCTATAATCATTTTCTTTACTGAAAGAACCAGATCGCTGTTCATATACACTACTCCTAGCTGTTTTTTTTACTGTCATACCAGTTGGTTATTAAAACATAATAAGCTCAACTTATCCAACAATAAGCATTTAATATCAACCTCAGTGCAAAAATTTAAATATATTTGACCACAAATCACACAGATACAGTGATTTGGACATCTGCACACAACCTGATAATAAGCAATGTGTTTCCGTTCAGTTTCCAAGAAGCACTCTGAAAGTGACGCTGTCTGAATGACCTTCACCGTCAAGAATACTTACCGTATGAATCCCCTCTTTCTCAACCTGAATGAAGCTGTCTTCGGTCTGTTCACCGTCATGGGACAGATAAACGGTTCCAGTGCCGCTCGTATAATGAATGAACACTCTGCCGTCGGCATCGGCCAGCACCACGTCCCCGTCATTCGGGAAATCAATGTGAAGAGCCTTGTCGTCAATAAGCTTTCTTTCTTCAACCACCTCAAAAAGAGCTTCCGGAGAAGAGATTTCAAGCAGTTCACTTTCAATCACCGGACGATGCATTTTTTTGGCAGGCAGACGGCCGAGAATTTCAAAAAGAACGGGAGCGGCATCCTTAAAGCCGGAATACTGATAGTAACCTGTTCTGTTGTCCGGAAATCTTATGGCAACCGCCACGGTATGATTTTCCAGACTGCCGATGGCAAGGGCGTCCGTAAACCTGCTTGAGGTTCCGGTCTTGTATGAGACCTCGTCAGCGGTAACGGCATTGTCCGGTCTTCTGGTAAGCCTGAGAATATTGAAAACGGCTCTGGCGCTGTCTTTTTCCATAAATCTCACTGCCGGAAAGAGCTTCTGATTTTCATACAGGGCATACGGATTCATCATACCGTCCTCGTTAAGCATGGCATAAAGTCTTGCCAGATTCATCAGGGATATGTCGGCACTTCCGAGAATCACCGAATAATCAGCCGTGCTGTTGCGTACCTTGAGCAGATTTTCATTGCGGTTCATGGAATTCACGAAGTATCCCGGACCTATGAGCTCAAGAACCTCAAGAGCCGGAAGATTGAGAGAACTTACAAGCGCCCTTGCCGCAGTTACCTTTCCGGAAAAACTTCTGTCAAAATTATCGGGACGCCAGCTGCCGAACAGTTTTGAATTGTCATGAAGAACGGTACGCGGATGCAACCGTCCTTCCTGAAAGGCCAGACCGTAGGCAAAAGGCTTCAGTGCGGACCCCGGAGATCTCGGTGAAAAAGGCAGACAGATACGGGTAATACCCAGATCCGAAGAACCGAGAACCCCCGTAACTCTGTGAGTATCGGCATCCAGAACCACTGCGGAAAGTACCGCACCGTCCTGATGCTTTTTCCTGAAAGATTCAGACACATCCTGAAGCACGTGCTGCACGGATGGTTCCAGATATGAATGAACCTCCCTGTCAGATGTTTCCGAAAAGACTCTGGATGCCAGTGTTATGGCACTCTGGTCAATGCTTCTGAGATTTCCGGCGACGTTATCTTCAAGTGTGGACTTCCACACGTCGTCTCCGAAAACACCCTTGTCACGGGAATTTCTCAGAACCTCGTTGATATAGTAGGCTGCGGCTTTTGGATTCCGGTCCGGACGGATATGCTCCGGTGCTCTTGGAAGAGCAGTAAGAAGAGCGGCTTCAGAAGGAGTCATTCCTGAAGGCAGATGTCCGAACCATCTCAGTGACGCCGCCTTGACACCTTCGGTGTTTCCCCCGTACGGAGCCAGGGTAAGATACCACTCCAGAACCTGCCTGCGTCCGAATTTCTGAGTTATGTAAATGGCCTGAACAACTTCCTTCAGTTTATTGAGATAGGTTCTTTCGTGTCCGGTGAGTCTCTTTACAACCTGCATGGCCAGAGTCGAACCTCCGGAGGTTATTCTGCCGCTGGACACATTGCCCCACAGTGCACGAGCCATTGCCGGAAAGTCAACTCCGCAGTGGCTGTGAAAATTCCGATCCTCGTTGGCAAGCAGCATTCTGATATAAAGGGGACTTACGTCCTCTACGGAAGTATAGAATCTGTAAGACTCGTTATCCTCTGACAGTGAAAAACCGGCAATGGAACCGTCAGCGGCATAAAGGACTCTGGATCTTTTTTCAATAAGGGAATAATCCAGTTCACTGATACAGCTCAGACAGAACAGTACCGCACCGGTAACAGTGGCAGACATTATCAGCAGCAGATACACCGCCCTTCTTCCGCGAAACACAGTACTAACTTTCACAAACAAACTCCGTTCTAGTCCCGGTGAATTATATTCATAGCCTTCTGTACCAGAGCTCTTTTTTCCTCTGAACTGAGCTTCTCGTCCTCCACCGCCCTTACGAGTTCAGCCACAAGATCTGACACTTTTTCATTGATTTCACGTTCACGCTGTTCTGATGAGTTTCTGGCCCTGACTTTCGAATACAGTTCCTCATAGTTCTGCAGAATGGCTCCGACCAGCAGATTCAGCAGGAGATACGCTCCGAATATAAACCATGCGGTAAAATAAAAGGTAATCACCCAGGAAGGAGCTCTGACAATTCCGAGTTCCGAAGCCATCACCAGATTGTTGCGCAGATTACTCCAGTCATCACCGGTGACCACCTTGAAAAGAGTGAACATGCTTTCAGAAACCGATCCGAACGGATCCACGTTTTTTCCGACAAAATAGTTCTGGGATTCCTCCTTAAACCTTTCATATACCGCGGATTCCTCAGCGGACACAGAGACAGGATCAGGCATCCGGAACAGGCCTACACCGATAATTGAAAAAACATATACGAACACCAGCATCAGTATCGTGACTCTGTAAAGCGACATCACTGATTTCAGCAGTACCTTTATAACCGTGCTCATCTCACGATTCATGGAAATGAATCTGGTTATTCTCAGCAGTCTTACCACTCTGAGTCCGACAAGCACATTGGCGCTTGAAACAAAGTTTTCCGGAATCAGACAGCAGACAACCACCAGAATATCAAAAATCTGCAGAGGATCAGTAAAATATGCCTTAACTGATCTGCTGGCAATGAATCTTATCACCAGTTCCACGCAGAACACCGCCACGCATAGAGAATCAAAGAAACGAAGCTCCGGCCGGGGATAAGACAGCATAAGTCCCGCTGTCAAGGCATTAAGGACAATCACCGCACTGATAAAATATTCAAAACCGACACACGGTCTGTGATTCTTTCTGTCTATCAGACCGGAAAAAAAATTCTTTAGCATAATCACCAATCTCTAATACGACACAGCCGCCTTTTTTATTTTCCTGTTGCCAAAAACCGGCAGGAATATGTCATTCACATTCATCTTTTCAGTCTAAAAATCATATCAGAAATCCGGCTGTATGCATTTTTTTTAAAGGACTTGTCATCAAATCTTGTATTACGGGACACAAATAACGTAACAACCTGACTCGCTGACGGTCTGCCTCACCACGTATTGTTCCGTAAAATGAACATTCTTTAATCTTTTGCGGAGCAGATATCCGGACAGGAGAATCAGAATAAATCTGCCGGAATAACATACTGTCTGACTATTTTGTATACGGTTATAGACATTAATTTACTGAAAGACATATAAGAAACATTTATAATGCATCCGTACTTATATTTAGCACAAAAACAAAAAATAATATATCAATCATATTTTTCAAAAGCTATTTAAATCCCCTTGAATAAAATAACCCATAGGGAAGGATTATCCATTTTTCCGGAAGCCATAAAAAACAGTTTCAGTTCTTACGGAAGAGTATTCGGTTCCATCGGATTCCTCATTATGATTCTGACGGGAATTAACTTTTTCGTTCAGTATGATCTGTTTCATCACCCGGATAAGAGCCTGGCGATTTTTGAAAACATTACGATAATCTGTATCACCATCTTTAATGCATCAATGGGCTTATCCTGTTACTACATGGCTGCCGGACAGCTTTTAAGAAGAAGAGAAATAACCATCTCGGGTTTTATGGAGATCTTTACGGACGGTTCATACTTAAAAAAAACTCCGACACCCTGTATAAAAAGTGTCGGAGCTTTATGTTTCTTACAGCTTCAGTTACTTAACCGTTATTGAAGCATTCTCGTTATATGACACGAACATCTTGGTGCCTATTCTGTCAAGATAGGCACTGTTCATCAGAGGAACCGATACGCCCCTGTGAGCCGCCTTGATGGTGTAGGCTACGGTAATGGCATTGGTATTGTATGCAGTGACAGATGATACAAAACCGGTATCGCCCTTTGAGACTTCCTGATATCCGAGACTTCCTGAAATTATGCCCTTAAGCAGTTTTTCATCGTCACCGCTGTATACCTTTAGCAGTACGGCATTGGCAGGAATCTTGTTTTCCACGGTTATCAGACCGCTGAACTTGGTCTTTGAGGTTAACTCGTTAACCACCAGAATTTCCTCGTTAACCTTGAGAGTTACAGGTCCGGTAATTTCCTTTCCGTTACTGTCATAATAACGAGTAGTCAGTCTGATACTGTCTCCGGTCACAGGAGCCTTCACCACGTAATCGTTGACACTGACGGTGGAAACAGCGGTTTCTGATGACGGATTTTCAACTGAAACCGCATTGCCCTTAACCTTCAGCTTGACGGTGGATGCAGGAGTTCTGTTAACTCCGGAAATATCGGCAATCAGGTACTGGCATGAAGGATCAAAATAGGTATCCTCGCTTAAATAACCGTACAGTCCGTCCAGACCTTCTGAGTAACCGGCCCTGACTGATGATCTGATTAATGCCAGAATTTCATGACGTACGTTGTTGATGACGTAAGGGAAATGAACCAGAAGCTTCTTGTACAGATCCACACTGTCATACACGTGTACGTTCTTTGAGGTAACATTATAGGTGTTGACCACGTTGTTCAGAGATGAAATTCCCTTTTCCAGAGCACGGGTACGTCTGTTCCTGTCTCCGTACAGTCCGAAAATATCAGCATAGTACGCAAAGGCTTCAATCTGATAATTGCTGCTGTTTTCCAGAGAGTCGAATCTGTAGATGGCATTGGTCTTTACATTAACCCCCATTCTGGCGAGAGCGTACATTGCCAGAGCCGCCGTGTTGTGACTTTCAGCGGTCTGCAGATCAGACAGCTTGTTCCTGATGATGGCAAGCATATTCCTGTTTACACCGAAGCCTGCGTTGTTTGCCTCAATGAGGAAGAGAGAAGCATATGCGTAGGCGTAGCATGATTCTTCATATGAATATGAAACATTCAGGAGAGAACCGTAGGTATCGAATCTGGACTCTACCAGAGATACCCTGTCGCTGATGCTCTTCTTGATTTCACGAAGCTCACGGCTGTCGGCCGCGCTGTTCTTCTCCATGGTATTGAGAACACTCAGAAGCGTCATGCCGTTGGCAGACTGCTTGTAGATGTTGCCGAACATGGTGTCGTCAGCCAGAATGTCCTTAACCATTTCAGAGGTATCAGACAGAGGGAATTTTCCGAGTTTGGCCACAACGTCGGTACCGTCCCTGTATGCATTCACAAATGATACGTCTGCCTTCTGACCGGCCTTGAGCACCACAATTCTGTTTTCGGCGATTCTGGACATAGGGTTAATCACCTTGATTTCGCGTTCGGTGGCGAAATCATATCCGTCTGATTTCACGGACAGGCTGACGTGACCGTCTTCGGTCCCCGTGGCTTCAATCTGAACCGGTACGGATGCAAGAGAGTTGTTTTCAGCGGAAACACTGCCCTTGCTGTCGCACTTTATACCGCCGGAGCAGGTTACGGAATAGGTATAGGTTCCGCTCCTGCCGCTTAAGTTGTTTATGGTAAGCTGCGCTTCCATGGTATCACCGAGATGCAGGTAGTAAGGCATAACCATTCTGCTTACGGCAGAATCCTTTACAGGTACGTCAACGGAATAGGAGCCGAGTTTGTCGGCAGACCATGCGGTAACCATAAGAGATGCCGTGCTGCTTACGTCCTTCAGATCATAATGAAGTTTTGCTTCACCGTTTTCAACCTTCACTCTTGGCAGATGGTATGACATCAGATTGTCAGTAATGTTGCTCAGTGTCATGCCTGCCATCATGTTTATGTCTCCGGATTCATCACCGTAGCCCTGCCCCTTGTGAGACACGCTCTTCATGATGTATGAGTACGGATCATAGATATCGGTATTGAAATATCTGTGGTTGTACAGTTTCTTCTCAGGTTCCGGCGCCTTCTGACCATTAATGTTCAGAATTCCCTGGTCGATGAACGAGGCCGCCACGTAAGTGTTGCTGTCGGCATTATCCACTTTGACGACGATATCAACACCGCTGTTAGGTACAACCTTCTGCGGAATATCTGCGGAAATCTTCAGAGTATCGGCACTCTTATCGGCTTCGAGATAAGCCACGCCGATGGAACGGAGAGAGCCGAGATACCTGTTCTCTGCGGAAGCATAGGTGGACAGCACTGCATAGCTGCCGCGGACAAAGGAATCGGAAAGCTTCACAGGAAGTCTGTTGTGCCCCTTTCTGATCTCGTAATGAGTCATTGAGGAATCAGGAGTATCCACAACCAGATCGGCAAAACCGTCATAACTGCTGTCGAATTCAAGGTAGGCTGTCTCTCCCGCCTTATATGCCGTCTTGTCCGCAAAAAGCTCAAATCTGTCAGGATACTTAGGATCTATGTCAGAGCATGAACCGGCATAGAAATCGGATGATGTTTCCAGCCCGTTGTAATTAAGTTTGATTACATAGCTGCCGCTTTCAAGTCTGTATCTGATCCTGCCTGAGGTGTCTTCCTTGAGATCAAGCGAACCTGCTGTTACCGGGGTCAGATGTTCATTTCTGAGATAATTCCAGGAATCGTTGTTATACACGAACTGGTATGAGATGTGACGCTTGTAGATGGAGTAATCAACCTTTCCTTTATGAAGATTGCCGGACTGATCCGCCAGAATAACGCCGAAATCCGTCATCATGGAGTCATTTTTGTCGAAATCGGTCTTTACCCCGACAAGCGGAGACTTGAAATAGATCTTAAACTCGTCTTTCTTGTTAAGAACCTTGGAATTAGGATCAGTAAAGCCGTAGCTGGATTTTACCTTCTGGGCATAATCATCAGAAACGCCTTCGGAATCAAGGGTTATGGTAACGGCACCGGTATTGTCCGTCTCTAACTCAGGCATATTTCCGTAAACTGTCAGTTCTGACACCTTGCGCTGATTAGGACCGAAGTAGTAATCCTTGTATGCGTCCACCGGTTGATTATCAGGTTCAATGGTGTAGTAACCTGACACACTGATCCCCGGAGCAGGAGCGTCATAAGTGAATCTGGTACTGATGATTACACTGTCGCCGACCTTGAGCACCGGCCCCTTTCTGAGAATGCTAGGTTCAATGGATGACGGTATGAAATCATCAACCAGCACGCTGGTTGTACTTAAAGTATGCTTTTTGTCAAAGCCCAGTACGAATTTCCAGCTGCCGTTCTGAGAATATTCATCGAAATCAAAATCATAATCGAAGGCACCGGCTACAGGATTGCTTAAGGTAAGTTCCTGATAAAGCAGTCCGTCAGGTCTGTACACCATAAGCTTCAGCGCCTTGACGGAGGTGGCCTTGAGTTTTCTGTCTCTTACAATGGCATGATAGTTCACCTTTTCACCCGGACGGACCATGGTTCTGTCGGTATAGGCAAACACGTTGTAGTCGGAATCGGTTCCGCTGGTATCAGTGGTACGGACACCTTCGAGCACCAGAGGCATCAGACGCAGATCCTGACTGTAAAAATCACCGTCTTTGGTAACATTTACGATCACCGGCTTCTGGGAATTTACCCCCTTAACGGCCTCTCTGCCGAAATGAGCATAACCGTTCTTATCGGTAACGGCTGTAGCCAGCACTTCATTGCTAGAACTTATGAGCGTGGCCCTGGCGCCAGCCATCGGTTTGGCGGAATTGAGCGCCCTCACGGCGATATCAATGCCGGTATCCTTCTGGTAGGTGGTCATTCCTATGTTGGAGATAACCAGAGACTTTGCCATGAACATGCTTCCGTAATGATCCGTGATGTAGTCAAGGCAGTCTCCTTCGGCATCACATTCAGTGGTATCGGTGCCGGTAATGAACAGTACATAGGTACCCGGTTCCTGCTTTGCGGAAAGATCCTTCAGATCCACAAAAGTAGTGACGGTGGTGTTTTCTCCGCCTTCAACCTTGTAGACTTTTGTTCCGAGGAAAGTACCGTGTTCGCGGATATAGTCAACCGTGCTCCAGCGGTAATCCAGATCACTGGTTGCTCTTGAAGTGTAAGCTGCCAGATCCATGGAGGAGATTCTGTAGAGAACAGCCCTGAACTTATCATGGTTAATGCTTTCTACGGCTACCTTCTTATCCTTTTCGGCTGCAGAAATTATATTTCCGGCCTGGAATCTGATGCTCGGCTGATGATCGATTGTCTTGAATTCCACGGATGTGTCATGACTAAGCTTTGCATTGGAGGAATCCCTGAGACCTGCCTTCAGGGTAACCTTGTATTCGGTTCCGAAATCAAGATCGGAAAGACAGAGATTTCTGCCGCTGGTGAAAAGGTTCACTTCCTGAACCCTGCCGGTTGTCTTATTAAGTGCGGACACGTAATTGGCCAGCACCTTCGGAGTATTGCCTTCAGTTTCCATGCTCTGTGTCATGACAAGACAGGTGGTGGCTGCTCCGGTCTGATTCTGATCAATTGTTCTCAGAACCTCGGGGTCGGCCGCCAGAGCGGCTGCTCCGTATCCTGAATAAACCAGTGCCGTTACTGCCACTGTCAACTTGGATAATTTCATTCTTCAGTCCTCGAAAAAGTACATAATCTTTATGCTGTAAATCCGTTTCTGCATAAACATGTAAAACAAACAGAATATTTATGTACAACATTTTATGTTTTATCTGACTGTTCATCAAAACTTATGAAACATCAGCACCTAAAAAAGCGTGCCTCAGTCAAATATTGAGCCTGAAAAATATCCGTAAGCATGAAAAACAATCTCCGTCCGCCGCCGGACAGCATGTAAAAGCCCCGGTTTTCAGAATTGAGTACTGCTTTATGTCAGAAGCCGGCCCGACCTTCATCACAGGCTGATTTCAGTTCGGGAATTTTCTCTCTGTACATTTTTTCAAGATACCTGTTCAGATGTCTTGCCCGTACGGCGGGAGGCAGATTATCTTCCGGCACCATGTCGGAAACCTTAATCGGCCGATGCCTTTCAATGTAGAAATGAGGAACATGCTTCGGAGCCATGATGTTCAGGAAACCGCGGCTGAGATATTCAGGTTCCGAGCAGTAAATGAATATCGGAACAATATCCATGTCCAGACGTGAAGCCAGATTGGCGGCACCTCTTTTAAAACAGATGTCACCGTGGGTTCTGCTTCCCTCCGGAAATATCAGAAGGCTGTCTCCGTTTTTCAGAGATGAGGATACCTCATCCAGTGATGAGAGATTATTCACGTATCCCAGATGATTTATGATGTGTCTCATGAATCCAACGGTAAGCGAATGCTTTACCATGGTATTTACGGTTACTTCGGTATGAGTAAGCAGAATCACGTAATCGACCAGTGTCGGATGATTGGAAATGTAGATACGGCCTCTGCCTGAAGAGGAAGACATTGAGCGGTCACTCGTGGCTGCGGAATCTTTTTCGTCCTCGACATCCCTGAAATGAACTCTGAATACGAACATTATTCCGGACAGAAAAACTATAAAGCGGAAACTGGATTTTACGAGCCCTCTGAGTACCAGACAGCGCTTTCTGCCGTTACGGATGACAAGACTCAGCAGAAAAAACACCGGAACGCCGAGAAGTACCGCTCCCAGTGAGAAGACACCGAAAACGGTCAGTGTTGCCAGACTTCTTAAAATCAGCGCGATTTTCTGCATGTTCTTTTTCCGTATCAGAAAAGCTGTTTATCTGTCTTCTGCAGGTTCCGGCTGCGGAGGATTCACGAACCTCAGTTCCCTGAAATAATCAACCGGATCCATTCCACCTTCTCTGCCGTAGTCAAATTCAAAATAATGCTCTTCGGTTTCCGGATCGGATTCGGAAGTTTTCATGGCGCTGTCCGTGCGGTAAAGCTCATCCACCGAACTGATGTCCGCCTGCCATTTTTCAAGAACCGCGGCACAGGCATAGGAACCGTTGCCGAACACGCTTTCCGGAATAGGCATGATATTGTTTGAAAGATCCTCCTCATAAACCACAATTAGGACTCTTTCCTTTCCTTCGCCGTAAAGGGAGGCATAGGCCTCGGCCATGGCCGCACCGAGCGTTTTTTCAGCGGCGCTTACCGCCGTGGTTTCTCCGAAGAATCTGCTGACGATGGAGAACACGCCGACATTGCCGTTATGAACCGATGCGGAAAACTCGGTAGGAGAAACACCGTTGTCCATGTATACGTCCCTTAGCAGTGTGATGCACCTTTTGGTCTCTCCTGTTCTGCTGGCAAAGATAACCTTGTCGATTTCATAATGTCTGAATGCTTCCATTGACAGGGCCACGGCCATCTTGCCCGAAGAGCTCAGACGTCTGCGCATCATCATGGGAATGGCCTTTATGACAGGCAGTTCCTTAATCGAACCGTCATCATGATGATTGTAGTTGCTTCCCTGTATTTTTTTCAGTTCCTCGTACGCATGCGCATAGCCTGACAGGAAATAAACCTGCTTTAAATTAAATCTGAAGCTCACGACACATCCTTAAATATTCAGAAAAAACAGCCGGAAACTCCGGCGCAAACAGCCTGAATTATACAGCAGATCCGTTATTCTCCCAAACGGAAGGCTGACAAAACCATAACGCACTTAACCAAAAAACATGTAGCCTATAACCACTGCGGCTATCACTGAGGCGAGATCCGCCATCAGACCGCAGAATACGGCATGTCTGACTCTGGTAATTCCCACCGAACCGAAATAAACGGCTATGACGTACAGTGTGGTTTCAGTAGATCCCTGCATAATGGAGGCTATGTGCCCCTGCAGCGAATCAGGTCCGTAGTTTTTGAAGACATCAAGAAGCATGGCTCTTGCCCCGCTTCCGGAAAGAGGTCTGACCAGACCTACCGGCAGCGCATCGGTAAAGGCCGTATCCGAAAGGAACAGACCGAACAGCCATTTAAGTCCTCCGGTAATCAGTTCCAGAAGTCCGCTGCTTCTGAATACCGCAATGGCAAACAGCATGGCCACAAGATAAGGAAGAATGTCGATACAGATGCCGAAGCCCTGTCTGGCTCCCTTTACGAAGTCCTCAAACACATTCTTTTTAAGAAACATCGCATAGGCAGTCACCGCACCCACGAAACCCACCATGCACACGTCACTGAATACGGTGGCCTGTGAAGCCAGATTTTCTCCGGCTCTTACCGCCCATACGGCAAGCCCCGCAATAAGCCCCGCCAGAAAGACGAAAGCCGCCAGCACAGGCACTTTGAAAATATTGATTTTCTGGATAAGGGCCGTCACCAGGAAACCGACCGTGGTAGAGACCGCGGAGGTAAGCAGCAGCGGCAGAAACACATCCGTCGGACTTGCGGAACCGAACTGGGTTCTGTACATGATGATGCTTACCGGAAAAATCGTGATGGCCGAGGTGTTTATCACCAGAAACATGATCTGACTGTTCGAAGCCGTATCTGAACTGCCGTTGAGTGTCTGCATATCCTTCATGGCACGAATACCGAAGGGAGTTGCGGCATTATCGAGTCCGAGCATGTTTGCGGACATGTTCATGGTGATGCTGCCGATGGCCGGATGTCCTTTCGGAATATCCGGCATTATCACTCTGAAAAGAGGTTCGAGCACTCTGGCAAGCTTTGCGGTCAGTCCTGCGGATTCCATTATGGAGGCAATCCCCATCCACAGACAGGTCATTCCCAGAAGCCCGATGATAACCTTGACCGACAGATCCGCGGAACTGAAGAACTCCTGCAGGAATGCGTCAATCTGCATGTCATCCGTAACCAGACATCTTATGAGCGCGGAGATAATTCCCAGAACTATCATCCCGCCCCAGATCTTATTAATCATACACTCGAATTCCATTAACCTCCGACTGACAACCTTAAGGTTTCAGACGGTATAAAAACATATCCGGCCGCGGTCCTTCATCAGAACCGTCAGCCGGATAATTATAAAGGGATTACCGCAGACTCTGCATATCAGAAGCGCGAATATGCCGGTTATCTCAAAAAAACGACCTGTACTTTCGCCTACTGCAGAACGTCAAGACAGGCTTCGATTCTGATGCCCTTGAACTTGTCGTCGTTGTCCTTGTTTCTGATAACCATCTTCTTGACTGAAATCATGGCATCTGAAACTGCGGCCTTGAGATACATTCCCTGAAGCAGTCTGCCCATCAGTATTGACAGGAATATGTCACCGGTTCCCGGCAGGAATACCGGTACGGAAACATACGGCAGCAAGAAGTATTCATCCTGTTCGGCGCTGTATCCGGCAACTGCCTCGCTGCCTTCAACGTGACAGCTGGTAATTACCACTGAACGGGAACCGAGGTCTCTCAGGCGGTCAACCAGAGCAAAAACCTCTTCCCTGGTAAGATCGTCCTTATACTCGGAATCAGTCAGATACACGGCTTCGGTGTAATTCGGAACACAGCAGTGGGCAACGGCCAGAAGTCTCTTCATGTTGGCTACGGTTTCCATGCTCATGCCGTTATACAGAGAACCGTTGTCCGCCATGATTGGATCCACGAAAATCAGCACGCCCTTCTGAGCTTCCCTGCCGCAGAAATCAATCAGCAGATCCGCCTGAGCCGTGGAGGTGATGAGTCCGGTGGAGATTGCATCAAATCTGAATCCGAGTTCTTCCCATACCTTGATGGAATCACGCATATAGTCCGTGGTATCCTGTATTCTGAATTTACCGTACTCCAGAGTATTTGAAACCAGTGCGGTAGGAAGATTGTAGATGTGGTACCCCATATTGGTAAGCACAGGAATCATGGCTGAAAGAGCCACCTTGCCGTAACCGCAAATATCATTTATCAGAAGAATCTGTTTGCTGCTGGTCATAATCTGTCCCGAAAATAAATATTCAGGCAAGCGCCTGAAACAAAGTTTTTAAACCAAAAATCAAAAATTGCATGCATTATTGCACATTGATTTTTTTTGATCAATCACACATTTTAAGATGATTTAAAGACTGATTTACGGGAAGCCTTCAAAAACCTAGAAAAATACAAGGAATTATCGGAAACAGCCTCTTTCCGAAAAACACCGAATCATTCCGACAAACCGGAATGATAATACATTCCATGCCTGACAGTTTCACACCTTGTATTAAGTTTTCGTTTCCTGTTTCTTTCATAACATTTTTATACATACCGTGTCTCGTATTTATTATATTGTGTGTGTATCTTTATTTTTTTCATAAAAAATAACCTATCATTAACCTGAGTACCTTAACTTTGGCATATCCACAGCACGTAAGATATGCCGTTGCGGATATATAGAGAGAATATGATGGTAAACAATAACAAACCTGAAAGCTGCAGATGCCCATCATGTGACGGTTTTTTACTCTTTGACATCGGTTATCAGAAACTGCGCTGCGATAAATGCGACAGAGTGCTGTCATGTGAGGATTATGAAGCCCTTAAGGGAAACACGGCCGTCCCTGCCGCCTCTCAGAGCGAAGAGATTCAGGAAACAGGTCTGCGGAACGAATACATAAGCAGGGTAAACAAAACGTCCCTCTACACCTGTTCATTCTGCGGGGGCGCAATTTATCCCGGTGCGCTTCAGGCCTTTGTAAAATGTCCTTTCTGCGAAAGACCCATCATACTGAATGATAAAATCAAAAAGGATAAATCTCCGGATATTGTCATTCCATTCATGCAGTCAAAGAACACTCTCCTGAAAAAACTTAAAAAACTGTGCGATGAAAGAAGTTTTATCCGTCGTGGTTTTCTTGATTCCCTCGACTCTGCAGAAATAACAGCCAGATATTATCCCTTCTGGATTTACGACGTTGATGTCGAAGGCAGGGGAACCTGTCAGATGGAAAAGCTTACGTACAGGCAGCCTGTTCTTACGCACGAATGCTATAATAATCAGATGACCTGCCGGCTGACGTTCTCAAGCATTCCTCAGGATGCCAGCAGAAAATTTTCAGATGACGTTTCCCAGAGTGTGGAACCGTTCAATATAAATCAGAGCAGACCGTACAGCGCCGGATACCTTTCAGGCCTCGACGTGGTACTGCCTGATATCAAGGAAAAAGCAGGCTTTGCAACTGTAAAACAGCGAGTTCTGACAACGGCAAAGGAAAAAACCAGACAGTCGTTAAGATATTTTCATGAAATATCCAGAAGTTCAGAATTCAATGTTAAGCCTGTAAGTATTGTTTACGCCATATTCCCGGTATGGGAAATGACCGTAAAGTGCGACAATGAGGAATTTACTTTTGCCATGAACGGACAGACCGGCAGACTGGTGGGAACACTGCCTGCTGATGAAATAGCTCCGTACAGGAGAGCCGCTTTTCTGACCGTTGTCAATCTGGTTGTCTCCACCATAATCATGTGTGCGTGTTCTATCCTTTCAAGACATGCCTTTGAACTAGGTCTGTTTCTGGTTATGGTGACTCAGCCTTTTTATTTCATAGTAAACATTCAGCCTGATTACAACAGTCTGTTTGAAGACGAGAGGATGTCCCGGATACTGTTCAACACTGCCCTGACAGTCCTGTTCCTGCTGGTACTGTTCGTGATATTTTTTACCAAGCCGGTATTTATAATAGCGCTGATCACATTCTTCTGCGTACAGCCGATGGTTTACAAATCAATTCTCAATGAACTCTATCTGCACAAAGAAAAACGATATGAGGAAAAAATAGAAAGAGTCTTCGATGCCGATGATTATTTCGTGGCAGAACAGAGCAGCATTGAAACAACTAAGCCGGAATATACAAGGACCTATGACTCCACACCAAGATACGTTACCGTATCAGCCGAGGACGGTTCGGTTATCAGATACAGTAAGTAACGAATCATGCGGTTGCGCCTGAATCCGGGGAATTATGGCCGAATCCCGTTATCAATCTGTGTGATCAATAACGGGATTCGCACTGACCCCCGGTAACGGGATTTTTTACCTCAGAATAATCTTATTATCTGGCATCTGTCTTTTCAGCCGAATCCGAATTCCAGAAATCAAAATCAAACTTGTAGACCGCATCAACCGCCTGTTCGATGGAACTCAGGGCTTCGATATAGAATCTCGGGAACATTTCATATCTGATGCGGAATTCAGATACCGCATTGTAGATACCGTAACCGTATGCCACCTGAACCTTAGGAAGAATGTAAGCTGAAACCTCAACGGAGGTATCATCGCCTTCCCCCTTCGAATCAAGAGACACATCCTCGAGACCTACAACCTCTCCCATGCGCCCCACTATGCTGTTGGTCTGCATCAGCCCGACACCCAGCAGCAGCTGAGTAGCCATGTCGCTGCTGCCGCTGGTCTGGTCAAGCCCCTTGCCGCGAAGCAGGTAGGACAGAGCCTCACTCTGATTCATTTCCGGACGTGAGAAGATGGAAACCGTAGGACTGTTGGCATTACCGGTAACCTTGATACCGACCATGATATTGTCATCCTCCATGGACTGAGGATTTCTGATGGCTCTGATATTCAGGTTCGGACTTGCCGGATCTCCAACAAACAGAATTCTGCCCTGTTCAATCAGAAGATTCTGACCGTAGGCATGGAATGTACCGTCAATCATTTCAATCTTACCGTTGAGAGTCATCGACCTTCTCGGTCTCTGAGCCAGGGTCAGACTTCCCTTGAGGTATGATTTCAGACCGAGAGCGTTAACCTTGATTTCGGGTCCGAGATTAACCTTGATATTCATACGGAAAGGCATGCTGTTTTCCTCGTTATCGACATACATGCCGTCTTTGTTCTTATAATATTCCGTTATGTCGCTTGAAGCGGATACGGAACTTGCCGGAAGTTCCTTGACCTTGATTTTAGCTGAAGGAATGTCAACCGTTCCGTCAATACTGCCGTATCTGTCGGTGAACTTGCCGGTAATATCCAGCTTGACAAGAGCGTTACCGTAACCCATAAGCTGAACCGGAAGCTCTTCTGTATCAACTCTTATCACGGCATCAAGTCCTTTTTCCCAGGATACGTTGCCGTTAATCTTTCCGTATTTGTCGTTAAAGCTGAAGGACGAGGTTATGGAGGCTTTACGTCCGTCCACGTCCATGGTGCTGTTGATATGCTCAATCATACCGATACCGGCTGAAGGGAACACATTCATTTCATTTATTTTCAGCTGTCCGTAGAAGGCAGGATTATCAAGAGTTCCTCCATAGGTTCCTCTGGCTGACAGAATACCGTTGGCTGATGTTACCTCTTCGGAGAATTTTTCCGCAAGAATCAGGTTGAGATTGCTGATATCCAGACTTCCGCTGACAATCTTCTTTGATGAAAGCTGATTTACATTGAAATCAGTACTGATATAACCGAGTTTGCCGAGATCTATTCTTATGCTGGAAGTCAGATTATCCTTTGACAGTTCGGCATTGAGTCCCAGTCTGTCAATATCAAGACGTTCCCTGTTGTAATACAGGGCATTGGCGTCTTCCCTGAGTCTGAAGGAGGCAAAAGGCTGACTGTGCTTCGTGCCGGCTTTAACGAAGATATCCAGCGGCTTGTCAATCATGAAGCTTTCCGGAAGGAATTTCTTGAAACGCATCAGATCAAGCTTCGGAATTTCCAGATTTATTTCTGAAGCTGCTGATGAATAATATCCGTCTGATACGTTAATCAGCACGTCATTGACTGACCATGCATGACCGTTAAGACTGGCTGAAAAATCAGGGGCAAGCTTCATTCTGAAATTTACCGGTCTTACAAGACTAACGGCAACATCCCTTGCTTTGGCGGTCAGTTCACTCACACTGCCGATATACAGATCTCTGGCCTTGTTGAGACCGCCGTCAAATCCCAGAGTTACGGGACCTGCGATGGTATCTGATTTCATCAGCAGATGATGCTTTGATTCACCGCCGTTAAAATCGAGATTGAAATCCTTTATATATGAGTCCTTGCCCTTTCTCAGTTCATCCATGTACAGACTGAGTTTACTGTCGGCAAGCACCATGTTCTTCAGAAATGCCTGAAGCTCAAGGGCTGCGTTGTATACATGGTAATGTTCGGCTATAAACTCGCTGGCATATATCTTTGCATCGATGTTTGGTGATTCAAAATCGCCGGTTATCCTGATGACACCATTAATCAGACCGTAATAATCCGGCATGATGA
The DNA here is from genome assembly GCF_900115655.1 of Ruminobacter amylophilus. Lineage (GTDB taxonomy): Bacteria > Pseudomonadota > Gammaproteobacteria > Enterobacterales > Succinivibrionaceae > Ruminobacter > Ruminobacter amylophilus. Next base: position 87,326 of record NZ_FOXF01000003.1, on the reverse strand, counting down.
CGCTTATGTCCTGCACGTCCAGACTGACATGCAGATCCGCCGTCTTCTGGATTTTTCCGCTGATATCCAGGGTGTTTTCATCACCAACGGCCAGATGTACGCCTTCAATAATTCCTTTGCGGGAGGAATTCAGCTCAAAACGGCCGGAGGTTAAGGACAGAGGATAGTTCATCAGTCTGCCGTCGGCATCCAGTCTGGAAACCTTTACCACCCAGTCATTGCTGTTCTGGAAATGCACGTATGAGGTTATGCCGAGATTTACGTTGCCTTCATAATCCGGCAGATATCTGGCAAGTTCAACGACATTGGCATCAACCTTGCCGTCAAATGAATACTGATCACTCCAGATGGCCTTTCCTGAAACATCCAGGCTGTCACCGATGTCTGAATTAACCCTGAATTCGCTTATGTCGACGGATCCGAAATCAGTATTCAGAACTCCGTGCAGATCCAGCACTGGATAATCCAGAGCCCTGATACCTGATGCGGTAATGTCGGCAGCCACACTCTGCAGGCTGCCGTCTGCATGAAGCTTCAGACTTTCCGCCGAATATTCAATCACATCGGCATCAAGAGGCCAGAGAGCATGTCTGACATCAATATCGGCACTGAAAGGAAGTGTCGGAGCCAGAACATTGCTGCGGACAATGACATCCGCGTCAATTGCCCCCACTGCGTGAATTCCGCCTTTGAGATCCGCCAGATCTCCGGTCACATTGGCGTCAAGCGTGTGATTGTGAAGCAGACCGAACCAGTCAGGATTATTTGAACTCGCTTTTAAATGAGCTTCTATAGGATAGTATTCTTTAAAGGTCATGTCACTGTCATTGAGCTCGGCATGTCCCAGCTCATGATCAAAATAAAGATGATCAACATGGAGATCCGGTCCGACGAAATTCATTTTGAAGCCGCCGTTGAAAATACCGGTATCAAATGAATCCATGTGATATCTGGAATTTGTAAGAGTAACCTTTTCAACGTAAAGGTCAAACGGCAGAATTACGGTATAAAGCGGTTCAATGCGCTTATGTATCTCATCTCTGTCATAAGGATCATTAAGAGGAAGTTCGTCTTTGGAAGCGGGAGTCTCTGAAGATGCCTGTACGTCGGCTGAAACCTGAACCGGAGTCTTTTCTTCAGGCTTTTTACCTGTCTTCACATCTGCCGTTTCAGCCGTTTTTTCCAAAACCCTCTCAGTCTCTGAGACAGAAACATCCCCGCTGTTTTCAGTCCGACTGTCTACTGCCTGTTCTTCAGCGGATTCATTATCCCTGCGGGCTGATTCGGCTGTATATTCAGGATGAAGGGACAGCAGAGATTCATAAGTAATCTGCTCTCCCCCTGCACGACGGGCAAGCAGTGCGTCACGATCATCTCCGTGAAGCAGGGAATCCCCGTATTCAATATTGAGGTAATCCACGTTAAGCACGGTGTGATTCATTGAAGCTGACGCGGTACAGCGTTTTACAGCCACGTCAATAATGTTTGAAAGCATCAGGAAACGATCAATCTCGATGTTCTTCACACTGAGATTCACGGGCATGTCCAGAACGAATCTTTCCCCGTCATCCTCGACCTCTTCTTCTGCTTCCACGTAAGGATTCACGTCCGGAGCGGGCATGTATATCAGGGTAGGATCCGGTTCTTTTGCCGATTCCCTGATTCTTACCATGTCTCCCTGTTCGTTAAGGGCAAAGGAATAGTTCTCGTAAAGACGTTTTTCCAGAATATCACTTATTCCCGGAAATTCCACAGGCTTATTGCCGAGCACCAGCAGTATGTCTGAAGTTTTAAGATATCTGACATTCAGATGACCGTACAGCAGATCCCATACTGAATACTTGATTTCCAGTTTTCCGGCATCAATATGAATGGAGTCCTCTATATCCAGTCGGAAATTCTCCATGGTAAAGCCGTTGGCAAGATTACCGTAGGTAAGATCACCGTCAATACCGTCCACAAATCCCTTGACCCTGTTCCATGTGAATTCCGAACCGGTATGGGTAAACAGTACGAATAAAAGCGTAAGAATAACAAATATCAGCAGTGAAAAAAACACTACCGTTGACCACTTGATCACTTTGAAAACGATAGATCTGATTCTGCCAAAAACACCTTTCTTCTCTACCGTTTCTTCTCTGACTTCCAATGGTTCTTCTGGATTCTGCATAACTATTAAACCGCTGTCTGAGACAAAAATTCAAAAACTAAATATCAGGACCTATACCGAAATGAAGATGGAACGGAACTTTTTTCTCTGAAACCCCGAAGCCGAGATCCACCTTGACAAGTCCTATCGGCGTTACATATCTTATACCGGTACCGACACCGATAACGGTATTTTCACTCTTGTATTCATTGGTTGCCTGTCCGGCATCGATAAACCATGCGTTGCGCAGATCCTCGATAACCGGAATCTGAATTTCCGCCGTTCCTGACGTCATGTAGCGACCGCCTGAAAGCTTGCCGCCTCTGTCACGATCGGAAACCGTCTTGTACCCGAAACCTCTTACGGAATTGTCACCGCCGACAAAGAACCTGTAGGAAGGTGGAGCCGATTTGGCGTCCGGACCTATGTTTGCCCCCTGCTCCAGTCTGAGGATGAATCTGGAATCCCTGGTCGGACTCAGCAGCCACTTGGCTGAGCTGTAGAGCTGCAGGAAGGTAACGTCTCCGCCTAAATTGGTGGAGGAACTGAAAATTCTGAAATTATAGTTCTCTCCTGAACGGACGTCCCTGTACGGAAAAGCTCTCGCAAAATTAACTCTGAGACTCGGGCCTATGGTCCAGGTGTTTCCATTTTCTATACCCTGAGAATAGTCTTCATACTGCACGGTAAACCCGTAATCCACAGACCACGGAGCATGCTCCTTGGTCACGTAATGGCCCTGAAATGACGTGATGTTATCAAGGGTATCATTGAGATTTTCACGAATCTGCTGAGCCTGCAGGAAGAAATAATCGGAAAGCGGATTTCTGAACGGAATCTTGTATCTTACCAGAAATTCACGCTTTACTTCAGAAGCATGAAGCTGCATGACCAGAGAATCACCTCTTTCATTAAGCAGCGGCATGTTCCACTTCACCTTGCCTCTGACACCTTCGTCTGTGGCGTAACCGAGACTGGTTTCCACCACGTTAAACTTCTTGCGCTTGAGATGAATGTTGATTGGTACCTGATAATCCTCGGTTTCCTCAAGAATCGGATGAACTTCAGCATCGGCAAAATAACCGGTGTCATACAGATGACTGCTTACGGAAGACAGTTTGTCTGTATTGAACCTGTCACTCTCTTCAATCTGAACCAGTGGTTCTATGGCCGGAACATACCGGGTATCTCCGGTAAAGGAAACCTTTCCGAATCTGTATCTTCTGCCGCTGTTGAAAATCAGATAGACATCAGCGCTGTTTTCAGTAGGATCCGCATAAACGTGATTCTTTACGAAATGCGCATCAAAATAACCTCTTATGAGAGCCGTGGCAATAATCTTTGCCTTGAGACTCTCGTAGGCGTCATGGGTAAGAATCGTATACGGCTTAATAGTCATTTTGCGGAAAATACGCATGAAGCCCGGATCCGTCAGAGCCTCTCCGAGAATCTGAACATGGGTATTCTTAACCCATACCGGCTTGCCGGGATCAACATAAACCACCAGCACGGCACTCTTTTTGGATCTGAACGTCATTTTAACATTCGGTCTGTAGTATCCGTAGACCTTGGAAGCTTCATTGACGCGCTCTTCAATTTTTCTGACTGAAACATGAGGAGTATTGAAGCTGCGGCGATGCAGTTCAGGGAGAGTGGAAAGATATGCCTCCACATTATCCCTTACGCTGCTGTTGCTGCATTCAACTTTGTATTTGACTATTTTTTCCAGAACCTGTTCGGAAACACCGTCATTGAGGCCCCCGTCCTTCTGGACGTATTCGTTCTGGAACTGAAGCTGCCGGTTATAGTTATAATCAGCATCATACGTTGTGTCGGCATAACAGTTAGCAGCACAGGTCAGAAGAAAAACCAGCAGACACAGAACACGGTAAAGACGGAATAACATTACTGTCGCCTTCCACTCCACAAAAAATGATTATTACCTTATGCGCAATGTCTGTTGATAAAAATGATGACTTACCGTCAGAGAATGACGCACGGCATGGTTGACGGAGCCGTGATTCCGACGGAATAAAAAAGCAGCCCCTGTTATCGCAGTATACAGAGTGCTGACCGTTCCGGATGCAAACATGGATGATTTTCACCATGAGTGTCATCTGCAGCCGGATATAAAAAATTCTGAACCGATAATGCACAGAACATTACACAAAATCCCTCAATATAATACCCCACAGATTTTCATAAAACCATAATTAAGGGAATTTAATGAGAGATTTGTGCATATTAGGTCGGATTTAAAACAAATCAGACTATTTATTGAACAGCTTCTATATCTGAAAACACCATATTATCTGCTGTAGAAAGGACATGTTCTGACAAGCACGTTGTCCATGTGAGCCGGAACACCGGCAGCGTTAAGCTTTTTGATGATGGCATCCGTCATGTCATACATGAGAACATAACGGTAGAATTTTTTATTTGTGTCGTATAATCCCTCGACATAGCCGTTGCCTCTGAAACATTTTGCTTCAAAGCGGTATACTCCGTCAGGTGTCACTCTGGGCTCAGAAGAAATGTTTCCGCTGTTATCAATAAAGGTTACTGAAGTACAGCGTTTCTTCATGTCATTGAAGGTCAGGGAAAAATCTTCAAGAGAAGGTCTGCTTACGGTTTCTACGGTAATCTGATATTCCCTCGGATGCATGTCATCAAGTTCTACCGAGCAGATGCCTTCGTTGTCAAATTCACCGCTGGAAACATTAAACTTATGACCGGCAAAATTGTAATTGTCGGTACCATCTGTTTTTTCCGCAGCCAGAGTCTGCCCTGCTACTGACAGTAAAAACACACCGGCAACCGCCGCATACAGAAAAGAAATCTTCATTTACCACTCCGATATCGGATTCATCCGACAGACCACCTCAAAAAATTCTGTGCAGAATTCTAGCACAACAGAACGCTTATTCAAAAATGATTTTTGCCGTCCCCGGCCGTAATACACGGACGCGCATTACCTTGTAAAAACATAAAAGGCATAAACCGCAATGCGGCTTATGCCCTGTATTATGATTCTTCATATCCGGGGCTCAGCCCCGGACCATTCATTGTCAGATATCAGTTACTTCTTGATATTGAGTCCTGAATGTAAAGCTGCGTGAAGTTCCTGAATTGAATGAACAGAAGCAGTTTCATCAACCTTGGTATCGTTAGCCATGCATGAAGCGAAAGCCGCATTCATGGTGGTGGTATAGGTTACCTTGTACTGAAGAGCACCGCGACGGAGAGTCTTGGAATCTTCGATAGCCTTTCTGCCTTCAGTAGTATTGATGATGTAGTTATATTCATTGCTCTTCATGAAGTCCAGAATGTTAGGTCTGCCTTCGTAAACCTTCTTAACCTGACGGCAAGGGATACCTGCTGCAGAAAGAACCTGGTAAGTACCATGAGTTGCATCGATGGTAAATCCTTCGTTGATAAGTCTCTTACCTAATTCAGGCAGACGATGCTTATCAGAGTTTCTTACTGACAGAAGAACATGACCGTTTCTCTGAATCTTTGAGTTTGCACCGAGCTGAGCCTTGGCGAACGCTTCCGGGAAGGTTCTGCCGATACCCATAACTTCACCGGTAGATCTCATTTCAGGTCCTAAGAGAGGGTCAACGCCTGGGAACTTATTGAATGGAAGTACTACTTCCTTAACAGAGTAGTAAGCCGGAATAACTTCCTTGGTTAAGCCCTGTTCTTCAAGAGACTGACCAACCATGATACGTGCTGCAATCTTGGCTAAAGGAACACCGGTAGCCTTTGATACAAACGGAACGGTACGGGCTGCACGAGGGTTTACTTCGATGAGGTAAACTTCGTTTTCACGTACTGCGAACTGAGTATTCATAAGACCTACAACACCGAGTTCGAGAGCAAGCTTTCTTACCTGGTCACGAATCTTGTCCTGAATTTCAGGAGTAAGCTGGTATGGAGGTAATGAACAGCTTGAGTCACCTGAGTGAATACCGCACTGTTCAATGTGTTCCATGATACCGCCGATAACAACGTTCTTACCGTCGCATACTGCGTCAACGTCAACTTCTGTTGCGCTGTCGAGGAACTTGTCCAGAAGAACCGGAGATTCATTGGAAACCTTAACAGCTTCCTTGAAGTAACGGCGAAGGTCAACTTCATCGTATACGATTTCCATTGCACGGCCGCCGAGTACGTATGAAGGACGTACAACCAGAGGATAGGTAATCTTCTTGGCTTCTTCTACAGCTTCTTCAAGAGCGAATACGGTTGCATTCTTTGGCTGTAACAGGTGTAATCTGTTTACACACTGCTGGAAACGTTCACGGTCTTCCGCACGGTCGATGGCATCCGGACTGGTACCGATGATAGGTACGCCTGCCTTTTCAAGAGACAGAGCCAGCTTCAGAGGAGTCTGACCGCCGAACTGTACGATTACACCGTCAGGATTTTCAACACGGCAGATTTCAAGAACGTCTTCGAGAGTTACAGGTTCGAAGTAAAGTCTGTCTGAAGTGTCGTAATCGGTAGATACGGTTTCAGGGTTACAGTTAACCATGATGGTTTCGTAACCGTCGTGACGTAAAGCCATTGCCGCATGTACACAGCAGTAGTCGAATTCGATACCCTGACCGATTCTGTTAGGACCGCCGCCGAGAATCATAATCTTCTTCTTGTCTGAAGGAGCAACTTCTGATTCTTCATCGTATGATGAATACATGTATGAAGTATTGGTTGAGAATTCAGCAGCACAGGTATCAACACGCTTGAATACAGGAAGCACGCCTAATCTGTTACGTAACTTTCTGATTTCTCTTTCAGTGGTGCCGACGAGCTTTGCGATTCTGATATCAGAGAAGCCCTTGCGCTTGATTGCACGCATGAAGTCTTCGTCAAGACCGGAAATACCGAGTTCCTTGATCTTTTCTTCGTACTTGATGAGTTCTTCAATCTGTACGAGGAACCATGGATCGATATCAGTATGGTACTGAACTTCTTCAAGGCTCATGCCGAGACGGAAAGCATCACCGATGTACCAGATACGATGCGCACCGGCATCTTCGAGTTCATGTTCAATGGTGGTACGTGCATCTTCGTCATCAAGCTTAACAATCGGATCAAGACCGCTCTTGCCGATTTCAAGACCGCGGAGAGCCTTCTGCAGAGATTCCTGGAAGTTGCGGCCGATAGCCATAACTTCACCAACGGACTTCATCTGAGTGGTTAAACGATCGTTTGCCTGAGCAAACTTTTCAAAATTGAAACGAGGTACCTTGGTAACAACGTAGTCAATTGAAGGTTCGAATGATGCAGGAGTCTTGCCTTCAGTGATGTCGTTCTTGAGTTCGTCAAGGGTGTAACCTACGGCAAGCTTTGCGGCAATCTTTGCGATCGGGAAGCCGGTAGCCTTTGAAGCGAGAGCTGAAGAACGTGATACACGAGGGTTCATTTCGATGATAACCATGCGGCCGTCCTTCGGATTGATACCGAACTGAACGTTTGAACCACCGGTTTCAACACCGATTTCTCTCAGAACAGCCATAGAGGCGTTACGCATAATCTGGTATTCCTTATCAGTAAGAGTCTGAGCAGGAGCAACAGTTATGGAGTCACCGGTATGGATGCCCATAGGGTCAAAGTTTTCGATTGAACATACGATAATGCAGTTGTCGTTACGGTCACGAACAACTTCCATTTCGTATTCCTTCCAGCCGATGAGTGATTCATCGATCAGAAGTTCGTGAGTTGGGGAGAGATCAAGTCCTCTGTTACAGATTTCTTCGAATTCATCAGGGTTGTAAGCGATACCGCCGCCTGAACCGCCCATGGTGAATGAAGGTCTGATGATACAAGGGAAACCAACCTGTCTCTGTACTTCCCAGGCTTCTTCCATGCTGTGAGCGATACCGGCCTTAGGACAGCTTAAACCGATATTCTTCATGGCCTTGTCGAAACGGTCACGGTCTTCCGCCTTGTCGATGGCATCAGCGGTAGCACCGATCATTTCAACGCCGTACTTCTTTAATACGCCGTTGTTCTCAAGATCGAGAGCACAGTTAAGTGCAGTCTGGCCACCCATGGTAGGAAGAATTGCGTCAGGTCTTTCCTTTTCAATGATCTTTTCAACAACCTGCCAGGTGATTGGCTCAATATAGGTTGCATCAGCCATTTCAGGGTCAGTCATGATGGTGGCAGGGTTTGAGTTAACCAGAATTACGCGGTAACCTTCTTCCCTTAAAGCCTTACATGCCTGAGTACCTGAGTAGTCGAATTCGCAGGCCTGACCGATTACTATTGGACCTGCACCCAAAATAAGGATGCTTTTTATGTCTGTACGCTTTGCCATTTACTTACCCTGACGATGTGCCTTAATTAAATCTATGAAATGATCGAATAAACCTGATACGTCATGAGGGCCCGGACTTGCTTCAGGGTGTCCCTGGAAGCTGAATGCAGGCTTATCAGTACGTTCAATACCCTGTAAACTGCCATCAAAGAGAGATACATGAGTTACCTTCAGGCATGATGGAAGTGTATCCTTGTCCACGGCAAAGCCATGGTTCTGTGATGAAATCATTACAGTATTGTCTGAAAGATCCTTTACAGGATGGTTGGCACCGTGGTGACCGAACTTCATCTTAATGGTCTTTGCACCGCTGGCAAGGCCGAGGAGCTGGTGACCGAGACAGATACCGAATGTAGGGATATTATGATCAAGAATTTCTCTGATAGCTTCCTGAGCATAGGTACAAGGTTCCGGATCCCCAGGACCGTTTGAAAGGAATACCCCATCAGGATTCATGGCAAGCACTTCAGAAGCAGGAGTTGTTGCAGGAACAACAGTAAGACGACAGCCTCTGTCTGCGAGCATTCTTAAAATATTTCTCTTAACACCGAAATCGTATGCTACTACGTGATATGGAAGGTCTTCGGCTTTCTGTTCCTTGTGACCTTTACCTAAAGACCAGGTACCCTGAGTCCATTCATATGGAGCATCACAGGTAACTTCCTTGGCCAGATCCATTCCCTTTAAGCCAGGGAAATCCTTAGCAAGACGTAAAGCCTCTTCTTCATTCAGATCATCACAGGATAAAATGCAGCCGGCCTGAGCGCCCTTTTCACGAAGAATTCTGGTAAGCTTGCGGGTATCGATGTCGCAGATACCTACTACGTTGTGCTTAACAAGATAATCTGAAAGGGAACACTGACTTCTAAAATTAGAAGCTAACAGAGGAAGATCGCGGATTACTAAACCCTGAGGATGAATTTTTGGGGACTCCTCATCTTCTTCGTTACAACCATAATTACCGATATGAGGATATGTGAGTGTTACAATCTGTCTGGAATATGAAGGATCGGTTAAAATTTCCTGATATCCAGTCATTGAAGTATTGAATACTACTTCACCAACAGCGCAGCCTTTAGCGCCAAATGAAACACCCCTGAATACTGTGCCATCTTCCAACACTAGTAATGCAGAATGAGTCAAGATGACCTCCGGAATACTTACTATTTTTACTACTTTATGAAATAAAATTCCTGTTACCGGGCAAAAAAACATGCCTCAATAACAAAAATCTTCTTAAATCTTAAGCATTTTATACTATTAGCTATTTTTATCAAGATAAAAATGCAAACTGCTTCACGTTTTATGCTTTTTTGAACTAAAACAAATCAGCAAAAACAGCTTCCGGTACAGTTTTTTCTAAATCCTTTTATGACAAATACCAGCCCCCGGCATAATACGGAGTCATACATATATATGTATACACCCTCCGGCTGAGCAAAAAACAGATAATTCCCGAAATCCGGACATACAGGAAAAAAATCCGGACAAAAGTCCGGATCCGTATTCCTTAATTATATAAGTATATAAGGACTGCAAAACAGAGGTCAGGCATAAAGAGACCTCTGTCTTATATCTTCATTATCTGTAGAATGCGGCCACTGCCCTGTACAGACTGTAAATATCATATTTTGCAGCCAGTTCAAACGGAGAGTGCATTGCCAGAATAGGCACGCCGACATCCACTACATTAATGTCAAAACGGGCGATATACAGAGCAACGGTTCCGCCACCGCCGACATCCACAGCGCCTAATTCACCTATCTGCCAGCTTACGTTATTTTCATCAAGGATACGGGTTACCATGGACATAAGTTCGGCACTGGCATCGTTACTGCCTGACTTGCCGCGGGCACCTGTATACTTGGTTATTACGCATCCTCTGTTCAGCTGACAGCTGTTCTGCTTGTCGTACACACTTGAAAAAACAGGATCATAGGCAGCATCAACATCTGTTGACAGAGCATTTGAAGCACGAAGTACCCTGTTTACATTTCCACCCATGACCTCGGTAAGATCTTCAATGAAATTCAGCATGAAATCTGAACTCATACCTGTAGGACCGTAGGAACCTATTTCTTCCTTGTCGGCGAACACGGTAAGTGTGGTGTATTCAGGTTTGTCAGCTTCAAGTTCCGCCATGAAGGCGCCGAAGGCGCATACACGGTCATCCTGTCCGTAGGAACCTACCAGACTTCTGTCGAGCCCCACATCCCTTGCATTATATGCAGGAACAAGAGAAAGCTCTGCAGTCAGGAAGTCCTTTTCGGTAAAGCCGTATTTTTCATTAAGAAGATGCAGAAGGTTAAGCTTAACGCCATTCTGAATAACTTCGTCAGTATCGTCCATAAAAGGAATGGTGGCGGCAATGGCCTTTAACTCTTCGCCCTTTATGCCGTCCTTAAGCTTGCGTTCACTCTGTTCCTGTCCGAGATGAGGCAGCAGATCGCTTATATAGAGTACCGGATCCTGAGGATTTTCACCTATGGACACTTCAACTGACGAACCGTCCTTCTTAACAACCACACCGTGCAGTGCTAGAGGGATGGTAACCCACTGATATTTTCTGATACCGCCGTAATAATGAGTCTTGAGATAAGCAATGTCACTGTCTTCGGAAACAGGGAACGGCTTGAGATCAAGTCTTGGTGAATCGACGTGAGAAACGGTGATTCTCAAACCGTCATTTATAGGACGGGAACCGATGGTACACATGATGAGAGCTTTCTTTCTGTTTACAAAATACAGCTTGTCACCCTGCTTCAGCGTTTTCGTGCCGTTCCTTACCTCTTCCGCCGCGGATTCAAACGGAACATAACCGTGTTCCTTAAGGAAAGGTTCGGCATATTTGACAAATTCCCTTTCTGTCTTGCAGCTATCAAGATATGTCTTGTATTTTTCCGCAAAGCTGCTTACATCAGCGGCATCGTAACTTTTATTCTTATAGGCAGCAGGAAAATCCCACAGAAGTTCCTTCTGCTTTGTTTTTGCATCTGACATGATATGGTCTCCTAAAATAACCTTCATTTTAAACATAAGGTCATTTCAGCCATAATCAAGTAAAAAACTGCAATTGCGTAATATTTATCCTCGCAGAAAAAACGCAGTCATTTTTATAAAAAAAAGATAATTATTTTTCAAATTCATTGGCTATGGCATGACTCATGGAGTTCATGAATATTTCACCTTCATCGCAGGAAAAATAAACGGTTATCCTGGCAGGCACCGGAATCATGATTTTAATATATAAAATTGAACTATAACCGGAAATAACAAACTGTTTTATATATTTTGTACCTATTATTTATTTCATTTAATCAAATAATGAACAGATATCACACTTTTTTAAAAAAAGTGGTATAATCCGCGTGTCGTGGAATTCACGTACATAAATTTAATAATAATTATTACAAGAATATACATTAATTCTTTTTTTGGAAACTTACATGAAAAACAAAATAATTCTCTCAACATTGCTGTTCAGCACGTCAGCACAGGCAGGTATTGCCACTACTGACGCCATAAACCACATAGGAGAATATCAGACGGTATGTGGTCATGTGGCAAATGTGATACAGAAAAAACAGCAGGTTTTTATCAATTTCGATAAGAACTACCCTGAACAGACATTCACTGTTTACGTTACAAACAACGACTACGGCAATCTTCACAAGTACCGTTCAAAGAACGTATGTGCTGACGGAGTTCTGACAAAGTACAGAAACACTCCGGAGATAGTGAATCCGGACGGAATCTATCTGCAGTAGTCATGCAGAAGTAGGCTTAAGTACAGACTGTCTCATTCCAGCATCTGTACTGTAATGCTAAGATAAAAGAAACCGGCAAATGCATCCTTGCCGGTTTCTGTCTTTTATCTCCTGAAGTGGAAATCAATAATTCTGCAGAGGCTGTTCCGCATCATTTACATACAGAACTTTAAATTCCTACTTTCTGATTCCCGACTGGAACAGATCATGAATATTGAAAGCCCCCACTACTCTGTTGTTGCCATCAACCACGACCATGGTGGTGACCTTTTTCTCTTCCATAAGAACCAGAGAATCATAAGCCATCTGATCCTCCTTAACCGTGTAACAGCCCTTCTTGATTACATCGCTCACCTTTGCGGTTCTGAAATCAAATCCGCTGGTAAACGCTCTTCTGATGTCACCGTCGGTGAACACTCCGTACAGTCTGTCTTCGGCATCAAGAACAATTACAAAGCCGAGTTTTTTCTCGCTTACCTCAAGAATCGCCTCACCGAGCGTGTTATCCAGTCTTGCAAACGGAATTTCTGAACCGGTATGCATAACGTTTCTGTTATGAACCAGGAGTCTTTTACCCAGGGCTCCGCCGGGATGACTTGCCGCGAAATCTATCGGCGTGAAATTGTTTCTTTCGGCAAGAGCTATGGCGATGCCGTCACCTAAAACCATTGTAGTGGTGGTACTGGATGTCGGGGCAAGATTAAGTCTCCCCGCCTCCTCAGTAATATAGGTGCAGAGATGGACATCGGAAATAAGAGCCATTGAAGACTGAGGCTTTGAAGTAATGGTGATGATCTTTATTCCCCTGCTTTTTACAATAGGAAGAATTGTCATTATTTCAGAGCTTTCACCTGAATGGGAAATGGCTATCACCAGATCGTTCGGCTGAATCATGCCCAGGTCTCCGTGACAGGCCTCTCCCGGATGAACGAAAAACGCAGGAGTTCCGGTACTTGCCATGGTGGCGGCGATTTTAGAAGCCACGTGACCGGATTTTCCAACCCCGGTAACCACTATTTTGCCTTTGCATGCCTGAATCAGATCCAGAGCTTTCTGATATTCAGGCTCATCCAGATGTGCGGCAAAAATCTTAAGATGTTCAATTTCCTTTTCTACAACTTCTTTAATGGTATTCATCCGTACTCCTATAAACCTGTCTGTTCAGACTGCAGATAAGTCAGCGCACCTCTTTTCAGATTGACGCACCGTGCGTATCTCCGAAAAACAGGTGTTTTCACCACGCCGATCTCTGTTCCTATATTGTAACATATCAGAACTGACATGTATCCAGGACAGTTCAGGACTGGTTCCTTATTCGCCGTAAAACGGTGTGTAACGATGCCCGGGTTCTGCACGCTGCAAATATGAGAACAATTCTGACAGAACGTTTTTTACAAAAAAACAACAAAAATGATCATAGTTATTATAAAATAGCTATGCTGAATAAAAAAACATATACATAAAAAATATAATTAAAGCATTAACTACATATTTCACAAAGTATCTAAAACCCAACACAATCATTGAAAAAGGGAAACTCATGATCATAAACATTAAAAGCAAACTGCTGTGTTCAGCAATTGTTTCATTACTGCTTTCCGGCTGTGCCGGCACGCATCTGTCATCGGAAGAAGTAAATCAGTTCACCATCGGTCAGGATACCGAATCTGCCGTAAAAGCAAAACTCGGAGAACCATGGGAGACTTTTCCGGCCATAGATGAAAAGGAAATAACATATATTCTGACAAATATTCCGGAAATCAAGCCAAAGGATTACATTCACAGACTCGGAGTATATACCTTCAGTTTCAGTCCTCTGCTCAACGGAGATCATGCGTACTACGAACTGAATATTTTTGCATATTCACCTGACGGAATTCTCAGAAACGTAGCTGAATACACCTGCTATTCACAGAAAGGCTGCGAAGACATTCTCGAAGCCGAGAAGCAGAAGTTTGCCGTTGAGGATCTGAGAAAAATCCGTGAAGACGTTGAAAATCTGATAAAGGACAAAAAGAAGAAACAGGAGCTTGAGGCTCAGCAGAGAAAGGCTGAACAGGAAAGAGCCAGACGTCTGGCCGCTGCCAAAGCGGAAAACGTTAAAAGCAAAACCGCATCTTCAGGTAAATCAGCTACTGCAACCGTAGTTACTCCTGCAGCATCTGTAGCCAAAAAGGTGGAACAGCCTGTTGCAGCACCGGCACAGACTCCGGCACAGACTCCGGCAGAGAATACTGCAAAACCGGCAGTCCGCAGAAACATGAGTCTCTAACAGACATGTTTTAACATATTGAAACGGAATTTAAATAATCATGAAGAAAAACATATTATCAGCAATCATCGGAGCAGGAATGTTCCTGCCTCTCTTCATCACCGGATGCGGAGATCCGACTCTGAATCTCAGCGGTTCAAAAGAAGAGGTAAAAGAAAGCCTTAAGGACATGCTCAACAGTCTGGACGCTGAAGATAAAATCGCCTTTATCAGCTGGTACAACGGTTCAGAAAACCAGCGCAAAGTGATAGACGGCAGAAAGGCTTCCGAAATCATCAGGATCGTAAGAAACGACTGGAAGGAAAAATACATAAGAAACAATATCAATGTAACCCCTCTTAAGTTATGGATCGAAAACACCAAATCAGGCTTTAACTACTCAGATCTGTCCGGTGTCTGCAACCGTCTCAACGGGACTGAAAAAAAAGAACTGAGTGATTATCAGAAGGAAACTCTGGCAAGAATAAAGAGAGACGAAGAACTTTTCTCTGGTATCGAATACACCTGTCAGGCCAATCCAAACAAAAAGAATTCCCTTCTGTTAACAGTTAAAAACAACAGCAGAATGCCTCTGAGCTCAGTGCAGTTGAAAATAGACAGACATCTTTCAGACCATGCGAAGATTCCGGGAGGAGTGGCACCGGGTGAACAGTCCACACTGGAAATAACATCACACTCTGCAGACCTGCTCAGTGAAGGTTATGACTGCTACCCTGTATACTATTCATTTTATGATGTTAACGATAAAAAGGATATCGACATAAATATATACGATCCTTATTCAAATCGTTTCTTCTCTACGGAAATGAGTGATTATCAGGCCTTCAGCGACGAAAGAAAGAACTACTACTATTCCATCAACGGTCAGGACACCATCGTAAAGGATCTCTGTGCTTCATATACTGAGATAACAGATCAGGCCATAGACAGGATCAACGGTGTTATTTCATCCTTATCAGAGGAGAACAAATAATGATCAGAAAAATTCTCTTTACCGCATTGCCATTATCAATTCTTCTTTCAGGCTGGTATAACGCATTCGCAGCCGATACCGAATCAAAGCAGATAATGAATGACATCCAGAGCGAGGTGAAAACTTTCGTTTCCATGCTTCAGGATAAGGATCTGAACAGATCCGACATCAAGGAACTTGAACAGCTGAAAATCATTATCATGGCTCAGAAGAGCGGTAATCAGGACGTTAAGAATTTCATCAGCTTCTTCTCCGGTCAGAGTGATTTTCAGGAAATCATCGCAGACACACTCGGAAATCTCAGTGACGAGGAACTGGTTGTCGCATATAAAAACAACCAGAAGCGCAATTTGGAATTTGCAGGAGACATCAGCAAAAAGGTGGAAGCAGGCAAACAGGCTGCAGAACTTACTAGACAGGTTGATCATCTGCTTAAAACCGGAAATGACGTTTCTGCAAAATTTGTAAACACGGATTCCCTGCAGGAGCTTATCATCTCCGATTACGAGGAAGACAAGCTCAACAAGATTGCCGTAACACTGGGAAGAGTTGAAGGAGATCCGAAGAACATCAGTCTGACGTTCAAGAACAACACTGACAGTCTCTTTGTTACCGACATCAACATGAGTATCGTTATCAAGGCTGAGGGCAGAGATGTTCCTCTTTATCAGATCGAACATTTTGCATATCCGTTCCTCTCTCCTTTGAAGCCCGGTGAGGAAATTCAGGAAATCATTTCCTGCCGCTCTGACTGTCAGAAGGCCATGAGCAACGAAAAGGCCTACGGAGAAATCACTCTCAACGAACTTAATGCAAGAATCAAAGGCTCAAACAGAATATTCAGTGCAAGAAGAACAGACGGCTGGGTTAAGGACAGCCAGCAGAAAGGCATTGACAGAATGAAGAAGAACAATGAGGTAATCAAACAGAGATACGCGGATTATCTTGCCGAAAAGGAAAAGATTGAAGCTCTGCTCAAATAAAAATTTTCTCTGGAAATCAGAAAGGCCGGCGGTGACATATCACCTTTGCCGGCCTTTTTTTATGAAAATTCCCCGTGAATCAATCCTTGTTCGAATTTCGGTTATTTCAGTTCATCCTTTTTTTGTAAAAATTTCATAATCAGTTTAAAATACATACCTAGAATTTACATTTTGTTTACCGGAATCACACAACACATCGATTTACGTGAAAAACAGCAATAATTAAACTAATCAGGTAACAGAGTTCCGCCCATGTACAATAACATTACAGATAATAAGCCGGATAACAGCGCAGATACCGAAGAAGCTGTACCGACTCTAAACATCAGTCAGGAAAATGAAACCAAATCCGCCGCTGAAAATACTGGAAGTCAGCAGGATGATACAGCTCATATAATCAATGAAGACGCACAGGATTTCGAAAATTTCAGTCATTCTTTTGAAAATGACAGCCGGTTCCTGAATTTCTTCACCAGATCATATGAACAGATTTATATGGAAGAATCGTTCTATGAACTTCTTTTCAAGTACGCGGGTATCATTGTTCTCATTCTGTTTACCTGGGCCGTTACCGGATTCATCAGCAGCGTATCCTCCAGATGCATGTTCTCGCTTGTAATGATCTGCATATTCGGCGTCTTACCGAGAATTTTCTACATCAGATACTATCGTGTTTACAAGAACAACGAAATCAAGAAGGATTACACTCCGCACTCCTTCACGGACAGACTCATCTATTCAACCAAGAGAAATCTGTCCTCCATGTTCATGTTTCTCATGTCCGGGATCATCCTCTTCTTTATTCTGGTAACCCATGCCAAAAACGGAGGACTGGTATTCCTGCAGTCATTCATCCTGTTTGCGCTGCTTAACAGTACTTTCAACATTCCGGGTTTCAGCCGTCTCATGAAAGCAGACAAAAAGGAAACATTCTTCAGATTCAACAGACGTTTTATCGTATGTCTCATCTGCGGAATTGCCGGATTTGCCACAGGATGTTTCCTGTACGCTCCTTCCCTGTCTCAGGAAGAAGCCAGAAACATTCTGTTCGGAAGCTTTAACAGTGATTATCACAACAATCTTTTCACCATTTTCATTCAGGGACTCAACTACGTAGTCGCTCTGGTTGACTATATTCTTTACTCTCTGGCCGACTCAGCCTGGTATACACCTGTAAAATCAGTGCTTATAGGCATGCCTATGGGGGTATTCAGTGCGCATGTGGCAATCATTATCGGAATGCTTACCATGCCATGGAGTGAATTCAAGATGATTTACTCCAAACAGGAATGGGTTAAACAGAGAAAATGCTTCCTGGTACGTAACTGGAAAACAATTATGCTCCCGCTGTTCATGACGGTATTCCTTGCAGGAGCCTATGTATTCGGATACCCTCGCTACATGCAGTATCTTGAAATGGCCAAAATGAACAACAACACCCAGATGAAGGTTGAAGCCGAACTCATTGGCGGTATCAAGTATAAGATTGGAACACTCAAGGAAATCCGCGACATCAAGACCGGAGCCATTAGGGATCTGCATCAGCTGATGTCTACCGTTTCAACGGAAATCAACAAGCACTTTGATGATCTCAACGATTCTGCCGAACACTTCGTAAACTGGTACAAGGCACGTAACTCGCAGTATCCGTTTATTGCCGGTGACTCACAGCTCAAACAGTCATTTATAAGCAGCATGAGCATCAAAAACCTTGATAACTCCCTTAACAATATGCGCAAGGACATCGCCAGATACGCTGAAGAAATTCTGGTCAACACCAGAAATTCAATTGATGACGTTCTGAAAAACAATGTCCTCAGCGAAGAGGAAAGCAAACAGAAACTCAAACTCGGTCAGAATGTTGAACCGGACAGTCTGTATGAACTGGATACCGGAACAGGCAGGGAGATTTACCTCAAGGACGATCTGAGACAGCAGGTAAGCATTCCTAGTGCCGAATCAATTCTGATTAAGGAATTTGACAATCCAGATTCCCCATGGTTTAACAATACTGCTTCAAAATCAATGCAGTCCATTGAAGACCAGCTTTTCGGTATCAAGGAAGACAAGGCTCCTGAAACTCCGGATGAGGAAAAGGAAGCTGAAATTGAAGACAATCTCCTCAAGCATCTTATTTCAATGCTGTACAGCTGCAAGGAAACAATTGCCGAATCCGTTGCAAATTCACTGAACATGCCGCTTGAAGACATTCAGAAGACCAGCAAGGGTCGTCCGGTAAACAATGCGATTATCAATACTGAAGCTGAATCTTCAGCTGAGGAAATCATCGAAGATCAGGATTAATTCTGAACATTGTCTACTTAAATCCCCTGCACTTTAAGTACAGGGGAGAGAGGCCAAAATATTGATGTAATTTTTCCTCCGGAGAGCAATTTTTTATTAACGAATAGATGAGACCGGATATTCGTTGATTTTCTCCTCTTGTGTAAAAAACAAAACTATACGTTTCCTAACAGTTTTTGGGAAGACACCAGGCATTAATTTCCTATAAAAGACAAACCTCCGAAACTTTAATTTCGGAGGTTTACCTGTGACTTAAGAAAACATCATTCCGCCGGTCTATTTATCCTCAACCAGCTTTCTTATGGTTCTGATGTCCGAAGCATCTGCCCTTTTAGCAAGTCCGCGCGCCAGCTTCTGACTGAAATCCCTGTTTACTTCATTCATAAGCTTTGAGGAAGCCCTGACCTTGTCGGAATTAACGTTTCTGACACCGTCCACCTCAAAATAATGGGATTCAGATGCCGGCCCCATATAGGAAAAGTACTTAGGGAAAATAAAGCCATGATCAAAATTGATGAATGATTCCACCTTGTACCTGAAGCCGTTCCCTTTACATGCGGAAATAAGTTCAAGTTCCCTGTAGGTTTCACCTGACGGACCTGTACAGTCTTTATCCTTTACTGAAATCAGATAATTGGATAAACCTCTCAGGCTGTAGAAATCAGCGAACCCAACCGCCTGACTTAATGTATATTCATCAGGAAAAGCATAAGCGTAACGCTTATGAGTGTTTTTTTCCGCAGGTACGCTGAGCTCAAGAGCATACAGATCCTTATCCGGATACTCAATTACTCTCATTTTTCTGGATACTCTGTTATTGTTTTTTCTGACGATATCCAGGATGATGTACTTTTGAGTGGTCAGCATGGTAAAGGTGGTGCCGTTCTTTCTGGCGGCCGCCGTTTCCTCCGCGGTAACATCGGACGCAACTGCAGGAGTTCTGAAGGTTACGGCATAGCCGATTTCTTTTGCATTACTGATTTTCTTTAAATCCGGACTTCCCAGTGACTCGGTTATTCCCATCGCCACAAGACCGCATCCGGCCACGGAAAACGACATCACTGCAGCGGCAGTCAGCGCTGAAAGAATACCGGTGAAACCGGCTGCTGAAGATTTAAACTTTTCCTTTACCATTCTGAAAATCCTTTGGATATTATTCAAGCCCGATGGAAACCGCATAAGCGTTCAGAGCCGCCATTTCCCTGCTGAGAGCTGACGACAGTATAGGGAAGCGTCTGAAGGTCTTCGGATCCGCGCTGTCACGTTCAATATGGAATGAAGCGGCGATTCTTTCTCTCTTCCACTGATTACGAGTATACAGTCTGTAGTAACGGCGGACAGAATTCAGCAGACTCTGCTTTGACATCTTTTCGGCAAAAGAACTTCTGCACAGTTCAATGAACACTTCCTTTGGCGTCAGATTGCCGTTCTGGGTCAGTGAACGGATTTCATCAAGAAGCGGATAAGGCATCAGATCGCCCTCGTCAGTCTGTTCCACAGGACGAAGTTCGGCGGTCGGAGCCTGAGCCACAATGGCACTCATTGAAGCAAGCTTGAGTCTGTCTTCAGCGTACAGACGGTTGTCCAGTACAGACAGCCCCTGTTCCATGATGTAGCGGTTGATTTTAAGAACTCTTGACTTGCTGATACCTCCTATAGGAGAAATAACGCCTGAAGTATCACCGTCCATTGTACAGTAGCCAACTGAAGCTTCAGAGAGGTTGGAGGTGGCTATCAGCAGTTTGTTGGCACGGTTTGCAAGAAGCCATATGCCAGGAGAACGTACTCGAGCCTGAATATTCTGCAGAGCAAGGTCATCTGTTTCCCATGTCATAGGTCTGTCAGGAGTCAGACTGTCTGCCAGTCTGATGTATTCCTTTACAAGTTCAGCAATGGACCAGTGATTATGATTTGCTCCGATTTCTTCGGCAAGTCCTTTGGCGGCATTGAAGGTTACATCACCTGAATACTGAGAACCCTGATAAAGGGTAACCAGAACCTTAGGCATAATCACGGTCTTTAGGTATTCCTCGTAGGAAACACCTTCTGCCTTAGGCTCAAATTTCAGACCGCAGCCGGCCATGGTATTCATAAAGCTTTCATAACCGTTGGCATTAAGACCTTCCGCCATGGCATAGTAAACCATCGCGGCACAGAGAGCGGAATCGGCACCGCCGCTGAGACTCAGAGCGTATCCGCCGGTATGAGTCTTGCGCATCCAGTCCCAGAGACCGAGAGCAACAGTTCTGGTAACCGCCTCCTCCTCATTTTCCGGAGCCAGAAAAACAGCCCCGGCAATCGGAGCCGTATCACTTTCGTCATTGAATCTGCAGTCAGTGAACACCACTCCGTCAGAGTAGGCGTCTGACACGTTGAGAAGCATGCTTGACTGAGCTCTCTGATTACGGTTAACGCGCAGGTCACAGGTTGCCTGAAGAATTCTGTAAGGAGTAAAGCTTAAGCGAGGACTTACGGCAACCAGCTTTCCGCCAGAGGCAATCATACAGTCACCGTCATAAACCGCCCTGCCTGATTCACAGCCGAGAAGGTTGGCGTAAACGTACACGGTTCCGAAGGTTCTTGAACCTTCGATAATGAAATGGGAACGTTCCTGCTGTTTGCCGATGGCAAAATGGGAGGCGCTCGGATTAAGAATAATGTCAGTGTTGCGCAGATACAGTGAACGGCCCGGACGATCGGCAACCCATGAATCCTCACAGATTTCAAAACCGATGCGCACGCCGTCAATAACTATTACGATATCCCCCGCCGGAACCTTCTGCCCAGCAAAGTCCAGTTCTATCTTTGAACCTGCATGCCACGGATTGAACCATCTCGGTTCGTAATGAATGCCGCTGCGGGCAAGATGCTGCTTGAATACTATGCCGAGAACCCGGTCCTTTGTAAGCAGAGCCACTGCATTGTAAAGCTGACCGCCGTCCACAAGATAAGGAAAACCGACTGCAAGGTAGGTGTTTTCCCTGAGTCTTGCCGCAAGAGAAACCACCAGTGAAGGAATTTCATGCATGATTTCGGATACATAGAACATGTCCTCCATACCATATCCGGTAATCGCAAGTTCCGGAGTAAGAACCACATCGGCTCCGCTGCCGACGGCTTCGCTGTAGGCCTGATAAATTAATTCAATGTTATTATCTATATCAAGAGGAGTAGTGTTAACCGCTACTGCCGCCATATTTATGATCTTACGCATTTCTGATTCCGTATACTGAAAAACTGCCCGGAAAATCCCGTGATTTTCGCATTTTCCGGACAAATAAAATACCTTCTGAATTTTACCACAAGTTTGATAACTGCAAGATAAAGATTGGTAATAAAGGCTGTCTGCGCCTCATTATAAAACACTCTACCCGGGAACTGTCTCCGAAAACGCCGATTGTCTGAGGCCTGCAGCCGGATGAAAACTTTAAGACAAAAACATGAAAAAGAAAAAAGACATGACTTTCATTCTGAAAACCATGTCTTTTTTTCCCATTGCCTGATGTGGCTTGTAAGTGCTTAAAAAACGCACTATTTATTATTATATTTCTTTGTTTTTATTCCGTGTTTTCGGTATATCAGGATAAAAAATCCTAACACGCATATGATAACAATCATTTTTTATAAAATCATTATAATTGTCATAAAATTTGACATACATATCGTGTTTTAGTGTTTAAAAATGTGAAAATTTTTTAAAAATCACACTTTTTTGTAAACAGACATTACTTTCAGCTTAACTTTTTTTCATAAAAATTATTTTTTCTGAAAGTTTTTTTGAAAAAATAATACAAAGAAAACCGGTCCCCGCCCGGCAGAAAACGTAAAGGATGTGCCGCTCTCGTTCCGTCAGTGACGGTTATTGGCCTCACTCTTCACCTTTACCAGAATTTTCTGAAAAAGATGCGGTATGCTGCGTTTTCCCCTTCTTCTTGCTTCATCCACCACGGCAAGAGCCATTCCCGGTTTGCTTTTTCTTCTGATGGCCATGTCGATAATCTTGTTACGGCTTAAATTATGCGTACTGGAAACCCCGCAGTTCTGTCTGTAGACATCGGCAAACCCGAAATCATACAGAAAATGCTCTATGTCAACAGAAGGAAGCAGTGTCACGCAGTCATCACTGTCTCCGTTTCCTGCGCTTCTCGCATACTTTACGCCGGCCTCGTCACCGTCCGCCAGAAGATGCCAGGAAATTCCCAGCTGATTGGCCAGCTTTATCAGAGGTCCGGCTCCGCACTGTGCGTATTCCACCAGTCTGATACCCTCGGCCTGCAGTCCTATCCCCAGAATTGCGGCAAACTCGTTAAGCAGCCAGATTTCTGTTTCCCCCTCAACGAATATCCATGCCCTGGCGAAAAGACTCATAGGACGGTTTATGCGGATATGAAACGCTATGCGGCGCATTTCATCACTATTGAATTTCTTTTCATCTATGAACCGGCATTCCACGCTGCTTACGGTCTTGCACATTCTTCGGATGTCACTTAATGCCACGGCAGAAAGCAGATCCCCGGAATTTGTGGTGACAATTTTCTGAATGGGCATCAGATCAACAAGATTCCAGATATTCATGAGCACTGTAGGGTGCAGACGGGATTCGATATCTTCAAACACCACTATCGGTCTGGCCTGACTGTCAATCTTCCGGCCTTCAAGATCATCGACGAAGGAAGCCACTATAAGAGACAGAATTATCTTGATGCTGCGTTTTCCGGAATGATTAAGCAGTTTGCTTACCGAACCGAAGGCTTCATTGGACACAGGTCTTAAAACTATATCCTGTATGTCCCTGCCGGTTTTACGCCCCTTGCTTCCCCTTGCCGTCCGTGATAACGGAGGAACGATGGAGAAATAATGCTCAAGAAGCGTATTGATGGCATCCAGATTTTCCGAAAGAAGCGTATCCGCAACATTTTCACCGTCAGACACAATCATGCTTTTAAGAAACTTCGGCAGCTTCTGTCTGATGTGTTCCAGAGCCTTCTGCTGACCAGATTTTCTGCCGAAAACCTGATTTTTTCTGCCGACGTCATCAGCTCCCGCAGTATTGAAAGAAGTCTCAGAAACATCATCTCCGGAATAATCATAATCTTCGGAATCTCCGTTATCAAAGCCGTTCTGATATCCGGTACTTTCGGAACCGTAATCCTGTTCCCTTCGAAACGTATTGTCAGCATCACCGCCAAAATCGAGTCCGTGATTGCCGCGGCGGCGGTCACGAATGCGGAAAAGAGGATTGAGAGCCAGCAGAGACACTACCTGCTTCATCATGCTGACATGCTGATTAAGCAGATCTCCGTTGGCGTCAAGGAAGGAATGATCAGTAAAGACGGAACCGTTACAGTTCATATGACCGTGGAGATAATAGAAGACCCTGCTGTATGAATCACGGCACCTCACCCATGCGGGGTACAGTCTCTGAAGTCTGGAATCCTTAAGCGCGGCCCCGAGGACAACCTCTCTGAACACCAGCACCACGGAAATATCCTTCTCATGCAGATATTTTGTCTGTTTTTCCTCATCATAGCGTTCGAACTGGTAGTCAGATACCTCTTTGCGGAAATCATCCTCCACGAATTCATAGGGAACCTCGCCGTTGCCGAGCACACACCATAAAAGACGTAAAAGAGAGCTTTTACCCCAGGAGTTCTCACCTATGAGCACGGTCTGATTGTTAAAATTTACCGTCAGTCTTGAAATACCGCGATATCCTGTTATTTCAATTCTTTCCAGATACATAATGTCATCCTGTCGTTTAGTATGCTTCGGATCCGGCCGTTACCATGTCATGCTCACGGAAGACCGGGTGCCGGACGATTCTGAGGTACGCAGGCACGAAAAACAGAGGATTCTATACTTATCATTTAAACATTATTTGAGGAGCTCAAAAGGATCTTTTCCTTATTTATGACGCCCCTGTCATACAAAAAACAGCAACAATGTCGATTTGATCGGTATTTTGCGGATTTATAGATACCTGACACTCAATATCTTAAATTTTTATCTGACACAGTCAGAGTAAAACTGTATGATATCCTTAATGAAGTAGAAGAAAATTAAACAGAAGCCTAATGGCGGCATGACCGCCAGATAAAAAAGAGCCGAAAGAATATGGAAGAATTAAAACACCAAGAATTATTACCGGATTTTCAGGAACTGCTCAATGCCGAACATAAAGACGGCGTCACCTTCGCATCATTCCAGAAAAGAGCTCAGAACGCCATTCAGGAACTGGTATACACTTCCAAACCGAATCCAATCATGCTGCTAAATACGGCAGGCTGCAATCCGGAAAAATGCATAAAGGATCTGCTTTTAGGATGTGAACATCCGCCGAGAGAACTGCACGACATCATCTATGCCGAGAATCTCAACAATGAACTGGCACCTACCTGGCTTCATATCAAGACAGGAACTGCAGATGAGTTCAACAAGCAGATTATCGAACTTCTCAACAAGATCAACCACAAGATCAACGCTGAAGATGATTTTCTGCAGATTATGAAAAAACAGCCGGGCAACACCAAGCTGGAAACCTATCTGTCGGATCTTTCAATATTCATGGCCAAGGGCGGCGAATTCACCTACCCTGTACTGATGAATCTCATGGTGTGTCACGAGGAAGGAAAGGCTCCCGTCATCTACGCCCGAGATCTTACCTGGAAAAAGCTGTTCGGCGGCGTAAACTATCTTACCGAAAACGGCACCACCTATTCTCACCACCACCTGCTTGAAGCCGGTCTGCTCAGAAAGGCTGACGGCGGTTTTCTGATTATTCCGGCAGAAGAACTCATTCACAATCCTATGCTGTGGTTCAAACTGAAGAGTTCTCTGGACTCTGGTCTGCTGGACTGGGAAAATCCGGTGGAAATAACCACCAACATAGTTCCGTTCTTCAACCCTGAACCGACACCTATAAACGTAAAGGTTATTATCGCCGGTTCCTATTTTGAAATTGCAGAGCTGCACAACCTTGATCCGTTATGCGACCGTTCGTTCTACCTGAGAACCGACATATCATCGTATTTTTCCATCAGGGAACACGGGAAGGACTATCTTTCATACATCCGTTCACTGGTCTCATACAACGGCTACCTGCCGGTAAATGACGAAGCCGCCCTGCGTCTTCTGAAATTCAGCTGCCGCCAGGCGGAAAGCCAGAAGGATTTCGTACTTGATGAAAACACTCTGATCAACATCATCTGTGAAGCGTCGGGGCTGGCCGCGAGAAAGGAATCAGCCGAGATAACCCGGGAAATAATCGAAGAAACACTGGAACACAGAATTTTCCGCAGCAATCAGTCTGAAGAAAGTTCTTCCGACTTTGTCAGAGACAAACAGATGCTGCTGCAGACTCAGGGAGAGGTTATCGGCCAGATTAACGGTCTTTCAGTCATCAGCACCTATGCCGAGGATTTTGAATACGGTGAACCTACGCGTATTACAGCCACCATTCATTCCGGAGGCGAAGGTGACATTTCCGACATCGAACACAAGGCGGATCTGGCAGGACAGATTCATACCAAGGCCATGATGATTATCAACGGATATCTCACCAACACCTTCGGCCGCGACGAATCCATTCCGGTCAGTGCAAATCTGGTGTTTGAACAGTCCTACAACGAAATTGACGGCGACAGTGCGTCGCTTACCGGTCTGTGCGCGATTCTTTCCGCCATGTCCCGCAAACCTATTAAACAGAATCTGTCACTTACAGGTTCTCTTGACCAGCTGGGCAACGTACAGCCTGTTGGAGGTCTGAACGAAAAGATTGAAGGATTCTACCGCATCTGCAAGATTCAGGGCATAACGGGGACCCAGGGCGTAATTATCCCTGAAAGCAACCGACAGTCTCTTGTTCTGAACGACGAGATTGTGAATGCCGTAAAAAACGGCAGTTTCCATATCTATCCCGTAAAAACGGTTGATGAGGCCGTTGAACTTCTTACGGGCATAAAGGCAGGTCTCATCGAAGGACGCAGAAAAGCCGACAATGACCAGCAGAACTCATCTTCCGGCGAAGCAGAGACTGGAAATCAGGAAACTACCCTCTACAACATCATAAGAGAGTATCTGGACAGCCTCGGAGAGCAGGAAACCAGAGTAAGAAAACAGGGATTCTTTGCAAGAATCTTCGGCAAATAGTCATCACGGGGAACCGTAAAGGTTCCCCTTTCCTATTGAAAGGACCGGTGCCGGCAGTAAAAATTTTCAGGAAACATACAGTAGATTACATTATTTTTTTAAATTTACATGCTTACACTGTAAATATGTATTCAAATAGGATAAAATACCCCTCAGTGCAATACGATTCCCGCATATACAGGGATAAAAATTAATAAGGAATTAGATTTTGGAAGACACTTCAAATAAGCTGTCTCTGTGTGACAGAGGCGTAAATTCTTTCTCAAAGGAAGACCTTCTCGCATGCAGCCGTGGTGAGTTATTCGGACCGGGTAACAGCCAGTTACCTGCGCCAAACATGCTGATGATTGATCGTATCATCAAGATCAGTGACACAGGCGGTGAATTTGACAAAGGTGTAATTGTTGCTGAACTGGACATCAATCCTGATCTCTGGTTCTTCCAGTGCCACTTCCCGGGAGATCCTGTAATGCCCGGATGTCTCGGCCTTGACGCCATGTGGCAGCTTGTAGGCTTTTTCCTCGGATGGAAAGGCGGTCCTGGCAAGGGAAGAGCTCTCGGTGTAGGCGAAGTTAAGTTCACCGGTCAGGTTCTCCCTACTGCAAAGAAGGTTACCTATACCATCAATCTCAAGCGCGTAATCATGCGCAAGCTGATTATGGGCATCGGTGACGGCGTGGTTTCCGTTGACGGAACCCCAATCTATCATGCTACAGATCTTAAGGTTGGTCTTTTCACCAACTAATCTAATCAGGTTCTGTCGAGCTATAATCAGAATCCCCGCAAAAGCGGGGATTCTTTGTTTTTATCTGTTCATCATTCTGACAGCATGAAATCCGGGACCTTTCCACAGAACTGATGTTCAGAAAAAGACAGGTTAACCGTTATACTGAATCCTGCCTGGCTTTTCGTCTTTTTCCGAAAAACGGGCCATTATGCCTGCAACCACAGCCCCTGATATATTGTGCCATGCACTGAATATGGCACCTGGAACGGTTGCAAGTGCAAGACCTGAAAAACAGGTACCTGCAAGAGTGGTCGCCATACCGGAATTCTGCATTCCGACCTCAATGGCAATGGCATTGCGTTCCGCCCTGCCGATACGAAACATTCTGCAGATGAGAAAACCCATGGCATACCCGATGATATTATGCAGTACCACCACCGCTACAATGGTCAGTCCGTTTTCAAACAGCTTTGCACTGTTGGCATCAATTACCACTCCGACAATCATGCAGATGGCCAGGCAGGAAACGAGAGGCAGATAATTCACTATCCTTCTGGTAAAACCGCTGAAAAAGTAATTGAAAAGACAGCCGGCAAAGACAGGAATAATCACTATCTTCACGATATCAAGAAACATTTTGACGGCATCAACATTAATTACCGCATGTTCGGCCGAGCTGGTGTACAGAGCTATATAAAGAGCTGTCAGAAGAGGAGTGACAAACGGAGCAAGAAGAGTCGATACGGCAGTCATTCCCACTGAAAGAGCAACATTGCCTTTTGCCATAAAGGTCATTACGTTTGAGGCAGTACCGCCGGGACAGCACCCGACAAGAATAACACCTACCGCAAGTTCAGGAGGCAGTCTGAAAAGCATGCACAGAAGGAAACCGGCAAGAGGCATGATGAGAAACTGAGCCATTTCACCGAAAATCACGTTCTTCGGATGATAGACCAGTACCCGGAAATCGCTGAATTTCATGGTCATTCCCATACCGCACATAACCACAATCAGCAGATTCGTAATATTTATCCAGCCGTTGAAGAATTCGGGATTGCCGACCCAGGAAGTAAAACTGTTATCGACAAAATATGCAAATATGGTTACCAGAACCACAATCAGAGACAGATACCTGCTAACGTATTTCACTGTTTTCTCCAATATAAACCTAACGTGTTTTTGCTCTTGCATTTACGCTGACACAGACAATGTTAATGAATGTTTTTTTCGATTTCATCAGGTGTCACGAAACCGTCGGCGGCTCCGTGGCTTCTGATTTTCAGAGAGGCGAACATCTGAGCTCTTCTTAACGCCTCAACGGGAGTAAGGCCGCTGAGATGATAGTGAAGATAAGCTGAAAAGAGCGCGTCTCCGGCTCCGACGGTATTTTTTACGTTATCCACGTGACAGGCTGGCTGTTCAACGATAACGTTCTGGTGCGGCATATACAGCATGGCACCTTTCGCCCCCATTCCCAGAACAATGACCTGATTATGGTAGCGATCACCTAAAGCTCTGAGAAAATCCTTCTTATCCCAGGATATTCCTTCATCACTCAGAAACAGTATATCCGCATAACGCATGAAATCCCTGTTATAGTCATCGTCCGGATTTGACAGGACGTGAACATCGGTAGCTATGAGTTTATTCCTTTTTTTGGCCATATCCAGCAGCGGACGGCTGAAATTGATGTTGCAGGCGACAACCGCATCAGCATCATCCAGCATATTACCGGAAAAGTCATAAGCGGTTTCCTGAATATCCTTGAGGTCGCAGTATATCTGTCTTCTGCCGGATTCATCATAAAGTACGACGGAAGCCGGCGTATCTTTGAGTTTCCGTACCACGTGACCTGTTTCAATACCCAGCCGTTTCAGCTCGGCGTAAAACATGTCGGCAACCAAATCATTTCCGACAAGTGACGCCAGGCTGACGTCATTTCCCAGAACCGTCATGGCTTTGGCTATGTTGAAAGCCACTCCGGAAAGAGAACTGTTTACACCGAAGAAATCATAATCTATCGGATAGTACTCAACCGGAAATCCGCGGATACGTGCGGTGGTTTCGTAATTCAGCAGACCGGATACCAGAACTTTGCTCATATATTCCTCAACTTACATGACTTCTGTTTTTCCGCCTCTCACTTTTAAAAGAGACGACAGTTCCAAAAAATCATGACAACAATCGTTATTTATCCGTAATGATGAAATGGACTTAATCCATCACTGCAGCATCATTTTATCACCTATGCAGTTTTACTTTACAGTGATTAATCCTCGTTTTTCTCATGTTCTCATGACCAAAGGCTTAAGGCCGTTACGGAATTTTTCGGTGATCTTACGTGAAAACAATCCGCACGCATTATCATTTTTATTTACACATGCAACATTTTCACGTTGCAACATAACATTAACAAGAATATAATCAGCATATAAGTAACATATGTTGGTATTTTATTAACATAATATCGGTTTTGTTATATCATATATAACAGTATTAAACAGTCAATGGCACTACAAAAACTGAAGAATTTTCCGAAAACTCCGGAAAAACGGTATTTATACGGAAATAACTTCACAAAGATTATTTAAAAAAGAGAAAATAAAAAATGACATATCAAAAAGAAAAAACAAAAGCATACGCTACCTCTCAAATTGAACGTAATATCACATTAAGTCTTGAAAAACCGCAGATAATAATGACAAGAAGTTTCTCACATATAAGAAAGGTTCTTTATTTCGTTGCCACTCAGATGCCGCTTCCGACCTTAAAAATAGAAGATTCCATAAAGCAGTCAATGCAGAAATTCATCAATGATACCTGGATGGAAGTTGAAAATTACTATTCTGAGATTGAAAATGAGTACGCCGACAAATATAAGGAAAAACAGCTGCCGTCTGACAGTTATCTTTGCGTAAAATCATCTTCAGAAAAAGAGTTCAAACTGATGGTAAACTGTCCTGCAGTATCCAGGTTCATCAATTTAATTGTGCGCTACGACATACTGCTCAAGAAAATTGACTATTACTGGCTGACAGGACATCTGGATGACGTTGCCAGATTACAGATCTCAAAACTTCTGGACAACAAACTCGGAAAGCTCATCAGCAACATAAGCATCGTTAGCAAGGCTCTGATTACAAAGCAGTTTAATGCACTGGGCTTTGGCGGAACCGCCGATCTCCGGAATGAAGAAATCGCCATGGAGACTAAAGACAGCGAAGCTGAAAACGACGATGAAATTTCTCCTGAAGATCAGTCTGCTGCATAATCTCATACTAACCTGCAGCTTCTTATAACTGCAGAATTTCTGAATTATCCCCGGACAGATGTCCGAGGATTTTTTGCATCGAATAAGTCTGGCTGTTCCTATCCATGCTGTTTCACTGTGAGCGGAATCAGATGCCTGTTTTTGAATCTTATATAGGCTATGATAATAGCCAGAGTGGTAAAGAACCAGCTTACCGGATAACAGGTCATCAGTACCGCAAAATCAGGACTGCGTGAAAAGACGGTATAAACCCATATGATGCGGATACCGCATATTCCCGCCAGAGCCATCATGGCCGGAGTAAGAGACCTGCCGTACCCTCTCATGGCTCCGGACATCACTTCAAGAAGAACATTTATGCCTTCAGGAAGCAGAATAAACATGAGACGGAGTCTGCCAATCTCAATAACATCAGGATCATCAGTAAAAAGAAGCAGGAACGTACGGGCGAAATACAGAAGGAATCCCGAGAGAAGAAGGGTAAGAATCATGTTCTGCCACAAACAGACCCTGGTAATCTCAAAACATCTTTTTATATTGCCGACGGCGTAATTCTGTCCTATAAAGGTTGTCGCGGCCTGTCCGAAAGAGTTCAGCAGGAAATACACCAGAATTTCTATATTGAAGGCAGCTGCCGATGCGGCCATCACATCTGCCCCCAGACTGTTTATCGCAGACTGAATGCAGGTGTTGGACAGCGAAAACACCATTCCCTGAAGAGATGCAGGCAGTCCTATCTTAAGGATCCTGTTCATGATGGCTCTGTCAGGTGTAAACTGTCTCAGACTGAAACTGAAGGTCTCGTCCTTTCTCAGGAAAAAAATAAGCATCAGCGCACTCACCGCACTGGCAGCTACAGTCGCAATGGCAACCCCCTCCACCTTCATGTTGAGGCATGTTATGAAAAATATATTGAGCACCACGTTAATGATGCCTGCAATGGTAAGACACAAAAGAGGAGTTCTGGTGTCACCGTGACTTGCAAAAACCGCAGCCCCGCAGTTGTATACGGCAGTCAGAGGCAGCCCCGCCATGATGATTTTAAAGTACAGTGAAGCCTGATCCATCAGTTCAGAAGGCACATTGAGAAGCCCCATGATGTACGAAGAACACAGAATGGCGACGGCTGAAATAAAAATACTCAGAACTAGCACCACGGCATAGCCGGTGTGAACGGTTCTGCTGATTTTTTCCCTGTCATTCAATCCTATGAATCCGGCACTAACGACATTGATACCCAGGGCTATGCCGATAAAGAGATTCACCATCAGGGCTACAACGGGCGTATTGCAGCCTACGGCCGCCATGGCATGCTTGCCCACATAATGTCCGACAATGGCAACGTCAGTCGCATTGAATATCTGCTGAATAACTCCGGTTATCGCCAGAGGTATCGCAAAAATAAATATCTTGTCCCATAATGAACCGCTGAGCATGTTCATGTTAGTTTTAGCCATAGCCGTCCCAGCCTTTTCGCCTATATGTATTCTAATGAAATTATAACTGTAACGGCGTAAAAATATAAGTACCGCGGACTCACCGAAGTACATGTTTTTCAGAAAACGGCATCCGTCGGATTAACGGCCCGGAACAGCAGGCAGACAAATGCATGTTTTTTAAGCAAAATGCCTATAAAACAGCCATTTTCAGGCACTTGAAGATAAAACACTGTCGACTGATATGAATACACAATGATCTGTATCAAATTATTTTAAAATTCTCTTGATATCGTTTTTTAAAGTTTGTAGAATTACCGCAGTTGATAAATCTTTTTCAGGATTAAAAAATGTTTTTCTCAAAGTTATTTAATGCATTCTCTTGGTGGCACACTCGATAAGACGCGGGTGGAATTGCACATGCTTAAATAACATAGCAAGATTCTTGAAAGGCCCGCAGAACTGCGGGCCTTTCTTTTAGGTTTTAGTTTAAAGATACAGTAACAAAAGGAACGTTAGATTATGACGATTGATTTGATAAAAGAAGAAAGCGGTCATATCAGTGATCCGCTGGCACTCTTCTACGAATTGACCAATGGCTCCAGAAACAACATTCTGCTGGAATCCATGGAAATTCATACCAAGGCCGGTACCCAGTCTCTTCTCGGCGTGAATTCTGCATTAAGAATCAGCTGCCGCGGTCTGCAGGTAACAGTACAGATTTTAAACGGCAACGGCCGTGCAGCTGCAGAACTCTTAAAGAAGGCTCTGCCTGCTGAAGTCAGACTTGAGGAAAAGGCTGACTCTCTGGTTATTACCTACCCTGAAGTTGACAGAAGCCTTGATGAAGACTCACGTCTTAAATCACTCACCGTCATTGACACTCTCAGACAGATTCTCAGACTTTCTCCTGAAATCAGTGATCCTAACGACTTCCTTCTGGCAGGTATTTTCGGATACGATCTCATCGCTTCCGTGGAAAAGCTTCCTGAAGTAAGCGAAGGCGTAAACACCTGTCCTGACTACTGCTTCTATCTCCTTGATACCGTGGTTTCCATTAACCATCTCAAGCACAACTCCGTAATTCACGGCGTTATCTTCAGCAGTGACGAAGCTGAAAACATAAAAGAAAGAGTGTACTCAATCAAAAAGAAGCTTGACGCCTATCAGGAACCTGAACGTCCCGCAGAAATCTCCATCAAGGGCAGCAGAGTTGAAACCGACATCAGCGACGAGGATTTCTGTCATATTGTTGAACAGCTTAAAAAGAATATCTTCAGGGGCGATATATTCCAGGTTGTTCCGTCAAGAAGCTTCATGCTTCCATGCCCGTCTCCAATCAACGCCTACCACAAGCTCAAGCACACCAATCCTTCCCCTTACATGTTCTACATGCAGGACGAAGACTTCATCATTTTCGGCGCCTCACCTGAAAGCTCAGTAAAATACACCAGCTCCAACCGTCAGGTTGAAATGTACCCTATAGCAGGTACCCGCGGCCGTGCCCGTAAAAAGGACGGTACCATTGACCTCGACAAGGACAGCCGTCTTGAACTTGAATTACGTCAGGACAAGAAGGAAAACGCAGAACATCTGATGCTGGTGGATCTGGCAAGAAACGATATCGCCAGAATCAGTGAACCAGGCACCAGATACGTAAAGGATCTTCTGAATGTTGACCGTTACAGTCACGTAATGCATCTCGTATCCCGTGTAATCGGCACACTCAGACAGGAACTTGACGCTCTTCATGCATATCAGGCATGCATGAACATGGGAACTCTCACCGGAGCTCCAAAGATTAAGGCATCAGAACTTATCCGTCAGACCGAAAAGACCAGACGCGGCAGCTACGGCGGCGCCATCGGTTTCTTAAGCGGTGACGGCAGTATGGATACCTGTATTGTTATCCGCTCTGCATTCGTGAAGGACGGCAAGGCCTTCGTACAGGCAGGCTGCGGTGTCGTTTACGACTCTCAGCCTATGGCCGAAGCAGACGAAACAAGAAAGAAGGCGGCAGCCGTTCTCAACGCCATTGCCCTTTCACACGGTACCAACTTACAGGAGCTCTGATAAATGAAGCAGATATTTTTACTGGACAACTTTGACTCTTTCACCTATAACCTGGTCGACCAGTTCCGCAGCATCGGTTACGCCGTAAGCGTATACCGCAACTCAATCAGCGCTGACACCATCATCGAAAAGATGTCAGCATGTGAAGGCACCCCTATCCTGGTTCTTTCTCCGGGACCGGGCAATCCTTCCGAAGCCGGCTGCATGCTTGAACTTATCGGTAAGGCCAAGGGAAGATTTCCTATCATCGGCATCTGTCTCGGTCATCAGGCAATCTGTCAGTACTACGGCGGTACCGTAGGACCTGCAGGCGAAATCGTTCACGGCAAGACCTCCTACATCACTCACAGCGGTGAAGACATGTTCAAGAAGCTGCCTAACCCTATGCCTGTAGCACGTTATCACTCACTTGTGGCCACTTCCGTACCTAAATCTCTCGAAGTTATTGCCGACTACAACGGCATGGTAATGGCAGTATTTGATCGTCACAACAACGTTCTCGGTTTCCAGTTCCATCCGGAATCAGTAATGACCGCCGACGGTCCGCAGCTTCTCATTCAGAGTCTTGAATACATGGAAGTAAACCAGACCGTATGCGAAAAGAATCCTATCGAAAAGCTCTACAACAAGAAGGATCTCACCAAGGAAGAAGCATACTCTCTGTTTACCGACATCTTCACCGGCAAGACGGATCCGGTTATGCTCGGTTCAATTCTTACCGCTCTCAAGCTTAAGGGTGAAACCATTAATGAAATCGCCGGTGCGGCCGCAGCCATGATCGGTGCAGCCACTCCGTTCGAACTCAATCGTGATTTTGAAGTCGGTGAAATCGTAGGTACCGGCGGTGACGGTCAGCACACCATCAACATTTCCACCATGAGTGCCATTCTGTCAGCTTCTTTAGGTCTTCACATTGCCAAGCACGGCAACCGCGGTGTTTCATCAAAGACCGGGGCTTCAGACCTGCTCGACGCTTTAGGCGTAAATATCAGAATGTCTCCTGCAACAGCCTTCAGAACACTTAAGGAACACAACTTCACTTTCTGTTTTGCTCCTGTATACCACGTGGGAATGAAATACGCCGCTCCTATCCGCAAGACACTGGGAACCCGTACCATATTCAACATTCTCGGACCTTTAACCAACCCTGCTCACGCTGAATATCAGGTTATCGGTGTATACTGCCGCGACCTGGTGGAAATCATGGCCCAGGTTCTTAAGGCCAACGGCGTAAAGAGAGCCATTGTGGCTTACGGTTCAGGTCTCGATGAATTTGCCGTTCATGACGAAACCTACTACGCCGAACTTAAGGAAAACGGCTCCATCGAATACGCTACCGTAACCCCTGAAGCACTCGGTCTTGAAAGATACTCAATTACCGAAATCCGCGGCGGTGAACCTGAAGAAAACAGAGACATCACCCTGCAGATTCTGAGCGGTAACGGTACTCCGGCTCAGAATGCGGCCGTAGCCATCAACACCGCCGCCCTGCTTTACCTCGGCAGAAAGGCTGCTTCCCTCAAAGAAGGCGTGACAATGGCTCTGAATGCACTCAAGAGCGGTCAGGCAATAAGAACCCTGAACGAAGTTATCGCCTCAACTAAGGAAGATTAAGAATGGCAGAACCAAGAACCCAAGGACAGGCTCTGTGCGCGGAGCTTAAGGCAAATCCGCGCATCAATGCAGCATCAATAGACGGAAACGTTCTGTCCACGATTCTCAACGCCAAGGTTTCATGGCTTGAACGCAAGCAGCAGGAACTGCCGCTGGAGAGCTTTGCAGGTTCCCTGAAGAAATCTGAAAGAAGCTTCTATGACGCTCTTACCCGTAACAGAACCGTATTTATTCTGGAATGCAAAAAAGCCTCTCCGTCAAAGGGGCTTATCAGACCTGAATTCAATCCGGTGGAAATAGCCTCCGTATACCGCAGATATGCCAGCGCCATTTCCGTACTGGCTGATGAACCGTTTTTCCAGGGTAAGTACGAATACATTGCCGAAGTAAGCAGAGCCGTGGACATTCCGGTACTGTGCAAGGATTTTATTTACGATCCGTATCAGGTGTATCTTGCAAGACACAACAATGCCGATGCGATTCTGCTGATGCTGTCCGTGCTTACCGATGAAGCCTATACAGAGCTTCGCGATCTTGCACACAGCCTCGGTATGGGAGTTCTGACCGAAGCATCCCATGAGGATGAGATTGAAAGAGCCATCAGGCTCAATGCCAGAATTGTCGGCATCAACAACCGCAATCTGAGAACACTTACCGTGGACCTCAATCAGGTAAGAAAGCTGTCTGCACTGGTTCCGGATGACCGCGTCATCATCAGTGAATCCGGCATCTACACTCATGACGAGGTTCTTAATCTCCGTCATTATGCGAACGGCTTCCTCGTAGGCAGCAGTCTGACCTCCGAACCTGACATAGATAAGGCGTGCAGACGTCTCATATACGGTGAAAATAAAATCTGCGGTATCACCAGAATCGAGGATGCCGTAAGCTCCCATAAAGCGGGAATTTACTACAACGGTTTGATTTTTGCGGAAAAATCACCACGATATATAACACCTGAGAAGGCTAAAAGTCTTATAATTGCAGCCGTCAATGCCGGATGCAATCAGGAATTCGTGGGAGTTTTTGTAAATACCCCTGCGGAAAAGGCTGCTGAAACAGCAGCTTTAACCGGCATCAGCGTAATTCAGCTTCACGGCAGTGAGGACGGAGCCTACATCAGTGAGCTTGCCGCCATTCTCAGCGAAAAGAAACTGAACGTGAAAATATGGAAGGCCGTACCGGTAAAGAACAATGTATATCCTGCCGAACTGGTAAATGAGTACCTGGAAAACTCCGGCATAGACCGTGTTCTGCTGGATACCGGAAACGCTTCCGGATTCGGAGGTACGGGACAGACCTTCGACTGGTCCCTGGTGACCGGAGACAGAAGCAGAATTATCGTGGCGGGAGGTCTCAATCCTGAAAATGCCGCAGCGGCAAGGGATATGAGTGAAACCGTGGGTCTCGATTTAAACAGCGGTCTGGAAGACGCTCCGGGAATAAAGAATCCGGAAAAGATAGCAGCCGCGCTTAAAGCCGTAACCAGCTATTAAGACGGGACCAGAAGAATAGAAACGTGGCACGCTTCCGCATTCATGAAAAAGCGTGCCGAAAAAAATTGTTAAATAAAGGAAATTAAAAAGAAATGTCTACAGAAACTCTTTTAAATCCGTTTTTCGGTGAATATGGCGGTATGTACGTACCCCAGATCCTTGTACCGGCTCTTTTACAGCTTGAAAAAGCATTCGTACAGTACAAGGACGATCCAACTTTCAAGGCTGAGCTGAGTGACCTGCTCTACAACTATGCAGGCCGTCCTACTCCGTTGACTCTCTGCAGAAACATCACCAAGGGCACCAAGACCAAGATCTACTTAAAGCGTGAAGATCTGATGCACGGCGGTGCTCACAAGACCAACCAGGTACTCGGTCAGGCTCTTCTTGCCAAGAGAATGGGCAAGACCCGCATCATCGCCGAAACCGGTGCCGGTCAGCACGGTGTGGCAACTTCCATCGTATGCGCCCTTTTCGGTCTTAAGTGCCGCATTTACATGGGTGCTGTTGACGTTAAGCGTCAGGAACCAAACGTATTCAGAATGAGACTTATGGGTGCTGAAGTTGTACCTGTAACCACAGGTATTGCCACTCTGAAGGAAGCCTGCACCGAAGCACTCCGCGACTGGTCAGGTTCTTTCGAAAACACCCACTACATGCTCGGTACCGCCGCAGGTCCGCATCCTTTCCCTTCAATCGTTAAGTACTTCCAGAAGATTATCGGTGAAGAAGCAAAGCAGCAGTTCAAGGAATTTGAAAACAACAAGCTCCCTGACATCGTAGTGGCTGCCGTAGGCGGCGGTTCAAACGCAATCGGCGTATTCACCGACTTCGTTAAGGAAGAAGGCGTACGTCTCGTTGGCGTGGAACCTGCAGGCTACGGTATCGAAACCGGCAAGCACGGTGCTCCGTTAGGTCACGGTGCAAAGGGTATCTTCTTCGGCGCACGTTCATACAACATGCAGGACAAGTACGGTCAGATTCACGAATCTCACTCCATCTCTGCAGGTCTGGACTTCCCTTCAGTAGGTCCTGAACACGCCTACCTCAAGGATATCGGCCGTGCCGAATACAACTCAGTTACCGATGAAGAAGCTCTCAACGCCTTCAAGGAATTATCACTTCACGAAGGTATTATTCCGGCACTTGAATCTTCTCACGCACTGGCATGGGCTCTTAAGGAAGCCAGAGCAAATCCGGAAAAGGAACAGACCATTCTGGTTAACCTGTCCGGTCGCGGTGATAAGGATATCTTTACTGTAGCTAACATTCTTAAGGAACGTGGAGAATTTTAATGAGTCGTTATGAAAAATTATTTGCCCGCTTAGAGGCTAAGAACGAAGGTGCTTTCGTTCCTTTTATGACTATCGGTGACCCGACAGTTGAAGATTCATTCAAGGTATTAAGCGCCCTGATTGACGGCGGTGCCGATGCTCTTGAACTCGGTATTCCTTTCTCTGATCCGGGTGCTGACGGTCCTACCATTCAGCAGTCAGACCGCAGAGCCCTGAACAGCGGTGCCAATACCGTTAACTGTTTTGAAGTAATCAAGAAGGTCAGAGCCAAGTACCCTGATACCCCTATCGGTCTTCTGATGTACGTGAATCTGGTATTCGCTCCCGGCATTGATACCTTCTTCAAGCTCTGTGCCGAAAGCGGTGTTGATTCAGTCCTGATTCCTGACGTTCCTCTTCAGATGATTGAAATGGAACCTGTATGGCAGGATGAGGCCAAGAAGAACGGTGTTGATCTTGTTATGCTGGCTCCGCCTAACGCTGATGACGAAACTCTCAGCAAGATTGCAAAGAACTGCCACGGCTACATCTACCTGCTGAGCAGAGCAGGTGTTACCGGGGTGGAAAAGGAAGCAGGCAAGCCTATTTCCCATATCGTTAAATTCCTGAAGGAAAACGGTGCTCCTCCTGCACTCCTCGGCTTCGGTATCAGCAAGCCTGAACATGTTAAGCAGGCTATTGCCGACGGTGCTGACGGTGCAATCAGCGGCAGTGCTCTGGTTAAGATTGTTTCAGAACATCTGGGCGACATCGACGCCACCTACGAAGCCCTGAAGAAATTCGTTTCAGAAATGAAGGCTGCAACCAAGCGCTAATTAGGCGCATCTTAAAAACCGCGGACGTTAATTACGGTCCGCGGTAAGTCTAAACTCCGGTGCGACATCTGACGCACCGGAGTATTTTAAGGAAAAAATCATGAACAGCACGAATATGGGAACTGCCGAAAGTCAGTTCCCCGGGGGAGCTTTTGTCACTCCGCCAAAGCATATTAACAGACTTAACAGGAATACACGAATTTTATGTCACACCCTGACATGATTTTTCACTATCATGCCTGAAGCCTCGTTTTTTCCAGACTTTCGCTTTTTTTTCCGACATCCGGTAAATTTATAATTTACCGTCAGAGATTCAAAGCTGTTATCAATAATGCCTTTTATTATTTAGTCCGTAATATCCCGACAGGAATTAAGTACAGAATTCTTTTCATCACCGCTTTTCCGAACAACGGTAATTTCAATACGTATTTCAGGCAATCAAAATAAATCATTGAACACTCTGTTAAACATCTAACATCACTACCATACTGATTCATAGGATAAAAAAAGGAATTAGGAAGATATGTTATGCCGCAATTTATTCCGTTCGTATCTTGACCTTTTTTCCTGAAAAGGCAATCCCGAATTTTATGTTGTCAGCTATACCTTCAGTTCTTATTTCGGCATCATAACCTTTTACGTTTATCTGATTAAGAGCCTCTGCGGATAACGCATCCAGATTCTCTTCATTCAGTTCTTTATTCCATTTCAGTTCCATTAGTATAGCGGGATACTTATTATCTCTCGGAATCATGCAGATATCATATCGTCCGTCACCGGATTCCCTGTTGGATCTGATCCTGTATTGATTATCCATCAATGCGATTAAACCAAGAACCAGGCCATGATAAAACCCTTCAGCACCTGCATCATAGAAACTGATGCTGTTCTTCATATACTCTTCGATTCCGTCCTGAAGTTTCTTTGTGTCCCGTGCATAGAGGCTTTCTGCAATCTTGTTGGCCGTAGCTCTCCTCATCGCACCAATCTGCATAAGATGTGAAAGAATTTCACTTTTATATACTGCAGCAGTCTCTCTGTTTGGAATGGCAACCTCACACAGCCAGGCTCCATCTCCCTGAAGAACCTTCTTCACGGTTTTCAGATAGCCGGCAACCAAAAGCAGGCTGTAGATGTTAGCAGGATCATCTGCTAAAGATCTGTACACGACGTTCTGATCGATTCTAGCAATAACAGGTTCGCCACGAAGAAGTGAATACAGTTTTTCAGAGATATCATCCGTTGCCGCATCCAAAACATCTTCCAGAACTTCATTTTTTCCGGTGTTCACCCAATATGCCTGTGGCAGACATCCCTTGGAAAGATAATTGATTACTGACCATGGGTTATATATTTCCTTACTTCCGAAAAAATAGCCGTCATACCAATTCCTAAGCTCATCAGCTTTGTCAGAGGCTCCGTAGTAAGAAAGCATTTCTCCAACTTCCTGTTTAGTGAACCCGAAATAACCGTCGTACTCCTCATCCATGACCGAACTGACAGCCAGATTGTTCAGACCACTGAATATACTCTCCTGCGCTATTCTTAAGATACCGGTAAGGAAACCATATGACAGGTTACTGTTATCTTTGAATGCACCGGAAAAAAAATTCCTCATAAATCCCACAATCTCATCATAAAACTCTTTCGAATATCCTTCCTGAATCGGAGTATCGTACTCGTCAATAATGATGATTGGAGCCTTGTTGTAATGAACGGTAAGCATTTTTGACAGTTTTTGAAGAGATGAGGAAAGTTCTACTTCATCAGCCTCACCATTCAGAACCTTCTCAAAATATTCCTTCTCATATTTAGCAAGCCTGTCACTGTTTCCAAGTTCGGAGTGTCTCCCGAATTCTTCCTGAAGCAATCCAGAGATCTTTGCAAACGTTGCTTGCCAAGAATCATATTTAACGTCTTTAAATGTCAGAAAAATTACGGGATATTTTCCCTGATGGCACCTGTACTCCTCGCCACACTGCCAAATGGCTTTGTCAGCAAAATACCGGCCCGTATCCTCATCCGATATTTCAAAAAAGACTCTCAGCATATCCATGTTCAGAGTCTTTCCGAATCTTCTTGGTCTCGTAAACAACGATACAAGAGCTTTGCGATCCAGAAAATCCCTGATTAAAAGAGTTTTGTCCACATAATAGTATTCAGACTGCGCCCGGATATAATCAGAAATCCCGACCGGAAGCGGTTTTCTGCCGTTCGCCCCACCAGACTTAACGTATCTCCCGGTAACTATGCGACTGTCAGCGGGGCGCTCTGCTCCGTCAGGTATCTGCCACTGTCTTCCGAGTTTAACAGCCCCCGGAATCTTTCCTTCCTCGCAGAATTCCCTTACTCTGCGTTCTGATATACTCCATACTGCAGACATTTCCTTACAGGATTTCATATAGGCATTCTCCAATTGCATCGGTCATTTACCACAGCATAAACATTATTCGGAAGGATGTCAAATTATTATCGATATCCTTCCGAACATCATTCCGAAAGATATCGTCACCACCTCATGAATTCTGCTCTCCTAAAAAAACAGCCTTTCCTGCAATCTTTACCATATTTTCCCGCACTCCGGCAAAAGAATTCCCTTCTTTCCGAGGCATGTGAGCACTTCCATAAACGGAGGCGTCAATACGGAACGAGCATGAAGCGTGAATTGGCCCTTACAGGATTCTCGGAAATTTTAAGCAGCCACCTGCTGACACAGTAGACATGCTTTTCAGATGAAGGAACAGTGACTGCTTCCTGCCGACAGACAAATTCTTTCAGTAGTGCGGCTTAACGAGCTATCCTATTGCATCAGGACACGATTTCGCAGCAGATGTTCTCTGCAATGTAAAGCTCTATCCGATTTTCTTTTCAAATCTTTTTCGAGCGTTCTACAGCATCACACGCATAAAAAACTCCGGATATCCTGCGGGTATCCGGAGTTTGACATTATTCCTGAAACTGCGTTTCAGGGCTATTCGAAGATTTCCTCGGAAACAAGCTCTGCCACGTCATCAAGTTTTGCCGTGGATATAAGTCTCTTCGGAGCCAAATGGTCATACCTGATTTCACCGACACCGATGAATCTGCGGTCACTTCCGTCATTCAGACCGACATAGATTCTTATAGGCTGAAGATCGGAAGTCAGCATGTTAACCGGAGTAACCTTGATGCGCTTGCCCATCATGATGTCCCTGCCCTGAATCTCATCCAGTTCAATCTCAGGAAGAGCCGATACTGCGGTATCAACCGGAAGAAGCAGATTATCAAGTGTAGAAAAAGCGGTTAACCCCTTGCTGTGTGCCTCATCAACGATGGCATTCAGGTCCTCGAAGGAAACCATTCTGTCAACCGGATAAGTACTCACCCTGGTTCTGTTCAGACGGATTACATGAGCACCGCAGCCGAGAACCTCACCCAGATCATCAATCAGGGTTCTGATATAGGTTCCCTTGGAGCAGCTCACTTTCATGCGGATATCAAAGATATCGCCTTCCGCCACTTCAAAATCATCCTCAAGATCAAAGCTGTAGATGGTAATGGTACGGGCTTCTCTCGGAATATCAATTCCCTTGCGGGCATATTCGTAATAAGGGCGTCCCTGGTACTTTAAGGCAGAGTAGATACTTGGAACCTGCTCGATGGTACCGGTAAGACCGGCCATGGCCTTAAGCAGTTCAGCCTTTGAAAAATGCACCGGAGAAGAGCTCACCAGTTCACCTTCGGCATCACTGGTGGTGGTTCTCTGACCGAATCTGGCCGTTACCTCATACTCCTTGTCGGAATCCAGCAGGAACTGGGCGAATTTGGTTGCTTCCCCCAGACAAATCGGCAGCATGCCTGTTGCCAGCGGATCCAGAGCCCCGGTATGACCGGCCTTCTGAGCATGGAAAATCCCTCTGATTCTGATCATGGCATCGTTTGAAGTGATTCCCTGTGGCTTGTTTAACAGCAGTATACCGCTGATATCACGCTTACTTCGTCGTGGCATTTTGTTTTTTCTTTAATCCTCTTCTTCAAGATTCTGTTCATTTTCCGCGGCTTCTGCGGCATTTTCTTCAGCTTCAGTGCCGAATTCCCTGCTTAAAGCCTTGTCATGAGCGATGGTTGAGGTAATCAGACTTGAAAGTCTCATACCGGTATCCAGTGATTTATCGTAATAAAAAGAAATATCAGGAACAATTCTGAGCTTCATCAGATGACCGATCTGACCTCTGAAAAAGCCTTTGGCTCTGTTGAGAACCTTTATTGCTTCCTTAACTTCAGCTTCATCATTATTAAAATTCAGGAAGGTAACGTAAACCTTGGCGTAAGACAGGTCACCTGAAACCCTTACGTCACTTACAGTTGCCATCTTGACACGCGGATCCTTGAATTCACGCTGCAGCAGAACCGCGATTTCTCTCTTCATCTGCTGTGCGACGCGATCCGCACGACTAAATTCTTTTGCCATTAAGACGTATTTTCTCCTCAAAAATACTCATGCATACGTTCGGCAACGGGAGGAGCATTCCCTCCCGTTTAATACCGAACGTTAGTCAAGAGTACGTTTAACTTCAATGTTTTCAAACACTTCGATCTGGTCGCCTTCGCGAACGTCATTGTAGTTCTTCACGCCGATACCGCATTCGAAACCGTTGGTAACTTCGCTCACGTCATCCTTGAAGCGACGGAGGGAATCAAGTTCACCTTCGAAGATTACCACGTTGTCACGAA
Source organism: Ruminobacter amylophilus (assembly GCF_900115655.1). Taxonomy (GTDB): domain Bacteria; phylum Pseudomonadota; class Gammaproteobacteria; order Enterobacterales; family Succinivibrionaceae; genus Ruminobacter; species Ruminobacter amylophilus. The sequence goes on along the minus strand of NZ_FOXF01000003.1, from coordinate 42,965 downwards.
GCACGCGGATAGGAGCAGAACGCTTGATGAGACCTTCAGTTACCATACAGCCTGCAATCTGACCGAACTTAGGATGCTTGAACACCTGACGTACTTCAGCCATACCGATGATCTGCTGCTTGATTTCTGAACCGAGAAGACCGCTCATTGCCTGCTTAACTTCGTCAATCAGGTCGTAAATAACGCTGTAGTAGCGAACGTCAATGCTGTTGGATTCAATTACCTTTCTGGCTGCATTGTCAGGACGGACGTTGAAGCCCAGAATGATTGCTGAGGATGCTGCGGCCAGGGTCGCATCGGTTTCGGTAATACCGCCGACGGCACCGTAGATGATGTTAACCTTAACTTCATCGGTGGACAGCTTGATGAGGGAATCACTGATTGCTTCAACGGAACCCTGAACGTCAGCCTTGAGCACAATGCTGAGTTCTGAAGCGGTACCTTCCTTGAACATGTTGTCAAGTTTGGCCTTGCGCTGACGGGCAATCTTAATTTCCCTGAACTTACCCTGACGGTAGTTGGCAACTTCACGGGCCTTCTTTTCATCTCTTACCACGGTAGCTTCATCACCTGCTACAGGTACACCGCTTAAACCGAGGATTTCCACTGGAATTGACGGACCTGCGGATTCAACGTTTCTGCCGAGTTCGTCCTTCATTGCACGAACCTTACCGTATTCAAGACCGCAGAGAACGATATCACCTACGTGGAGGGTACCCTGCTTGATGAGTACGGAAGCGACCGGACCGCGGCCCTTGTCGAGACGTGATTCGATAACCACGCCTGATGCCATGCCTTCGTATACGGCCTTGAGTTCAAGAACTTCAGCCTGAAGAATAATGGCGTCAAGAAGTTCATCGATACCCTGACCGGTCTTGGCTGATACGCGTACGAACTGGGTGTCACCGCCCATTTCTTCAGACACGATGCCGTGACGGAGGAGTTCGTTGATTACGCGGGTAGGATCGGCAGCCGGCTTATCAATCTTGTTGATGGCTACAACGATAGGCACGTTACCTGCCTTGGCGTGCTGAATAGCTTCGATGGTCTGAGGCATTACGCCGTCATCGGCTGCTACAACCAGAACCACGATATCGGTAGCTGCGGCACCGCGGGCACGCATTGCGGTAAATGCGGCATGACCCGGAGTATCCAGGAAGGTGATGGTATCACCCTTGTTGGTCTGTACATGGTATGCACCGATATGCTGGGTAATACCGCCGGCTTCACCTGAAGCAACCTTGGTCTTGCGGATATAGTCGAGCAGAGAGGTCTTACCGTGGTCTACGTGACCCATGATGGTAACAACAGGAGCTCTAGGTTCGGCATTGTTGGTTACGTCACGATCGTTGAGAAGTTCTTCTTCAAGTTCGTTTTCCTTGCGTACCACAACCTTGTGCCCCATTTCTTCAGCAACAAGTGTAGCGGCTTCCTGATCGATAACCTGGTTAATGGTTACCATTTCACCGAGCTTCATGAACACCTTGATTACTTCAGAAGCCTTTACGGCCATCTTCTGAGCCAGTTCGGCAACGGTGATGGTTTCACCGATAACGATGTCTCTGGTAACCGGAGCAACAGGCTTGTTGAAGGCGTGCATCTGCTGGTTGAGCTTTGCTGAACCCTTGAACTTCTTCTGGTGCTTGGCGTTCTTCTTGCTGGACATTTTGTCGTCATGTTCATCTTCAGAACGTGCATTCTTGCCTGAACGCATCTTGGTGCCGGCGGACTTGCGACGGTTTCTGTTTTCCTCTTCGCGGTCCTGTTCTTCTTCAGCTTCCTTTACGTAGCGTGAAGTTGAATCGTCATCAATTGAATCTTCCATTGCCTGACGTGCGGCATCTTCTTCGTCCCAGCGCTTCTGATTTTCTTCAACTTCTCTGGCTGCGGCTTCAGCTGCACGGCGTGATTCTTCTTCAATCTTGCGGAGAGCTTCCTGTTCCTGGGCTCTGCGGAGTTCCAGAGATTCGGCTTCCTTCTTTCTGCGGGCTTCCTTTTCAGCTGAATTGTCTGCAGTCTTCTTCTTGTTTTCAGCTTCAGCCTTTCTGCGGGCTTCCTCTTCCTTCTTCTTCGCTTCGGCCTCTTCCTTTCTGCGGGCCTCTTCCTGCTTCTTTCTGGCGTCAGCTTCAGCCTTTGCGCGGGCTTCTTCTTCCTTTCTTCTGGCTTCGGCTTCTTCTCTTAACAACATTTCGTTGGCAGACGGAGCAGAACGCTTAACAACAATTTCAGAAGAACTGCCGGTCTTTGAACTGCTCTTCCCGCTTGGCTTGCGACTTAAACGGGTTAACTTCTTACCTTCTTCTTTATTTTTCTCTTCTGTCATATTTATTCACTTAAAACTATATGGTTAACAACTGATCTCACTGAAAACATTAAGGACTCTCATGCTGTCTTTCCTTTCCGACCTGACCGGTTATCCCCGCATACCTGCCGGTTTAAACTGTCTGATAAATTTAAAACATCTTTACCTGTCAGATACTGTCAACCGGTATTGAAAATCCTATGATTTCATTCAGACGGAAAAACAGGTCTCCCGTCCGACCAGCACTATTACTTCTGTTCCAGTTCGTCCAGATTCCAGGCAATGTTACGAGCCTTGATAATCAGACTGCCTGCCTTTTCCTTATCAAATCCAGGAATGTCCAGAAGGTCATCCGTAGCACATTCGGCAAGATCGTCAAGGGTGGCGATTTCCTTGGCGGCGAGAGCGCGAACGGTTGCGTTGTCAACGCCGTCAAGATTGATTAAAGCTGCATCAACCTGCTTGCCTGACGGAGTGGATACGTTCTTGAGGGCGTCTCTTGCCACCTTCTGAAGTTCTGCAACGAGTTCATCATCGAGACCGTCAACATCCTGCATGATTACCTTAGGATCAGAGAATGCAACCAGTTCAATGGTATCAAAACGGGCATCGATAAGAGCCTGAGCGAAGTCAGAGTCGATGTTGAGAATATCACCGAAACTGCTTACCAGACGGTTCTTTTCAGCATGCTGCTTGTTTTCCAGCTCATCAGCGGTCATAACATTGATGCGCCAGCCGTCACCGATAAGAGCAGAAGCGAGTCTTACGTTCTGGCCGTTTGAACCGATGGCCTTGGCATACTTTCTTTCATCGTTGTCAACACCGATCTGAACAAGCTTCTTGTCCTTGTCGATGATTGCCTGCTTGACTTCAGCAGGTTCCATGGCGTTGATTACGTATTTTGAAATATCGTCATCGTAAATGATGATGTCGATGTTTTCCTGGCAGAGTTCATTGGAAACATTCTTGATTCTTGAACCCTTCATGCCGATACATGCGCCCTTAGGATCAATGCGGCGATCCTTGGCTCTGATTGAAACCTTGGCTCTGTAGCCCGGGTCACGTACAACATTTACGATTTCCAGCTGGCCTTCACCGATTTCAGGAACTTCGGTAGTAAGGAGTTCTCTGAGGAAATCATTGCTGGTACGGCTCACTTCAAGCTGAGGTCCCTTGCCGTCGGCCTTGATTGGAAGCAGGATGCCTCTTACGCGGTCACCGACACGGAATGAATCGCGAGGAAGCATGTTCTGACGACGCAGTGAGGCGATGGCGCCGTTGCCGAGGTCAAGAGCGATGTCGTTGCGTGAAATGTGCTTAACCAGACCGATTACCAGCTTGCCCACGCTGTCGATGAATTCATCGATAACCTGCTGACGTTCAGCTTCACGGATCTTCTGCTGAAGAACCTGCTTTACGGTAGTGGCAGTGATACGATCGTCAAGAATGTTGGCGGCCTTTGACAGATCATCATCGATCTTGTCGCATACGTAATCGCCTGCAACTGCATTTTCATCATCAAGTCTGGCTGCTTCAAGAGTGATTTCGCGGGTTGGGTTTTCAAGCTGACCGTCGGTATCAACAATGAGGTAGCGTCTTAAAACGGTGTAGTCACCTGACTTGCGGTCAATCTCAACCTTGATGTCCGGATCAAGATTTTCAAACTTCTTCTTGATTGCAATGGCTAAAGCACCTTCAAGAGCGTTAAAAACCTTATCACGATCAATCTGCTTTTCGTTTGAAACAGTATCAACTATTGCTAAAATCTCTTTTGACATTTCACTATTTCCTAAAAATTAATAATATTTCTAAAATCTTATGATTCAGGACTTCCTGCCCTGAACCTCAAAAACCTGTCCGGCCGATCAGATTACGGGAATCAGCTGTGCCTTGGAAACGTTAGGATAGGCAATTTCATAAACGTCATTGTCAACCTTGAGGAACAGAATATCCCCTTCAGTCTTTTCAAGAAGACCTCTGAAACGGCGTCTGTTGGCAACAGGCATGCTGACTTCAACGGTCATTTCCTTGCCGACATAGGCGCATACCTGTTCAAAGGTAAACAGATAACGGTCAAGACCTGGTGAAGAAACTTCAAGGAAGTACGGATGATTGAAGATATCTTCAACGTCCATGATACCGTTGAGTTCCAGAGACACTTCCGTGCAGTCATCAATGGTTACACCGCCGTCCTTCTTGTCGATAAAAATCTGCAGAGTGGTACGCTTCGGATTATTGATAAGCTTAACACCCCAGAGTTCAATGCCTTTTTCCTCAAGTACCGGAGCAACAAGCTCTGCCACTCTCTGTTCTATTGTTGCCAATGAAAAAACTCCTATCTGTAATTCAGTTCCGCCTGATAATTTTCATAAAATGTGAACCACTCGCAATTATGAATAACCGGTCAGAACATTCTCATTTTTAAATTATCAATTATACATATTTTAAATAACAAAATTTTATTTAAAATATGTATAAAAACATAAGTATTAAATATTTTTACTTTTATAAATATATAAAAAAAGCTCCGGACTCTTTTGACCGGAGCTTTCTCGATCATAAACTGTCAGTGAGTGAACATCCGACGTTCACCTCGGGAAACTCATCCGAATCACCCTTTCACCAACTGCGATTATACTATCTAGTTATGATTTATTCAACAGATTATTGCATGTCCTGCCGACACCTGTCGTTCTCATCCACATATCTGCTGAAATAGTTGTACAGCAGACTTATTCCCAGCAGAACAATACCAGCAAATAACACCGATAACGCTCTGGTGATGTCCGTATGATAACTGACGTCAAAAACAATCAGCTTGGTGGCACAGAATATACAGATAAACAGTCCCGAACGTCTGACGAGCGGAACCCTGTACCTGAACCCGATGACCAGCATCACCGCTGACGAAAGCAGGGACAGGACGGTAAACACCACTGTTCCGAGATTCAGCGTAATGCATGCCGCAAGCAGGAAGCCGAAGTACTTGACAATGCAGTAGTAATACTTCTGAACAATGAACTTTCTATCCGTAAACATCACAGGAACACTTATCATGCAGCTTACGGCAAAAGCTGAAAGAGCCAGGAAATGATGGCTGGTGATTCCGTAGTTAATGCCCATGAACGTGCCGCACATGGCGACAACTTCGGTAATGTACCACATTCTGCGGTTAATCAGGTTCCCCCTGTCTACAAAATCCTCGATGGAATTTCCGTAAACAAGCCTGAGTTTTCCGGCGTTACAGGCAGCCGTATTCGTGTACCGGGTGAAAAAAGCACCTGCAAAACAGACGGTTACCGCAAGCAGTGTTCCGATTCCCGACCAGGTCTTTATTGAATCACTGTCATGTGAAAAGACAGACATGAAATCAGTCTTTGTCATACCTGATAATGAAAGATTCAGGGCATATCCGAGATGCACGAGATAGCGCGCCAGACAGGCAAGCATTATGACCGCCAGAAACTTCACATACACGGAGGTGGCAAAAACACTGATAATTTCGGCATACCTCTTTTTTCCCGCCGCAAATGCCGATAACGGCATGTGCCATCCCAGCCCCTGTCTGTCCAGAAAACATTCAGGCGCAGGTTTTCTCAATTCATCAGCCTTTCGGTTAACGGCAAACACGACATAAAGCAGACCAAGAAGGACAGGCACATATAAGAAGCCGTATTCCGTAAGTACATAAATCCAGCCTTTTTCAAAAATATCCTTCAGGGCGTATGCGGAAATAAAATCTCTGAACGACTGTAATGCTGCAGCACCGCTGTCAAAAGCATTTATCATAACGGATGCCGTGACATACAGCGCTGCCGCCGCGGCAGCAAGATTGATGTATAACGTGTCGCGTGATTTCTCAACGGACCGGTAAACCAGCAGCATGACTGGAACGGCCGGCAGTATAAAGAACATCGGATAATAGAACGAATCGGAATATTTTCCTAAACTTATTACCAAAGTACCCATTACGGTAAGGACCGCTCCCTTTAAAAAACTGAAGCGGCATCTGGTAACCAGTGCTTCAAGAAAATGCCAGCAGGCAGGAATCAGCAGAATCCAGACGTATCCGTATTCTCTGACATCATGGTAGTAAACCAGGAGCGCGTATAAAAGCACCAGAGAAAGAACCTGATGAGCTATTCTGTATTTTCCGGACATCTCCACGCTCATTACCCAGACGGTAATCACGTAGGCGAATACCGTAAACAGAGAACAGCCCGGTACGGAATCAAAATGATATCCGAAGAAAATCATTATTACCGCGGCAACTAACGGTATCAGATCCTTTCTGATGCAGGCAAACGCAAGATACATGATTATCGGCAGGGACCAGTAAACATCACTGCGGTCCGTCATGTGCAGAATGAAATCATCATACAGACTGAAAAGCGCCATCCAGATGAGCACAAGTCCCGGAAGCAGGAAACCGTACACTTTAGGGTATACAGGCCTTACAAGCAGCATAACCGCACCGGCAACCAGGATATAGCTCAGAGTATTGGCCACGTTCCTCCAGCCGTCGTCCAGCCCCGCGTATACAAAGAGATACATGGTGCAGACTGCCAGTATCAGCGAAAGCATGTGCTTTTTCATCCCCCCGAAAACCAGATATCCGGTAACCGGCACCCACCAGTACAGAGGAAGTACCGCAGGTACTGATACCGCTGATGAGCCACCTGCATGCACATGTCCGGAATATGCCATAATCACCATGGCAAACCACATAAGGAAGCAGCCGGCGTCGGCTGCCAGCCTGTACCGGACGGAGCCGTCCCTGAAATTTTTTCCGAAACAGGTAAGCATCCAAATTCCGAAGGTTCCCGTGAGAGTCGCGGTATTGAAAAGCATCCTTCCGCTTTCTGACCAGTCTGGATAAACATTTCTGTAAACCAGCGCACTGCCGGCACACAGCATCAGAACACTCAGTATATTGAGGAACCCCGATCTGTACCGCAAGCTTATGAAGTATACCGGAACAGACAGAATGTACAGAGCGAGAACAAGCGCTGTCTGAGTATGGAAGAAGCCGTTTACCGCAAGCAGCAGAAAAACAGACATTCCCGTCGTGTACCCGGTAACGGCAGCCGGAGAAAGCTTTCTGCCGAAATTCTTCAGAGCGTCCCCGAAATAACAGATACCCAGCACGGCCGTGTATAAAATCCAGATTGCCGTACCTGCCGCAGGGAAATCATGAAAATGCGATGACAGAAATCCGTGATTACCGTAAAAACCGTAAAAACAGGTGACAAGTGCTACGGATATTATCTTAATTCCGCTGAAGAAAAAGCTGTTATCCTCACGCTGGGCAACAGTGTTCTGAACAGTCCTGTCAGGCGCTGAGGCAAAAGAACTGCCGACATGTTTCAGAGCGACAAGACCGCATATTCCCGCAAAAAGTCCGAGACCGCAGCTCCAGTGCAGATAATTCTCAACACATACGGCCAGCATGGCGACCGCGGCAAAGAAAACTGCGGTAACCAGCAGTCTGAGGTTCTTAACCCTGTCGCGGGCAAATCCGAACAGACAGATGAACACGGGAAGAAACGCCGCGGCAAGCATCGTGAATCCGGTCAGGCTGTTTTCAGCGACAGAATGTCCTCCCACTGCCGTTCCCGTGAGTGTCATGACAAATCCTGTCAGACCGCCGGCGATACTGTATGCCGCTGCCGCACCAGCGGATTCATTCTTAACATATCCGGTATTTTCCCCTGTCACCTTTTTCTGCATGGAAGTTCCGTCTTCCGGGGAATCAGCCCCCTTAATCAGAAACAGTGTTATGACGCCGAAAATGATTATCGCTGACCAGAGGATATCCGAATACATGTAGTGTCTGACTGAAGGCAGTACCCAGATGGAACAGAAGATAAAAAAGAGAATGACAAGGACATTGACGCCGATGTATTTGAAATATGAAGCTCCTTCGCCAAAAACCTGGTTCAGCCCGTTTCGGATGTTCTCATTAACACATTCCACGACAGAAACGTAACCGCCTCCGCACCTGTCTTCCGCGGTTCTGACCATGTGCAGATAATATGCCGCGGCTGATACCGCAGCCGTACCGCCCACAACGCAAAGAGCCGGCAGTACATTACCGTAATCAGCATTCATGATATGGCGCATGCTCATCTGCATCATGTAAATTATCGCCAGAAAAGTACAGCAGAGGACATCGGTCGTATTCGGAGTCTGTGATTTTATAACGGACACAATGCAGAACCTTATACCGAATGCCAGAGCCATCCCCCATATGAGAAGAGAATAATCCGGAACCGTTAATCCAGCCACTGCCAGCATTACCGCAAGCGAATTCATGACAGCTCCGGCACGGTGCCGTAAGATTTCTTTTCTGCAGAGTGATGACAGCAGGCTGTCCGTCACCATCAGAATACAGAATGATGACATTATGACAGCGGTATACGCAATGACGCTGTCGAACATTTTACCGATAATCAGCAGACCGGAAAATTCAGATAGCAGCAGAGCCCCGGCTGACGCGGCAACTCCCGTCATGAACCGGTTTTCCCCGTCGGGATGTCCGGATTCATCCGTCTGATAGCAGTTTACAATAATCATCACCTTCTGCAGCATGATGAGACCGAAAACGGCCAGAGCCAGAATCATGCCGCCTGAGGAACCTGTCCGGAACCCTGCGCCGGCGCAGAGAGACACCATGGCAAAACCGACACTTCCGCACATAAATGACCACTGATGCTTTCTGAAGATGCTGACGGCAATTGTCGGCAGCTGGGACAGCATTATCAGCATGCATGCGAAAACAAAAGAATTGCTTTCCATGAATGAAACCAGAGGAATACTGCCAATTACTCCCGTCTGGGCTATCAGACTGAACACGCCGTGTCTTCTGAAGGTCATATGCGTCAGCATGAAAGTCCACAGTCCCAGAAAACATATCCAGGCACCGCTCCCTCCGGGAACGATGTCAAAATATATAAAACCTGCCGCCATGGTAACGTACAGGAGAGCGAAACCGATGGAGGAAAGAGTAACTCTTCCCAGCCTCAGTCTGGCAATGGATAAGGCTTTTTCATTCCGGTCGGCCTTATAACCGCCGAAATAAATCATGACGCCGGAAAACGCCAGCATGGTGAAGAATCTGGCATACGGACCGAATGAGAAATGGATGCTTCTGGCTATCATGACAAAGCCTATCACCAGCAGGATTGCAGCTCCTATGCCTGCAATCATCTTTCCGGTAATCATTTCGAGGAACTCACCGTCTGAACTTCTGCGGGCTCTCGCATCTTCCGTGTTCACACCTGAGGAATAATTTCCTGAGAAGCCTGCAGTCTGAGTGTCATTCATGATGTCAGACGAAAAACCGTCCGCGGAATCTTCCCGAGCGCAGGTCTTTTCAGTAAGTTTCGGTGAAACTTCATCTTCGAATACCGCATTTTGAGAAGAAACGACTTCCGGTGTCTCTGCGGCACTGCCGCTGTCTTCAGGCCGGTCTTCTGATACGTTTACACCGATATCTTCAGAAACCGCAGATTCCCTAAAGACGGGCTCTTCACTGCTGTGAGTTTTTTCTGCCGAAGTCTCTTTTTTCTCTTTAATATAGGACTCCATCAGAGCCAGAAGACCGTCACAGTCCTCATCAGAGATCCTGTCTGACAGAATTTCATCGAGTCTCCGGTGAATTCTCTCCCTGCGTGATTTTTCGTCATGTCGTTCATGGCACATGTTCTCTCCAGATGACACAGGGCCTTTATCCGGGACGTTATTATTATCTGTCATTCCCCCTCCTTTTAACCTTAGACATCAGCCTATCTGCCTTTATCAGATTTTATCAGCTCGCTTATTTTTCCCTTTGAAAGGAGATCCTTTCGCAGCTCCGCAAGGGTAATAACCTTCGGGCTTATGGAAAGAGGTCTTACGGCCTTTACCGTCATGTACCCGAGTCTGGTGGAATAGATCCCTGCAGCCACACCCTGGCCTAAAGCCGCACTGAGCTTTCCGGCAATCCCGGCTCCGATGACGTCAACGGCCGCATCGGTCGCCAGATCGGTCATCCCGATGAGAATCAGGTTTCTCGCAACTCTGCGGTAGAGCTGCATTCGTCCCCAGACACCGGTACTGAGTCCGTATACCTCGGAAATCTCCCTGATCATTCTCAGAGACCTGGCAAGAGTAAGAAACATGTCCAGCCAGGCCACAGGACTCAGAGCCACTATCACCCCGTTTTCCCGTGAACGTTTCACTATGACCTTCTTGGCTCTTTCATCCATGTCCTTCAGGACAAAAGCCTCATACAGATCAAACACCTCCCTCGGAGAAAAATGAGGCTGGAGTCTTTTCATAAAGCTTTCCCAGCATTTTCTCCTGTCCGCACCGGAATCCTTCGCAAGATTTCTGCAGATTTTCACGGCATCGGCAAATGAACCGGACGCACATGCCTGAAGCACCTCCTCGCGGTGCTCATCCACGTGCTTGAACATCAGAACCGAACTGAATTCACGGTAAATGCAGAATACTGAAATCACAAAGGCCAGAATGAAAACCACACTCCAGAAAATTCCCGTAACTGAACCGGTGGCAAATGCCGAACTGATAATTGAATAGGTCTGAAGACCGCCGTAACAGAGAAGGAGGATGAGTATCCAGAGAACCGGACTGCTCCAGAATTTTACGGGAGCTACAGGTTCATCCTCCTGCTCCTCCATGGGAACGGTGGAAGACCCTGCAAGAGCCTCATCACTCTGATCCACCTCCACCAGTTTATGTCCGGAGGAATCAAGAGTGAAACTCTTAACCATTGTCTCCCCGGGACTGATATCCCTGCTCCTGTCTTCGACAGCGGCAGCTCCGACATCCGGGTGCACATCCTTAAGACGCTGTCCCGGGTTAAGCTTAAAGCCCGCCTTCATGCTTTCATCAAAATCTTTGCTCATTACTGTTTTTCCGCAGATACTGTTTCAAGCCGTTACAGCTTGTCACCTAAAATATACTGAAGCAGAATGTCCATGTTGATTTCTGGAATCACGTCTCCAGGATTAATCTTCGGAGGTCTCAGATCCCTCATCTCGAAATACTTCTGGAAAAACTCCATACACTCTCTTGACCACTTCGGCGGCACGCTGCCCGGGAAGAAAGGAGCCTCGTCGCAGTAGTCTGTGGTCAGAACCTGCACCTGTTTTCCCTCATGTTCCGCATACATGCATTTAGTGGCCCTTATGGCAGACAGAATCATGAACTCGCAGTTTGATCCGTCAGCCCTCACTCTGGTTGAAGCCTGCTTTACCATGGAACGAAGCAGACTCAAAAGATTCGGATACTGATCCATGGTAACCATATCGGCCTTGGCGGCCGCAAAAATCACCTTGTCTATTTTCGGAGAAAACAGACGCCCGAGCAGACTGCTGTTACCGTAGCTGAAATTTTCAAGCAGGACATCAAAGGTGTCATTGATGTCCATGAACGTTTCCCTGCCGCCCATCAGCGCCTTGAGACAGTCAATGAGAATGATCTGTCTGTCGAGCCCTGAAAAGCAGTCGCGGTAGAATTTTCTCACCACCTGTTCACGATATGCCTCATAACGTTCCTCCATGGTGCGGTACAGGGAGCCGGAACCGCAGTTCTCCGGTATGTCCCAGACCCATGGAACAAATTCAAGAATCGGGGCACCCGCAAGATCTCCCGGAAGGACGAAACGTCCAGGCACCACCATGGCAAAGCCCTGCTCCTTGCACTGCTTCAGCCAGGAGGTATAGGCCTGTACCACACGGTGCAGCTCATATTCCCTTACCGGTTTGTCGGCTTCAAGAGAGGCACCGGCCTTAATCCACTCCGACATGTCGGTAACGGATGACAGTGCGGCCGTTCTCTTTCTGATTTTCTCGCTGAATTCTGCATAATCAAGCTTTAGAAGCATCAGATCCATCAGCCATTCCCCGGGATAATCCCATATGTCAATGTATAAATGATTCTTCTTGGACAGGGAAAACCAGTCATCGTTCCGATAAACAAGTTCAAGTCTGATTTCACTTATGCCGACGGTAGGCTCAGGCCATGCCGGAGGTTCTGAAATCAGTGAAGCATAGGCATTCTGATACGGAAAGGCGGCAACTTTCAGATCTCTCGGTCTGGCAAGCCCGCCATAGGATATTCCTTTGGCATCGTATGCGGTGAACCTGGGCAGACGCTCAGCGGTTCCGACCTCTCCGAAGGTTGACAGCAGATTAACCAGAGAGGTTATGAAAGCAGTCTTTCCGCCTCTGGACAGACCTGTTACCCCGAGACGTATCTCCCGATCCATCATCAGGTTGATACCTCTGTTCACGGCATTTGTTAAATCGTTAAATATATTCATGGACCGCATACCTGCAGTTTGATGAAAAAACGTCACATCCATGCACCGGTCATTCGGAATCAGTTTTCCCTCCGGTGCGGCAGCGCGGATAGTTCAGAAAAATGAGGAACACCTCCCTGAAAACCGCCTCTTTTAACTATACCACATTTGTATAAATGATTTTTGAATGGGTATGGTTTTTGTCGTTCTCACACAGCAAAAACATGACGGCTCCGCTTTTCTTTGACCGGAATCATCCGTAAAACCACGGTTTCTTATCATATTTTGCCGGCGCGCAAATATCTTAAGGAGTCAAAACATGCTATAATCAGTGCTTGCATTACATCTAACCGGTACTTGACCGTACAGAACTTTTTTACGTAAGGATGGAGATTATGGCACGTCACACTTCTATTTTCTTAAACATGCAGGATTATAGAGATCAGGTGCCCGAAACACAGAGATTCCATCTGAACGAAGTGCAGGATCCGGACTTTCTGCCCCTGAGCTTCCGCAGACGCATTGAAAAGCTGGAGGAGGACGTCAGGGTACAGGGTTCCATCTCCACGGATCTCAATTCTCTTTTCATCGTGCTGAACCTCAGAATGAAGGATCTGACAAAGGAGCCTCTTCCCGAACTGTACAGACAGCTCAGAACCACACTCAAAAAACACGCCGGAATTGAAATAGCACCTCCTGGCAACATTCTTGAGCTTAATGAAAACACCAGATTCCGCATCTGTCCGGCCTTTGATCTGAACAGGGATCCCGACATTGTTTCCGCACGTCAGAACTGCGGAGCCGCCAATCTCGGCAGAATTCTCGAGAACCGCATCAAAACGGCCTCAAACAAAATAAACAATTTCGCCGTAAGTCTTCATGTATTCGAATCACTGTTTCTGGTCAACAACCCGGGATCGTTTCTTAATACCGAGCAGCGTTATTTTCTGCAGAATTTCATCGAAAACGAATGTTTTCCGGCAGATACCCAGCGTTATCTGCAGAGCTGCTTCTCCCAGATAATAGATCTGGCTCCGCAGATAAACGAGCTCAATCCGGAAAAGGCCTATCTCAAACCTATTAAAAATCCGGACGTTCTGAACAAATATCTCAGAATAATCAGCGGCATGGCCGCCCTTTCCGAACACAAGGTAACCTTCGAGCAGTCTCCGTACAGGGAAAAGCTTGTCGAAATGACCCGAAGGGCGAGAGTCAAAAACACCGCCGACACTCTTCCCGGAACCATTCAGGAAAAGAATCTCTCAGCCCTGCTTCAGAGAGAAATCGGAGACACCGACGTATTCAGCAGTTTTGAACCTCTTTTCAAAAACAAATCAGTCTGCCGCATGGATCAGAAAAGCATAAATCTTCATCTTGAACACTGCCGCAGGTATTTCGACATTGAAGGCTACACCGACTCCTCCATGCTGACCTTCAAGACCGGCCACGACATGGCTCTCATAGGAGGCATGGCAGTGGATGATGCCAATATGTACATGGCAAAGACATCCGCCGCAGCAGAAAGCAGACACTGGGATTTTGCCCTTAACGGCAGTCCTTTCATTCACCAGATCCATTCGGCAGGCAAATACAGATACCAGCCGGTTCAGCCGTCGGACAACGAGCAGGGACTTAAATATCTGGCAGGCATGCTTAACAAATCATACACCGTTCCCCTGCTGAACGACCAGCTGATTCTCATTGCCGCCAACCTTGAATACAGACTTCTGGCGGAAGATACCCTCTGCGGCAGACTTACGGACGTGGAACGCATCAAAACCTTCATCATACTGGTCAACTGGTTCAGAAATGCCACGAGAGCAAACGACAGCACCTCCTACGATCTGCGCAGCAGTCTGGACTATTTCGGCGGCATCATTGCGATATTCGCCTTCATGCACAGAAACGAGATATATGACAGTCATCTGACCATGCTGAGCGTTTTCCCTGAATGCAGGGACTACGCCCTGTACAGACTGTCAGCACTGAATTCCGAAGGAAAACTCACTCAGGAAAACAGTCTGCCGTATATCTTCAGCGGCTTTATTCTTTCCCATCCGGGATACAATCTCAACATCCGTATTCAGGGAGATGCCAGACCGGTACTCTACAGTCATGCCAGAAAGCTGTTCAATGCCATGATTGCCGAGGATCCACGGCTTCCGGCCAAACTTCTGCAGGGACTTGAGTTTACGGACACCCCGGTGGAACTTACCGACAGATATCCAAGCCTCAAGTCCTTCAAAAACAAGGTTATAGCCCCGATGCTGCCGCCTAAGGTGGTTCTTGGAGAAAAGGGACGGGAACTCGTCAACGGCATCGTAACCAGAATAAAGAAGGAACAGGACACCTTCCTCACCTACCTGGGGAGTGCGGGAAGCAACGTATGCAACGATCTTGTCTACCGCATATATGAATACAGTCTCTCGGGAGAAAACAGGCTTCCCGCCGGCCTGAGAAATTTCAGAAAGACACTGCTGAATTCTGATATAAGCTCCTTTGCGGAACTCAGACAGCAGTTCAATCTGAATATTTCCTATCACAGCTGCTGCGCCCGCATTTTCTCCGAATGCGCATCCATCCTGGACGTCACCATATTCCCTAATTTCAGTTTTGAATCAGAGGAACTGGTGGTAAACGCCTTCGACTACATGACTTTCGGTGAGCTTAAACTGAAATCGCATCCGTACAACAGAAAGCTTATTCTTCCTTACCGCATCATTCTGAACACCTGCACCGGATTCAAGACCATCAAGCTCATTCACGAGTTTTTCAGCAACGTCATCAGCAGAAAGCAGCTGAAGGAACTGCAGGACTACAGCGACGAACAGATAAGCGATCTGCTGACCTACGTCGCCAGAATCACCGAAATAAAAATGAGTACCAATCTCCGCTGCAGATTCAAAAACACCGCCGACAAAAACAGATACGAATTCGACGGTCTGCAGAAAGGACTGTTCCGCTCACTGTTCAGAATTCTGGTAACCGGCGGAGAGGTTGATCTTCTCAACCGCACGGTGCGCAGCCTGAACAAACTGCTCAAGGAACCGGTAATCGAAGAAAATGAAATGACCATCAGAAAATTCGCTTCGGCAAGAGGCGGATACTTCGGAGGTCTGCCGGATCATGACGACCTGATACCAAAGGTTAATTCACCTGAAAATCTGGATATGGATTTAATCAGCCAGACCACTCTGGAAACCCGGAAGGTTCAGGAAATCCTTGCTCCGATCTTTGCTGAAAACGACACCGGATACAGTTCCGCAGAAACAGCACAGGTTCCGGAAAAGAAAGCGGAGACCGTCACAGAAGACTCCGGAAAGAATGCCGGGAAAAAGCAGAATGAAGAGACCGCACCTGAAAATGTATCAGGCATGGCCGTACTCGAGCTCCTTGCTCCGGAATACCAGGCTCTGCTGAAACGACTGCTGCAGGTAGGTGAATTTACCATGAATGACTTCAAAAGCTTCTGTGCCGAAAAGAATCTCATGGCTTCAGGAGCAATGGAGGTAATCAACAGCTGGGCCCTGGAACAGTTTGACTGTACCATCATCGAAGAAGACGAGCCGATGTTCTTCGACAGAGATCTGCTGACGGAACTTTTTGAATAGGCGTAAACGACGGCAGAACAGCCTGAGCAGCAAATGCTCAGGTTATTTTTTCAGGTCTGACGCTTTTTCGGAAACAACACCGTCAGAGACCGGATTTCCGGGAACGGTGTCAGTAACTTCTGAAACAATCTCCCCGTCTGCCAGGATGGTTCTGATGCGATCCCCCCTGCCCACTCCGGAGACCGTTACTCCCTTTCCTGATTCATCAAGGGTAACGGAATACCCCTGAGTCAGAATCTTCAAAGGATTGTTGGCATTAAGAAGGGAGGCTCCGGAAACCAGTCTGTGCCTCAATTCCTTAAGATGCATTTCCATAAGCTGCAGCATCTTCTGTCCGGAGAGAGAGCATCTCGCCGAATATTCCGTTATGATATTCTTTGGATTCTGGCGGTTGAACCTTTCGTTTACGGCATTGAACGCGGCTGTACGCACCTGCAGAGCCCTGATAAGTGAAAGACGCATTCTTCCCTGAAGCTCCTGAAGCCCCGTTCTTACCGCCGAAAGCCTCTTTTCAGGAGCATAGTTGCAGAATCCAGCTCTTACCGCATTCAGACGCTGTCTCTCATAACCGATGCGTCCGGTTCCCGCATTCCACAGTCTGCGTTTAAGCATGGCAAGTCTTTCAATGGAATTATCAAGGCTGGCACTGACCATCTCGGCGGCGGCAGTCGGTGTCGAGGCACGCATGTCGGCAATGTAATCCATTATGGTGACATCCCCTTCATGACCTACGCCGCTGATAACAGGGATAACCGACATTTTGGTGTAACGGGCAAGACCTTCATCATTGAAGCAGCTGAGATCCTCCACGCTGCCTCCGCCGCGAACCACCATCAGCACCTGACAGACATTGTGTCTGTTGGCATACCACAGAGCGTATTTAATACTCTGCACGGCCATGCTGCCCTGAACAATGGCGGGATACACCACAATATTGATAAAGCGGTTGCGTCTTTTAATGGTTCTGATGACGTCTTTTACGGCCATGCCGTCCGGTGAGGTGATTATCCCCACGGTGTGAATGTTTGCGGGAATGGGCTTCTTGCTCTGGATGTCGAACAGACCTTCAGAACGGAGCAGCTCCAGCGTTTTCAGAAACGCCCTGTAAAGATCTCCCGGTCTGTCCTGAATTTTAAGGGAGGAGCCCCACAGTGTTACCTTGCCCTTTGGCCTGTAAAATGAAACCCTGCCGCTGATGACAACCGTAACGCCGTCACGGATGCGATCAAACTGATGCTGGATGACACCTGAAGGAAAAGCCACGCTGAGTTCATTCTCGGCATCCTTGATGATGCAGTAGAAATAACTTCCGCGGCGGTTGTTTCCGCAGTTGCTGAGTTCCCCCTGAACCGTTACGGCATATCTGTTTCCGAAAAGCCCGGCTATTTCATTATTAAGCTCGCTTACGGAATAAACATGAGGCTCCGCCATTTTCGGAGAAAGCCCCAGATCAGCCAGTTCCGGAGAGCTTCTGCCGTCATTCCGACAATTGCCGTTACCGACGGAAACGTCGTAATCAGAGAACATATCGTAATCCTTCATTGCTCCTCCAGAAATTCTCCTTTATTTCAGCTTAACTGCAGGCTGAAATAGCATCAAACTGCGGTAATTTTAGATTCTTTTCGAAAATTATTCATCAAAATACAAAAACATTTTGCATTTTTCCCGCTAAATATATAATATATGCACAAAATACATCTTTTATGTGTTTTTATCTCCTTATTGTTTAGTTGTTTTGTGCCTAGAGCTCTGCTCTAGGCTTTTTTATTTCCGACCTGATTTTTAAAGAAATAAAAAAGCACTTCCGCATTCATGGAAAGTGCTTCCTACTACCGATTACGGGATCTTTCCGGAATCAATCCGTATCATCTTCACCCGCATTTTTAAGTTCGGACAATCTGGCAGAAAAATCATTGATGTAACTGCTGAAGGTACGATAGTTTTTTGCCAGTTCAGACTGTTTATACGAAATTTCCTCCACATCCCTGATTATATGCTCAATGCCGTAATCCTTATTCTCGCTTTCAATGTGCTCGTGCACGCTGTTAAGAACATTTTTCAGAGTGTCGTCCACATAGGAGAAAATACCGTTGGCGATTTCCTCATGCTTGTCTATGGAAAGCTGGAAGGTTCCACCGGATTCCTCGGTATACTTGCTGACTTCTTCGAACTTTGCGGCACTCTTCGTGGCATCCTCAATGAGATTGTTAATCTGGTTGGTAAAGTCATCCACACATATATCAATTCTTGAAGAAGCTTCTGCGGTGTCAAGAGAAAGCTTCTTAACCTCACCTGCAACCACTGCGAAACCGCGGCCGTGTTCGCCGGCTCTTGCGGCCTCAATGGTGGCATTCAGCGCCAGAAGATTGGTCTGACTGGACACGGAGGAGATTATGCTTGTACATTCTCTGATTGCCGACATCTGTTCTCTCAGGCTGTCAAACCCCTTAATAAAGGTTTCATGCATTTTTCTGAGAGCAACCACATCAGCCTGCACTACGGCCATACAGCTTTTCATGGTACTTATGAGATCAAGATCCTGATGACAGACATCAAGCACTTCCTTTCTGGCATCGGCAAGAGTCTTATCCTTCAGATCCCTGACAAAATCTTCCCTGTTCTGCCCCATATCATACAGCTTGCACACATTCTCATTAAGCTGAGACAGCTGACTGTTGATACTCTTTATTATGGATTCATGCTGCTTCGCAAGTTCCATGATTATCTTTGCAGAACTCTTTTCTTTTTCTATCAGCTCTCTGGCTTTATTATCGACATCAGAGCTTTCTTTTTTTAAAAACCACATGCAGGGCCACTCCTGTCCGTTCAAAAAAAAGACAATTCACTAGTTCAATTGTAAAGGCAGCACTTTCACCTGAATGTGATGTCAGACCTGTAATCAGCCAAAAAATCAGATTTTCTGTAAAAATTGTGAACAGGTTAACCTGTTAAGTTCAATATTGCCGCCTGACTGAAAACTAAGCGATACACACAGGCCTTTCCCTGACCGTTCCGTCACATGCACGCATAACCGCTGTTTCAGGTAATTCAGGCAGGATGAACGGAAACGGAAATTATGGAAGACATTTTTTGAAAAATCCCGCACAGCTTTCGCCGTACGGGACTTGTTCGGATAATTTATAAAAAATCACTTCAGATTCTTTTTGTAAAACTCTGCGATTCCGTCAAAAGGAATCTTGTCGGGGTTGTCATACAAATCCACATGATTTGCTCCCTTGATGATAAGCAGCTCCTTGTTGTTGCCTTTTAATTTTCTGAAGGCATCTTCACCGAAATAACGGCTGTGGGCTTTTTCCCCGTGAATCACCAGCACCGGACTTCTAATTTCGTCACTGTACTGAAGAATAGGCATGTTGATGAAAGAAAGAGAAGATGTCATGTTCCAGTGACCGTTGGAATTTATGGAACGTTCATGGAAGCCCCTCTTTGTCTTGTAGTAGTCCCAGTAGTCCTTAACAAACTGAGGTTCATCGCCGGTAAGTTTTTCCGGCAGACCGACACCGGGTTTGTATGAACCGTTTCTGAAATCTTCAGTTCTCTGATTATTGAGGTTTTTCTTCATTTCATAGCGGGCATTTTCATCAACGGAATCATTGTATCCTCTGGCCGACACACGAGTCATGTCATACATTGTGCTGGCAACGGTGGCTTTTATTCTGGTATCCATTGCCGCGGCATTGATGGCAAAACCGCCGAAACCGCATATACCTAAAATACCTACGGCTTCAGGATTAACATATTCGCTGTTACTGAGGTAATCAACCGCAGCGGAAAAATCCTCGGTATTGATATCAGGACTGGCCACATTTCTCGGAGTACCCTTACTTTCACCTGTAAAGGAAGGATCAAACGCCAGTGTCACAAAACCGCGTTCGGCAAGAGTCTGGGCATACAGACCGCTGGACTGTTCCTTGACGGCGCCGAAAGGTCCGGAAACGGCGATGGCAGGAAGTTTACCTGACGCATCTTTCGGAATGTACAGATCACCGGTAAGAACTATGCCGTACCTGTTTGAAAACTCAACTTTACGAACATTGACTCTGTCCGATTTTTCAAAAGTCTTGTCCCATCCGTCATCGGCAAAACTCATACCGGAACCTCCGGCAGCCACAGCACTGAATAACATCAGAGACGAAACAAATTTCTTTATCATTGTATATAATCCTCCTGCGTCGGTACTGAACCGATTATTAATCGGAATAATTATGCTCATGTTGATTGTGAACGATTATTGTCTGAATGAATGTGACTGTTTCCCCATAATCAGTCAGAAGCATGTTTATTCTGATGATTTTGTGAACACGCTAACCGATGAAGAAATAGAATGAAAAAGAGAGACAGCGGAAATAGACGCGGATACGGAAAGAAAGAATCTGCACGGAATGCACCACGGATTTAATCTCAAGAACCTAAGATGCATTCCTCTAACCTTAAATTCAGCCGTAATGTCCGAGACACGCCCGATACCGGCCTATTGATAATTATCTTAGATATAATATTCCTGAACATCTGCATGTTCAGCACCTCTATTCTACATTGCCGGATATTACAGTCAAGCAGGATGTGAAAATTTTAAAAACATGTTTTTAATTTTTTCAGAAACAGCCGGCTTCAGCTGCCGGAATCTTCGGAATTTTCCGGAATTCCGTCTCTTGAATATTCGTATGAGGAATTGTTTTTCAGAGCATTCAGATAACGTTTCCTGTACATACTGAGGCATAAATCGTTGGAACAGCCGGCCCAGCCGTCAGGTTCAGACTCCATCAGGCTATCATCCTCCCAGCCGCAGAACGGACAGATGTCATGACTTGATTCTGATTCAAACAGGTAACGTCCGCACACCGGACAGAGATGTTCCGAAGAAGCCTTATTACTGATGACATCACCGTTATTTTTATTCTGAGCGTTTTCGGATATCTGATGACTCCTGAACCACCTTGAAGCTTTTTTTCCCATATTATCTCCGTCATGCCGGGACCATTTTTCCGCAGAATGCGTATATGACCGGCTTCAGAAAAAGATACAAATCAATTAATTCAAATATATGTCAAGGGAACAAAAAGTCAATATTCCGTATAGATGCTTTCTGATGAAAACCGTAAATTGAACACGGTCAGCGACAGGTCTGCACGGAATGTGCAACGGATTTAATCTCAAGAACCTAAGACACATTCCACAGACTAGAATTTCAGCCGTAAAAGCTCAGTGAGCAGGGCCTGATTGATTATTTACTAGTTACTAATTAACCTGAATATCTGCATATTCAGCACCGGTCATTCTATCCCAACGGTTAATGATGTCAAGAGTCTGATACCGACTCCGTCATGACATTCAGGTCATTCGGGAACGTAACTTTGTCAGCTGTTACCTATTCTGTGCCAGAAGAAACTCGGAAGCATATTCCTTAAGCTTCTCACAGTTGATGAGATAAGCCCTGCGAATCTTTCTGTTCAGGTGGGTCGTATGTGAGCGAAGCTGTCTTCTGATGGTATCGTTCCCCTTTTCCGGTTCATCAAAAACCTCAGCCGCGTTTATCACATAACGCATGAAGTTTCTGGTGGATCTGAAGGAATATATTCTGTGCAGAAGCCTGAGATTTGGTACGAACGCCTGTCTGTATACGGTTCTGCCGGTCTTTTTGTCCACGTCACTGATGATAAACCGGAGAAGCTTATCCTTGAACTGATCACTTTCGGCAAAGTCGTCTATTCTTGAACTGATATCAAGACAGCGGTTGGTGACACGTCTGGCCGCTTCGGGAGTACATCTGCGGATAACCTTTTTAACCTCCTTTGACAGTTTATCCTCCATCACGTGCCGGACGCAGACAAGCTTAACCTTTCCTAAATTTTCTGCAGCAAGATAACCTATATCATCCATTATCTTTTTTCTGGCGAAATTGAATTTTCTGATGCGCAGGGCCGTCACCGCCTTGCTCATATCCCTGTAAAAACCGGCAATACTGCTTTCTCTGATGCGCACTCTCTCGCCGTTGAAGTAAAAACCGAGATACTGCATCGGCATCTCTCTGATTTGCGGAGAAGTAAAATCATACATCTGACACTTTGAGTAAGGATTTCTGAAATTCCTGTGATACGGGTGCAGCTTCAGTCCCTCCCCTCTTTCCCTGATTTTTTCACAGAGAAACTCATAGGCGCTGTCCATGAAATTCCGGTCATCCGGACCTATCAGCAGAATATCGTCGCAGTAGCGGCGGTACATACAGCCGTTTTCCCTGGCAAAATCAGCCATTGCCTTATCAAATTTAATCATGTAGATGTTCGAAAGAACCGCACTGATGCTCAGTCCCTGAGGAACACCGCAGCCTCGGCCGCCTTTGACAATTCCGGGATTCCGGTGAAATGATGAGAAACCGGCAAAATCAGGCTGTGCCTTGTACCATTTTCTGAATTTTCGGAAATCAGCACCGTTTCTGAAGAACCTGCGCCATGAAAAAGAGGTATATACAACTTCATCGTCCTCATCCTCATCATCAGGAATTTCATCAGCATGGCACTCGCAGGCATATCTTTCGAGTTCACTCTTTTCCACGTAACAGTAGTTTGTCAGTGATTTGAAAACATTGTAATGATCGGGTGGAAGCTCTGCTACCCCGAGAATGTTCTGCCATTCCTCCTTAAGATTACGATGATCAATGCAGTCAAAGAAAGATGAGAGATCTACGGAAAGAGCGATGCACCTGCAGTTCTTCTCTCTGATAAACCGCACTACATCATAAACGGCTCCTATGGTCGGAAACTCAACTTTCACGCCGTTTATCTTTCTCACGGGAGTTTTTCTGTAGGCAAGAACGGAATCCGAAAATCCCAGATCACGTATGTATTCCTCATATTTTTTCCGCAGCAGTCTGGCGTAGCGGGCATAAATGAGGGAATCAAGATGTGAACAGATTCTTATCGGTCTTTCCTTTACGGGGCCGTTTTTTTTGAACTTTTCAATTTTCTCGCGACATTCTTTTACAATTTCAGGATCCGTGTTTTCTTTAAGAGCTTTACTGTAAAAACGGAATTCCTCGATTTTTCTCTTCTGACGGGTCTTCTGAGTATTTGATATCAGCGGATAAAATGAATGTCTGGCAATTTCTTCAGGATTATTTATCCAGTCATGCATTCTTATGACATCGTCTTCACTGGAAAAGCTGATTCTTGAATCAAAATGCGCGGTATTTTTTTCACGATAGTAAGGAAGCTTCTCGGCAATCAGAGCTTGAAGCTTAAGAGTGGCTTCATCAGGGACGTGTTTTTGTGAAAATCTGCGTTTATGTTTTCCGCCGGCTCCATTTTCTGACTTTTCGGAATCTGACGCAGACACGGGAGTTTCTTCAGATTCAGAATCATCAAATTCTTCCTCCAGACTCTTAAGTTCCCGTTCATATTCAGCGATAAGGTTCTGAATTTCATGATACACCTCAGCCTCATCGCGCAGATGATCGCATATCAGCTGCTGATTGGAAATCAGCATTTCGTTCAATGCGTTGTTTTCAAGTATTTTCTTTACTTCTATAACATTTCTGCCGCCGGCCATTTCCTTCAGTCTGGCGTCTTTAGGCAGATTTTTCATAAAACGGGAGAGCGCGTGCAGATTTACGGAAAAATCAGACACGAAATCATTATCTGTTTTTGTTACTTTCTTATTGTTTTTGTTCTTCTTTTTATTATTTTTCATAAAGTCAGCCCGGCTCATAACCTCACTTTAAGGAATCGGAGCCGTTATCCTTTCTTAACCTTGAGTTTCCATGTATCTTTTGAATACCTGCTGTGTATGCTTCATCTGAACAACACCAGAAAATACATCATAGCAAAATAACTGTTATCAATTATACAATATCTTTCAGAAAAAATTTTATTAAACTAAGAAATATAGGTGTTAAATACTCTTTTCATTCCTTTTCAGTACAAACTGTCTGAAAGCAAGACAGCGAAGATTACCTGTGTGTCCCTGTTTCAGATGAGCGTTCTGTTTTTATTACCCGAGTCAGAGCACCTTTAGCAACAATTCATCCGTGTAACAGAGACAATATCATATCCAAAACCTTTCATTTATAATCCTGTCGAAAAGGTGCAAATAACAGGTGGTAACCCATTGACTGTTTTGATTTCTTATGAGAATACCTTTATCAGTAATGTCTCATAACTGTCTATGATATTTTATATATACACGTCCAACTATTCTATTTTTTTGTTGTCAACCGACCGCTTCACGGTCGGTTTGGGGCGTAGCTTCGCTACGCCCTGATTCCGTGGCAAGTCCGCGGTCGGATGATTTCAGATTAAAAGATTACTGATTACAGATTATCCGTAAAGCGGGCCGAACAGCAAAGCCGCCACTGCGGACGCTGTAGCCATAAATGCGGACTCTGTAGCCATAAAGATCGAGCGCGACGTCCGCATTTACGTTCGCAGCGCTGTACTGATTGGCGCCCGGCGACCGAAGCCACCAGTAACAACAGTCATTGTAAACAGAAGCGCCCTGTTGTCGTGCGTAAGCCGTCGGTTTACATTTTCTGGATTCATCGTTACCAAAATACTGCTCTGCCTCAGAAATACTCAGACAGAACACACGATCCTTTGTATTGTTTCCGCCATGAGTGTGATATTCAGGATTATCGTCGTTTCTTATATCTGAGACTAAAATTCTTTCTGCCTCTTCTTCTGAAAATGCAGATTTTATGAAATCACCATTCAGCCATTTTCTGAGATCACAATTCTCCCAGGTTATACTAGTATAGCCATGATAATATTGTTTACAGTCAAGAGCATAACGACTGATAAGAAGAACTTCTTTTTCTTTCACGTGAAGCACAAGCCATTCAATGGGGGATTTTTGTCTGTCAGTATCCTGATAATATTTGCCGTATCTGATAATATCTCCTTTTCGTACAGAGCTTAAAGGCTTCCCGAAAATACGTATTTCACGCTCCTTTCGTGCCTTTTCTTCACGCTCCTTTCGTGCCAGCTCTTCTCTGCGCCTGTTTAATTCTGAATGTAAGTCCTGTAACAGACTGTCAATAATTTGTTTTACTGCGGGAATAATACAAGCCTGATATCTTGTAATATCATTCTGATTATTCAGCAGCCATTCAAAATACTGTTCCTCATTACTCAATTTTTGCTTTTGGGTTTTGGTTTTCAGTTCTTCTGCTGTCTGAAAAATATCATTACCGATTTTTATAACCAAATTCGGATCAATAAATGAACACAGTGCAATTATCTTGGTAGAAAGGTCATCACTGTACACCTCTGCAATTTTTTGCAGGTTATTGATTACACCTAATTCTTTATCTTTTCCTGTTTTTTCATACCAGCAGCAGAGTAGCTGCCTAATAGTATCGAACTCTTCATTAAGGTTGTTGCTTTGACTGTACAATGCGTTAGTCAGCAGATCTGACAGAATCTTCATGTTGTCATCGACACGAACTGAATTCCAATACAGTCTGTAATTACCGGCAGAAGCACTCAATTCTATAAGCATTTTGGCATATGCCATGTCAGTAATACCCGCATCTTCACAGTCCATGATGATACTTGCTGAGTTTTGCATATTCTGCTGAATGAAAAACTTTGAAGCAAAACCTCTGCCGACATGTTTTTTACCGTCATTCCAGTTCAGACCGAAGGCATCTGTAAACTCTGCCAGGTTGTTAAGTTTTACAACTTTGCCCTGATTATTTCTGAAATCATACGGATTGGAAAAAATATATCCTGAGGATTCACTGGTATTCCCGGTTGAATCGGATGTTTTATTATTGGAATTTAATTCACCAGGAACAGGAATATTTTCTCCTTTAAGCCATTTTTCTATTTCATTCCAGTTCCATCTGCGATTCGGATTATTCGGATCGTTGCGGTTGGATAAATCCTTGTATGTAAGTCCTTTGATAAGATTTACAAGTTCTTCCGGGAAATCAAGTGAGAACCGGATTTTCTGAATGGATGCGCTTGCGGCCAAGGCGTCTCTGTCGGATGAATAATTAAATGGAGTATGACCTTTAAACAGTTCAAAAAGAGTAATGCCGAAAGAGTAGAAATCAGATTCCTCGACCCAGACATTGTTGAATGTTTCAGGAGCACAGTATTCCGGAGACATGCCGGTTTTAGTAATCAGTACAGATACTCCGTCATCCTTTGCGGAACTGATGCCGAAGTCTATGATGTGTACATGTTTTCCGTCATTGGAAATCATCAGATTGGCTGGTTTTATGTCTTTATGAATAATGCCGTTCTCATGAAGATACTTTAATCCTGCTGTTACTTCAGGTATGACTATATCCTTTATTACACCGTAGGATAAGGTTTTTCCGGCAAGACTGCCATTCATGTAATAAGGCATAACAATGCAGGCGAAACCATTGTAAAAACCATGATCGATAATTTCAACAATTCCCGGAGATTTAAGTTTCGCCAGCTTATTTAAAACTTCCTGTTTAACGGCCTCCTTTCTTCTGTATATCTTTACTACCACCGGAGTATTCTGAACAGAAGAATTTTGTGAGGTATTGCCTACAGCCATGTACAGAGCAGCTTCTCCTGACGGATCATTGATTTTATTTAACAGAGTGTATTTTTCTAATACAACAGATCCTGTAAGATTATCAACTTCACTGCCTGAACCGGTATTTATGAGTGTTTTATTATTTGCTGAATTTAGTAATGTTTCGGAAGACATAACTTTTAACCTGACTGCTTATATATCTGTAATAACGGATAGGTTTACATTAAAAAAACAAAAGATTCATCATTTTTACTGATACTATTCTGAATAGTTCTGCTGCTCCGTGTCATTGGTACCACATTAACATAAATACTATTTCCAGGCACTACATATGCTTGATTTCTTTGAACGACTGTATATTTTTTATGTCTGTATCTTTAAAATCCGGATTCAATCAGGTAACTGTCTGTCCGTCAAAAATCATCTCTCATTAAAATTCAGACAGCACCATTGAACTGACAGTCTTAAATTTTAATGAGAATGGAACTTTTCATCTGTTTTTGACAAAGACCGACCAATGAGCTAAGCCATAATTCCGCGGCAGGGCCGCGGTCGGATGATTTCAGATTAAAAGATTACTGATTACAGATTATCCGTAAAGCGGGCCGAACAGCAGAGCTGCCATAGTTGGCGCTGTAGCCACGCAGATTGAGAGCGCCGCCCGTACCTACGAAAGCAGCGCAGTACTGAAAGTCGCCCGGCGACCGAAGCCACCAGTAACAACAGTCATTGTAAACAGAAGCGCCCTGTTGACGTGCGTAAGCCGTCGGTTTACATTTTCTGGATACATCGTTACCAAAATACTGCTTTGCCTCAGAAATACTCAGACAGAACACACGATCCTTTGTATTGTTTCCGCCTTTAGTGTGATGTTGAGGATTGTCACCATTTTTTATATCTGAGACTAAAATTCTTTCTGCCTCTTCTTCTGAAAATGCAGATTTTATGAAATCACCATTCAGCCATTTTCTGAGATCACAATTCTCCCAGGTTATACTAGTACTAGTATAGCCATGGTGATATTGTTTACAGTCAAGAGCATAACGACTGACAAGAAGAACTTCTTTTTCTTTCACGTGAAGGACCAGCCATTCAATAGGAGATTTTTGGATATCAGAATTCTGCGGATAGTGTCCGAACCTGATAATATCTCCTTTTTTCATTGTAACCGGAGTGTATTTTACTCCGTTTACGCTGATTGATTTTTCTTTCTCTCCCGAGTTTTCAGATTTAAGCAGTTTCTTCACCTGAGTGGCAATGGAAGTATTGTTTTCAAGAAGAGTGAGACTGTCACGATGTTCCTTTACAAAACCTGCCGTCTGCAGAGTTCTTTCGTTGTTTTCTCCGCAAAATCCGGTTACAAAGTTTTCAAATTCAGCAGCATTTTTGAAGGTGTACTCGTCAAGTTCAACAACCTTGTTTCCGGCATCCAGAACAGGTTTTACAATTGAGGAGAGACCGGATACTCCGTTAAGAACAGTCAGAGCTTTTCCATGAACACTGATAAATCGTTTAAGGTATGAAGGATTCTTTTCTCCTGTTTTAAGAACATTTTCCATAAAGGTTCTGAATTCAGTGACAGTCGGAAATACATATTCATCAAGGGAAACAAAGCTGTTTCTGGCTTGCATGAGTTTGTTTAATGCCTCATTACAGCGACTGTCTCTGTTTCGGAGTTCTGTAATTTCCTGACGGAGATTTCTGGTAAAGCTCACCAGAAATCCGGGATTGTTCTTTCCCTGCTGTATTACACTGTCTATGTATGCATTAAAATCCTGAACACCCGTAAAGACCCTGTTATCAAAGGATATGAGTTCACCGTAGGCCTGATAAAGAGGTTTCGTGATACTGCTGATACCTTCCTTTGATTCCATAGCTTTTAAAGCATTATTATGACGTCTCATAAAGTCAGTCAGATATCCAGGATCTATGCGGCCATGGTTTAGAACAGTATCAATAAAGTCCCTGAATTCTGATATGCCCGGGAATAAATATTCATTCAGGGATATCACGTTGTCACCTGCTGCATAGAGTTTTGATACTGCTTCTTTAATTTCAGGAAAATCTCCGGCGGCACTGTCTAGAGATTTTTTGTGACCCTTTATAAAACCAAGCAGATATGCCGGTTCATTTTTTCCACGAACCATGACACCGTTGAGAAAATCCTTACAGGCTTTTTCTCCGGTAAAGAGATGTTCACCAATACGAATGAATCCGGAAACAGTTTTTTCAAGTTTCGCTCCGGAATCAGAGTTCCAGACTTTCTTTGAGACCTCCTTCAGAGGTGTTTTGTAACGGTTAAACAGACTTTGCAGTTCATAAGGTTTTTCTTCCTTAACCAGCCTGTCAATGAAATTATCAAAATCCTTACCGCTCTTAAAGATATATTCACTATCTCCGAATACGGCCCATTTTGCATCAGCAAGTGCCTGAATTACGGCTTCACGTGATTCAGGATCAGGAAGCTTGTTTTCCAAAAAATCCAGATCAGCTTTAGCTTTCTGGGTAAATTCCGTGTATGCCCTTCGATCATTTTCTGCAAACTTCTTCATTTCCTGCCTGAATGCTTCAGGATTGTCATACACTTTTCCGTTAACCGGAAGCCTGCGGTCGTCACAGATGGAATATCCCAGAATCAATGCAATTTCCGTGTCGGTATAAACCCCTTTACCTTCTCTCCATAGCTTTCGGACATTGGCAAAAATCTTTGCATAATCAGAATTTTTTAAAACAATGGAGGCGTAGTCTTCTGCAATACCGGATAACGCAAATTCTTTAACCGGCTTGATGAGATCAAAATCCCTTCCCTGCAGATTTCCGTTTTTTGCCGCCTCCTCAATTACGGCATCTATAACGGCCATACCGACTTCCTGAAGACCGTTCAGTATTCTGCCGTTAAATATAATCTCTGTTATATCCGGTCTGAGACTGTAGATAAGCGCAGATAAATGTCTGATATTTTCCGGATTATCCTTGCTGATTTTATTTTCAGCCGAATCACAGAGTTTGCCTTTATTTTCGTCGATGATGTAGTAATGATGGGTAAGAATTCCCCTTCCCAGATCCTTTAAAGCCTCTTCCGGATTCTGCAGCATGGCCACAAGAAGTTCTTTTTCTGAAGTATATGTTTTTCCGTAAAAACGATACTGCTGAAAAGCCTGAACAGTAGCTGATTCGGTATTACCGGCACCTGTATTTTCCCCGGGAACCGGTACATCCTCTCCGCCAAGCCATCTTTTAACTTCGTCATAGCCCCAGCGTCTGTTAGGATTATCCTTTTCGTTTCTGCGGGAAATGTCTTTGTATGTGAGTCCGAGAACCAGTTTCTTGAGATTTTCAGGAAAATCGGCAGGAAACTCAATTTTACTGATGGCGGCAAGTTTGGCGGCCTCTTCTCCGGACATACCGGGATTCTGGAACGGTGTATAGCCGGTAAATAGCTCAAATATGGTTATTCCGAGAGCGTAGTAATCAGTTTCCCTGTGAAAAATCCCCTGAATTGCTTCCGGAGCCGCGTAGAAAGGTGTCATTCCAGGCTGAGTCACTATAAAAGTCTTTCCGTCGGCATTTGAACTGATGCCGAAATCGATAAGAACTATATGATCCCCGCTGTCATCAGGTATAAGGTTTCCGGGCTTAAGATCCCTGTGCAGAATATCCACATCATGAACCGCTTTAAGTCCTTCTATAACCGAAGGAATAATAAATACTCTCAGTTCTTCTTCGGAAAATCTGGTTCCTGATGTCAGAACATCGGAAAGTGCAGGCATCTTATAATACGGACGTATGGTGTACTGATGTCCGTTATATTCGCCATAGTCTGAAACCGGAGCTACATAAGGACTGTGAACACTTCTGAGTTTCTCAATGACTTCCTGTTTAACTGCATTTTCTCTTCTGTAGTATTTTAAAATAAATTTATCACTTGAGTGAAAACTGACGTTGGAACACAGGTATATATCAGCTTCTCCGGATGGAATATCCATCTTACTGTCGATATGGAAAGCTCCCAGCGTCTGTCCGGTAATATCCCTGAGTGAACTGAACTTGTTTATGACGGTGCTTTTAAGTTTGTTGAAAAAATTGACTTTGGTATCAGACATGAATGTACTCCTGCACCGGACAGTCTGTTCCTGAAACGGAACATGAAATCACTTATCTGAAAATAAACGGTGCCGCAGAAAATAAGACTTTTCAAAGTATATCAGGACATACCGATAAAAAAAATTGATAAAGATTGTTAATATTAAAACATGTATAGTTTTTCGCATTTATGTTTTTTAGGTGAACAATCATGTCTGATTTTTAATCAGGAATAACTGCATGTTCATGAGGAAAAACAGAAACAATTCAGCAATAAAAATGACTATGATATGTACTGATGAAATTATGGATGATTTTCAAGATGGTGCCCGAGGCCAGAATCGAACTGGCACGGAAGTATAAGTTCCGAGGGATTTTAAATCCCTTGTGTCTACCGATTTCACCACTCGGGCACTGACACATTTGATGGAGGCGCGTTCCAGAGTCGGACTGGACTAGACGAATTTGCAATCCGCTGCATAACCGCTTTGCTAACGCGCCAAACTTGGAGCGGGAAACGAGGCTCGAACTCGCGACATCAACCTTGGCAAGGTTGCACTCTACCAACTGAGTTATTCCCGCACGTCCAGCATTGAGGACTCAACCTGTCGGCTGCATCTCCAAAAGACATGGTCATTATAGCTGAAAACTTTTCATTGTCAAAAAAAATATGCAGAATTTTTCAGAAAAAGTATTTTTCGTACAAAATACATACAGAAACAGCTGTTTATGCTTATAAAACAATCTCTGCATAACAGTCTGCCGGGCTTTCTTTTCCGTTTTCGGTTATCTCATGAAGAAGAATTGCTCACCGCCATGCATTCTTAAGTACAGAAAACAGCTTCAGGCTGTTCCGCTCTTTTGGACAAAAACAGAATCAGAAATATCGCACAGGTTATTAACTGACCGCCTAGAACCACTTTACCGGGCCGACAAGGTGTTTGCTGATACCGCATGTGATGAAATTTCGAAAAACGGAATGCGGAGTACAGAATTCTAATGGCACAGCTGACGTCGATAAAGAAAAATACAACGCAAGAATCTGTTCTTAGGGTGTCGGATGGAATAAGAAATTTTAAGATGGTGCCCGAGGCCAGAATCGAACTGGCACGGAAGTATAAGTTCCGAGGGATTTTAAATCCCTTGTGTCTACCGATTTCACCACTCGGGCACTGACACATTTGATGGAGGCGCGTTCCAGAGTCGGACTGGACTAGACGAATTTGCAATCCGCTGCATAACCGCTTTGCTAACGCGCCAAACTTGGAGCGGGAAACGAGGCTCGAACTCGCGACATCAACCTTGGCAAGGTTGCACTCTACCAACTGAGTTATTCCCGCATCTCAATGCTTTGCTCTCTGTCAGAGAACAAGGTGTATTATATAGAAAATTATTTTTCTGTCAAAAAAAAATTAAACATTTTTATCCGTTCATTCAAAATTTGAACTAAAAGTCTATAAAACAGCCTTTTTTACGTTATTTTGTTCTCTTTTTAAACATTTTATGCCTGGATATTGTTTAGAGATGCTTAAGGCGCCTTTATCACTGCAATGTTTTCACCTTTCAATATTACGATAAAACGTTTTTCTCAGTATTTTACCGGTTATTTTTTACACTGTATTAACACAACTATTTATAGACGATCACAAAACACATGACATATAATGCGTTTTTGTAATCTCAAAATTTATGTTTAATCCCTATTGAATTATAATTTAAGAACGGTTTCATAATTTTGTTACACGTGCCGTAAAGGATTATCGCCATGTAATTTATCAATCATGAAATCATTACAGCATAATCATTGCCACATTCATAAATCAGGAAGATGTAATAATAAAAATGTTCGGGGTAAATTTTCGGAAAACCTGCCAAGCAATAGCTGTGCTACTGGGACTTGTCTCAGGGGCTGTGCTCGGAAATGATTTTTCCGAAATCAATATTCAGATACCCAGTGACATCAACACATCATTCATGGGTGTATACGTTAATCACGCCCTTTCCTCAAAGCCTAAACAGGTTCTGTTCACAACCGCGGACATAATTCTTAATCCTATACCTTATGACACCCTTTCATCAGGTGTAACCTTCACACCTCCGAAAGTCTCCGGTAACGTCATGAAAATCAGGGAACAGTTCTACAGCAAGCCGTTTGTTGAGTTCATCGGCATAAAGGACGGCGGTGTGGCTAAATTTGACATGTCGGAAATATCTCCCGACCTGTCCGGCAGACTTATTGAATCAGGGGATGATTTTAACCTGGACAGCATTTCAAAAACAATGAATGAGGAATGCCGTAACCTGTACACTAAAAAATTCAGCATAAACGATCAGGATGTCATGTATTTCGGATGTTCCTCCCGCAATGCTGATTTTTTCGTGATTGTTCAGAATGATGATGAGAAACTCGGACAGACATACATGTATGCTTCCGAACCTCCGAAGAATTCTTCATCAAAGGACAAGCCTAACAGAAAAATATTCATAATCAATTATCTTGCAAGAGAACTGGTAAACTACAAGAATCCTGACACCACTCTCAGCAATCTGGTTATTCCGGAAGCAACTTTCAACGTTTTCCTTTCATCCTCTTTCGCCAAAAGAAGTCCTGAAGGTCAGTCTGAAGACCTGTCTGAGTCCCTTGCCAGTGATTTTGACATTCTTCATTCCAGAGCGGAAGACATCATGAAGGATTCACTTTTCAACAGAAAACTGCTGATATCCTCCAGAAAGAATAAATTCAAACAGGTAAAAATCAATTACGATACCGCAAACGTATCACTGTCTCTGTACAACGTTACGGAAAATTACTACGGCAACAATCTCATGACCATCAGTGACGACTCTCAGGAGCATGTGGCCGCCCTGACCCTTGTCACTCCTAAACTCATGGGAACCGAGTCCATGCAGAATCTGGCTGAAAAAATTGCCGAAGACAAGACCTGCATGGCACCGCACGAGATTACCCAGAAAGAAACCATGGGACTGCCTTCCATCATCATTGACTGTGACAACACTTTCGGCACAGACGAATTCACCAAATCTTATCTGGCAATAAATGTCTCATCACTCATGAATAATGACAGACATTCCGAAGCTGAAGACAGGATGAATGATTCCATCATGCTGGTAATGCTCCTCGGGGACAATACAGACAACGAAATTGAAGATATTGTGAATGCCGGACTCATGTACAACAATCTGAGATGGAATCCGACACTGAGCAACATGACTGAAATGGAAAAAGACTACATCATGACCATACCTAACGTCAGAATGTGGAACAACCTTCCTGAAGCGGAAAGGAACGAAGAAACATGGAACAGTTTTATTGCCGAAGCGGAAAAGGCCATAGCAGGACACCAGGATGCCACTCCGGAAGAGCTGCTGGAACTTATCAAGCAGTGCTCTTCCTCTCTGACATCAAACAAAAGCAAATAAAGCACACATTATTTGATTTTTATAATTAAATTCAAATAAAACAATTTTTTGCTAAAAAATTATATATAATAGAGATATTACTGATCATAAAAACAATTTAATCTGTATTTACGGAAACTTTGTATATAAATTATTGAGAGCCCTATCAAATGTAAAAATATTTCTAGAACTGGTTCAATAATTATTGTATAACTAGAAGAAAGAGGGTTTAGGATTATTCCTGACATATCATGTAGCCGGTCCGGCATAATGTTTTGTTCAGAACGGCAAGGCAACACCCCGTAAATCAGCAGTTTTAACTCTATCTTTATGAGGTCGTTTAAAGGATGTTTAGAAAATTAGCTCTTATTGCAGGCTTACTAACGGTTGTTTCCGTTGTATCATCACCTGTCTATGCCGGCAATAAATTCTATCGATGGGAAGACAGCAATGGAGCCATCCATTACTCTCCTACCAAGCCTTATGGCGTAAAAAGTATTGACGTAATTGACACGACCTTCTCAAGCAAGCAGCTGGAAGCCATTAAAAAGTCAAATCAGGAAAAGCAGGAACTCTACAATATTCAGAATCAGGACAGGCTGGCTCTGGAAAAGGAGTTACAGAGAAAACATGAAATTCAGCGTCTGCAGACCTGTGTGGATATAACTTTTGATAAGATGTCATATCAGAAGCGTCACATAGATGATAACAGCATCAAACAGAAGCTGGACTGTGAATACAAGTACAACAGAACCAAGCAGTCTGCAAAATACGATCAGTGTATTCTTCAGGTAGAAAGCGATCGTCTTAAAAACCTGAAAATTCTGGAACAGAGTGCAAACCACTGCTTCAACAACATCACCGATCAGTCCATGATTGACGAAGTCATGAAAAAGTATCGTGAAGCCCCTACCATCAAGGCTGACGACATGAGCATGATGAATCCTAATCAAGGTGATGAAGCTGATAATGACAAGCCCCAGAAGAAACTTCGCACTTCTTCAAAGAACAAGAACAAGAGCAAGGCAAAAGAAGAAAGCAAGTAGCCTGATTCCTGTACAGAATAAAAAAATCCCTTCGGGGATTTTTTTATTTCATCAGAGCTTAAACGGCTATTTCCGCAGGTGTTTTACACGTCACTGTAATTATTGGCCATTACTTCAGTTATTATACGAAAGACGGCCTTTGATTCCTTAAAATGATTCCTGTTACCGGCCATGCATGAATCGTATCCGTTTTCCTGAAGTTTTTCAAACTGAAGAATCTGCATGGCAAAATTGTATTCCGAATCATTCTCAAAAGTCTTTCTGCATATTCCTGACTCTTTGTCAAACCTTGAAGTCAGATCCCTTGCTTCCGGAGCATCACCGTTCATGCAGCAGTTATAGGACTGGGCATGAATAAAATCCCTGGCAAAATAAAAGCCGTTGGTTCCGCCGATATCAAGGACGCACGGAAGATTGGATACGTTGGAAATTGTTATGGTGACACTGACACCGAACCTGTTTCTCAGAATAATATGGGCATTTACACCTACATGGTATTCCCTGGATATGTCCAGATGGGAATTAACCACTTCAACATGGGTTCCAAGAAGAGATACCGCAGCTCCTATGGCATAACCGCCGAGGTTAAACAGCACCCCGTCTGAAAGATTGATCTTATATCTCAGAAAATCGTCTCTGACGAACTTCGGATTGGACTTTCCGAGACTGATGCAGACATTTGTGGGACGGCCTATATCTTCAAAGGATTCATGCCCTCTGATTACCTCGCCGAAACTGTTAAGAAGCGGAGATGTCAGTGTCGGATTGGCCTCCATAATTATTTTTTTGCTGTTTTTCAGACACTCGTGAATTTTTGCCAGTTCACTGATGGAACAGACCATCATCTGCTCAACAAGCACATTGCGATCATGAAGCATCGCCTCCGTGGCATAATTGCAGTGTGAATCATTGGATGTGGCTATATAGACATACGATGATTTCTCATATTCCCAGAAACTTGATATGCTGTCAAAAACCTTTGTCTGCCCCGTAAGACCGAATTCTTCAACCAGGGCGACAGCCTTGTCAGTATGATGACTGTAAATGGCAGTAATGGGACGATTCAACGCCTTATATATTTTTATGCGTTCACGTGACATGGCACCGGCACCTATAATTGCCACTCCATAACCATGTGAATCAGCGACTGAATCAGCCATATGCGTAACCACTACTATTTAAACACTCACAAATTCCACGGTCATTTTCATAATAGTTATCCAGACCGCGGAAATTATACAAACACTATCCCTGAGTATGCTTAAAGAATAAATCAAAAAAAAATAATTTGCATTATATCAGTATCACATTATTGATATGTATCACCTGTAATACCGTGTATTTTGAAGGAGTTGGAATTCTTTATCTCCGATAAGGCTTCATGCGTTCGAAAAATGCCTCATTCAGAGCCTGAAAACAGAGTTCCGCAGTGAATGCTTCATCACTGCAGAAGAAGAAAAAACTCCGTTAACGAACCTGACTGTCCGGTAGCGGAGTCTTGAATTACAACCTTGTATCAGGTTATGCAGTCATACGAGGTTTAAGCATGCTGCTCACTGACTTTTTTCCATGATACATTGTCCCTGAGATATACGGGAAGAACATTCTCAGGTTCTTCTCCCCTGCCGTCTGCAAAAGCTCCGGCTGCGAGCTCGGCTATTTCAACGGCATCAGGAAGATTATCAGATGCAGGAGAAACGTAACCGGCAAAGGATTCTGAAAGAACAGGATAAGTACCGAAGCCTGTGCCTACAGAAGTGAATTTCTTTCCTGAAAGAGTTCCGCTTATAAGTTCAACGGCTTTTTCCGGAGCTGTCACTGCCTCGGGAATCATGGCCTTCGGAACATTTTCGGAAATTTCGTAAATACCGAGATAGACTTCTCCCATTCTGGCGTCGATTGCAGATACCACGTATTGGGATCCGGTCTCCTTATGAGCCCGTAAAGCCATGGCTTCCAGATCCACAATACCGATTAAAGGCTTTTCGGCGCCGAAAGCCAGAGCCTGAGCCATACTTACACTTATGCGAACCCCGGTGAATGATCCCGGGCCTCTGCCGCAGGCTACGGCATCAAGATCTGAAAGCCTGAGTCCTGATTTTTTGAGCACGTCATCAATGTACGGCAGCAGCAGTCTGGTATGCCCCTGCGGAGACACGCTTCTTACAGCCTCAATTTTGCCATCCTGATACAGTGCAACACTGCAGCCTTCCGTTGCGGCATCAATTGCTAGAATTCTGGTCATATTTCCCCCATTCTGCATACATGCATTCAAAACCATCAGCACTCATTAAACTCGGTGTAGTATAAACCAAGCTTGAAATATCTTCCATAAAAACAGAAGGCACGAAACATCTTTACCATGTTCCGTGCCTGCGAACCTTCATGAAAAGACTCTATTCCTGACTGTCACCGTCATGCTTAAAATCATTTTCCATAAGATCCCTCACCACCTCTATCCTGTTGGTAATATTGAAATAGGACAGACTGTTCAGTATTCTTCCGGCATAACTCTTGTTGGCCGAGCTCAGAAGATCCTTTGAGCAGATGATAACGGCACCCTTATCGGTTTCTGTTCTGATGAGGCGGCCTACGCCCTGTTTAAGATCAATAATGGCGGAGGTGACATCCACCTTGTCAAAGGCATTCATTCCCTCACTTTCATATCTCATTCTGGTCATGAATTTATGAACTGTTTTCTGAGGGAACGGAATCTTATCAATAATAACGAGAGACAGTGCGTCACCCGGAATATCAACACCTTCCCAGAATGATTTTGTACCGATTAAAATCGCATTTCCGGCCTCCTTGAACTTGCTGATGAGACCGTTGTTTGTACTGTTTCTTTCCTGTTCCAGAACCTTGCGGGCAGTGGTAAAGCCGAATGACGTAAACTGATTTTTGCGCAAAGCCTCGGCGTAGCGGTGACAGGCATCATAGGAGGTAACCAGTATGAAAATACCGCCTCTGGTGGCATTAATTACCGGAGCCAGCATTTTTATGGTATTCATCGGACAGCTGTAAGGCAGATTCTTTGACTTGCTTTCATCATAATTACTGGTAAAGTTTGCCAGGTCTTCAGGAACGCACAGAATGGCATTATTCTTAAAGTTAAAAGGACTGTAAACCAGTCTGCATACGGTATTGTCACTGCTCAGTCCTATTCCGTAACGGAAGTTCTGGAAGTCCGTTTCCTTACCTGTTCCGCTTTCCGACTTTTTATCATAAATCAGATCCAGAGCCGGTGATGACGTGGCTCCGGTATCAATGGTGGCACTTGCAAAAATAAAACTGTGGAAACAGTCTTCCTTTGACAGGAAAAAGTTCTTGAATTCCATGCTCGGTCTGAACGGAGACTTGGTTATGGTAAAGCCGGTTTCCGCAACCTTGGTGTACCAGTAGTAATAGGCCGACGCCATCATCCCGGAGGTTCTGCAGGTATTTATATACTGTATTATTCCGCCTATGAAATTATAGGTGTCGACAAATATGTTCAGAACAGCCTCACCTTCCTCGGACACACTCTTGAGTTCCGAGGTTCTGCCGGCCTGGGTAAGAATAACTTTGGCACCTTCATTAAGACGGCTGACGGCCTTGTGTGCCATCCCCACTTTTTCTCCGAGCCTGTACAGCCCCTGAATGAACCTGTCGATATTAAGATCCATCAGAACGGCTTCCTCTGAACCGAAGGTTACCGTTGCTTCCTGTCTGTTCTTCTGCACGGAGGCACAGGTACTGATTCTGTATGCCTGTTTTTCATACTGAGGCAGCAGACTGCAGGAATCATCAGTATACATGTTATCGAGGTAGGAAAGGAATGAGTCCTTGTTTTTTCCATCGACAAAACGTTTCAGATCCGCCATGACCTTATCCACTTCGGAAAGAAGATCATGCTCGTACCTGATTACCGCATCCTGTTCATTATTGCCGGCCTCACCGTTATTATCGGCGGCAGTATCCCTGAGTTTACCCTCAACCAGCTTTTTACCGCCGGTTCTCTTCTTTTCCCTGCCGTTAAGATCCTTTTTAACCTTTTCATAAGGCTGACTTATAAAAACGGAGCTGATGGCCTCATTAAACGATTCAGTACCTATTTCGGCACTGAAAGCGTCTCTAAGAGTATCCTCAAACTTGTGTGCTTCGTCCACCACCACGATTCCCGCTTTC
Organism: Ruminobacter amylophilus; assembly: GCF_900115655.1. Lineage (GTDB taxonomy): Bacteria > Pseudomonadota > Gammaproteobacteria > Enterobacterales > Succinivibrionaceae > Ruminobacter > Ruminobacter amylophilus. The sequence goes on along the minus strand of NZ_FOXF01000003.1, from coordinate 3,494 downwards.
GGAAAGAGCATTTCGTCATTCTGAACGCCGTAGCACAGCAGAGACTGATTAAGCACCACAATCTGAGAAGTCTTGGCTTTCTTACGGGCAATGGAAAGGAAACAGTTTTCGGAAAAAGGACAGCTTTTCTTGTTGCAGAACGCCTTTTTGTATGCAAGGCGGTTCAGCTGAAGCACCTCCGGCTCAAAACCGCCGGTGGACATCATGTAGTTTTTGAATTCTTCTATTTCGCCTGTTCTGGCAGATTTAAGGTAGTTCTTAACCGTATTAACGATCTTTTTATTCTTCTGAATCTGTTCCCTGGTAAGACCGGCCTGGGCTTCATCAATCATGCCGGCAAACAGATCCTGCTGAGCGGGAATTTCCTCATGAGAAGAACCTCCTGAGTCCGCCTCGTCGCTGCTTTTAGGAGGTTCAGGGACGCTGAAAGCTCTGCTCATGCCTTTAAGACATATGTAGTTTGAAGCGCCTTTCAGAACAGATACGGAACACGAAACACCGAGAACGGACTTGAGAAATTTAATGTCCTTATTGAAAAGCTGATCCTGCAGGGCCTTGGAATAGGTTGAGATAAGCGCTTTTCTGCCTGAAAGAAGGATAGGCACCAGATACGCAAAGGTTTTACCTACGCCGGTACCCGCTTCAACAACCAGATTGTGTCGATCGTAGATGGCTTTCAGAACTTCCTTGGCCATTTCAACCTGTCCGGGTCTTATCTTGTATCCTTCCTTTTCCGAAAGAGGCCCCTTGTTGTCAAAAACCCGGGTCACCTCGTCTTCAGAAGTCAGCTCACTGGTTTCAGCCTCTGTGTTTTCTTCAGGTTCGTCGTTTCCGCTGGTCTTAAAGAAGGTAGGCATGCCGCTGCCGTTAAAAGGAGAACTATGCCCGTCAAATTCAAATGGTGATGGCATTGAATCTTTCATTTATAACGAATCCTTCTTTAAAACAAAAACCCGACGGCAGAAATTCTGAACATGAACATTTAAGCCTGCCTGTCACAACCTGAAACAAACTGTTACTTTTTATCCTGAGCTCTGAAGTAAGCCCTTGCGGCCAGATATATAAGAATTCCGCCAAAGACTATGGCGTACTTCGGCTGGAGATTAACCAGCTTCCACAAATAACTCCAGTGGTCTATTCTTTCAGGCTCTTTCAGAAAACCGAAGACAATGGAGGCCGCGCCGACAGTAACCGGAATAATCACGCATCTTACGTAATATCCGGTACCGAATGCTGAACTGCCGTTCATTTTTTCCTTTTCGGAATCTTTTGCTTCACTCATAATCAATCCGTACTTTACTCTTCGCAGTCCGAGTCATATCTGTCAAGGTCCGCATAGGGATCCCTTTCAGGATTCCCCGGTTCAGCAGACTGTCCCTTGTAGCACATAACATGCCTCATGCCTTCCACGGTGTAGTTTGCAGCCAGGGCGGCAAGTGCGAAAAAAATAACAATATACCAGTCTGATAAAAAGATCAAGGACACCAATAAAAAAATTATAGCTATAACCAATAAAAATACTCTTAACTTTAGATTTACGGCATTTTTATTCTTAAAATCGCTTTTGGCACTCATTTATCGCATCCCTTATAAACATACGACACGGATCCGTTTCTTCTTATCCGCAACTGAAATTATATCCGGAATATGTCTTTTCGTGTAAGACAGTCTCTGCTGACAATCCGTTATTTTTACGCTTATTACAAATAAGGCCGGAACATTGTTCCGACCCTATTGGCATAAATTGAACTTTAACACGATTCAGCAGAGAATATTCATCTCCGTAAAAAACCGTTAGAGCTTATAGCCGAGTTCCTGTCTTAAGTATGCACCGGCACCGATTAAACCGGTGTATGCATTGGTGATAACGTATACAGGGATTGCAGAAAGGTAGTTCTTGAATCTGCCCTTGTCTTCAAAAGCAACACGGAAACCAGAGTTCTTGAAGAACTGGAGGAAGCGAGGAACAATACCGCCGGAAATGTAAACACCGCCGAAAGCACCGATGTTGAGAGCGAGGTTACCGCCGAAACGACCCATCATCACACAGAACAGATTGAGTGCTCTGTGACAGTCGGTATCAGGGTCTTCGAGTAAGGCACGACCGGTTACGTCCTTAGGTTCAAGATCTTCAGGAATACGGTTGTCTGAAAGAACAATCGCACGATAGATGTTAACAAGACCCATGCCTGAAAGAAGTCTTTCGCATGATACGTGACCTACTTCTTCACGGAGAACAGACAGTAGGATATCTTCTTCAGGGCTGTTTGGTCCGAAGTCTACGTGACCGCCTTCACCCGGAACGCTGTACCAGGTATTGTTGAAATTAAACAGATGAGCAACACCGAGACCGGTACCTGCACCGTATACTGCTACAGGCTTGGTCTTGTCAGGTTCACCGCCGCCGAGCTTAACCATGTCCTTTTCATCAAGAACGGGGATAGCCATTGACTGGGCAGTGAAGTCGTTGATTACTGACAGTTTTTCAAGACCGAGATTGGTACGCATTTCAGAAATTGAGAATTCCCATGGATTGTTGGTCATGGAAACATGATCACCGGTAATAGGACAGGCGATGGCAATGCAGGCCTGCTTGATATTCTTGTCCGTGTGATCGGCGATGTATGACTTGAGCACACCTTCCAGACTTTCATTTTCCACAGCTGAGTACACTACGGTATCCTGAATTTCTCCATTTTCAAGATTACATAATGCAATACGAGCATTGGTACCGCCCACGTCACCGACTAAAGCAAAACCTGACATAAAAACTCCTAAGTCTCTTTGAACTTTTCTAAAACATTCTGTATGTAAACATGTGATATTCAGACTTCCGGACCGGAATCCGCCCGCAGGTCTGAACATAAAAATAATAAAGAGTATTATATATTTTATGATGTTGCATGACAACCTGAAAGGAAGATAATTACATCAAAAGAATCCCCGCCTGCTCAATATTTCCTGGACGCATTCAGACATCTTTACAAAATCAGGCCTCAGGTGTCCTGAAATCCCATAAAACTCTGCGAAAACCTGTAAAAACCCGTCCTCTGACACTTTATGAACTTAAAGTTAAACGGCTTTATTTTTCAGTGATTTATGATAGATGTAGTATTTTTAAACAATTTTTAAACGATCTTGTGCCAAAATTCAGTTATTTAATTGAAAACGTTATCACGTTAAGTTAAATAAAAGTTTCACAATTCTACGGACTATACCTCTAATTTTCAGTGTTTTGTGAAACTATAACCTTTCTTGGTCTCCCCCTCGGTCTACGAGGTGTTGTTTCGGACTGTTCTTTTACCTTGGGCTTTCTTCCTCTTTTCTTTGGTTCAGGTTTTGCTGCAGGAACTGAAAGTCCCAATTTTTCTAATGTTTCCATCACTGTATTGAGGGTGTGAACCCAGTATCCGTCATCTGATGATGCCGGTACATTTAAAGGCGCATCAGTCATTCTCCATGCGGATGACAGATCATCCATCATTTCGCCGTAT
>NZ_FOXF01000014.1 GCF_900115655.1 Ruminobacter amylophilus | reverse complement strand
TATCCAAGAGCCATGAAACGCTGGTATGACAATTGGGATGCAATATGCCCGATTTTTAAATTCTCAGCTGAAGTCAGAAAGGTCATTTACACCACCAACGCCATCGAAAGCCTTAATGCGTCTTACCGCAAACTTAATCGCCAGAGAAGCGTATTTCCTAGCGACCAGGCCTTGCTGAAAGCACTGTATCTTTCCACTTTTGAAGCAACCAAAAAATGGACCATGCCTCTAAGAAACTGGGGAGTAATCTACGGTGAATTTCAGATAATGTATGAAGGCCGATTACCAGACTGATTTCCGGTATGAACAAAAGACGGAAGCTGAAACTTCCGTCTAGGAATTATTTTGTTTTTTAATAAAAATAGTTAAATTTCAATAGAAATAATTGACTATTTTATTTATAAAACATAAATCTTGACTTATAAAAACAAACAGGTAATATTAATAACACCAAAGCAGTGACCTTCTGGTTACTGCTTAAAAAATTTTCTCAGGATATTTTTCTATTTACAGAAAGATTTTCACATGCTCGCCGGTGCAGACCGTTAGTATACGGAAGCACAGGTGGTGGTGATGTCCTTGAGATTCTTCAGACTGTCTTCTCTTGGATTGAGTTCACCGATCTTTTCTTCAGCAAAGAAAACTTCAATCTTTGTGGCTTTCTGCAGCTTCTCCAGAAATTCAGTCCAGGCAAGGCCGGTGGATTTGTATTCCGTAGGAATCTCAATTAAATTGTCTTTCATCTCGGTATCAAAGGTGTAGAGCTTGCCGTCTATGTAGAACTCAACCTGATCATAGCCGTCCCGAGTGTTTTCCTCTTCGTTTTTGTAGTATTCAACCTTGTTGGCATGTTCCTTCTCGATTAAATCCTCACCGTCCGCGTAAACGTACAGGTTGCGATGAATCTCTTCACCTTCACCTTCATCTTCATCATCGGCATTTTCATTGACTTCACCCATGCAGCCGATGGCGATTTTGATTTTATTCTTTGGAGAATGAATAGTGTATTCCCACCACTGCTGCTGGAATTCGCTGCTCCAGATGTTGGGTGCGGCTTCGGCGATGCCTGCGGTGAACAAACTTAAAATGAGGCCGGTAAAACAGCCTTTCAATAATCTGTCAGTCATTGTTTTATCCCTTTATATCGACAAGGTTCATAACCGGTCATGTATATTAACATATTCATGAGCATGTAATGTCGTTTTATTAAGGATCTTTGTCTTAAGCGTGACATCAGATTAGCATATTTCCTGAATTTTACTGTATGATTAGGGGGTAATTTAAAAAAGTGTTTCATTTACAGAAAATCCATACGATTATGCAATCTCAAACCGTAATTTACAGTCTTGACATGATGAACTCTCTTATCTGCGCCACTCTGGTTCTTATAATGGGACATGCGGTCAAGAGTATCCTGCCTTTTCTCAGAAAATTCTTCATTCCCGGACCCGTTGCCGGAGGTATCTTTTTCGCGATAATGTCATTGATTGCTCATGAATACTGGAATCATGAACTGCATTTTGATAACCAGCTGAAGGATCTGACAATGATGATGTTCTTCACCGGAATAGGTTACATGGCATCCTTCAGACTGCTTCTCCGGGGAGGAAAGGAGGTTCTGCTGTTTACTCTGTGTACGGTACTGATGATTGTGGAACAGAATCTTACAGGCATCGGTATGGCCTGCCTCTTCAATGAGAATCCTCTGCTGGGACTGGCGACGGGATCCATTTCTCTTGTGGGCGGACACGGAACTTCGGCGGCCTTCGGTGTTGAACTTGAGAAGGCTGGGCTTGCCGGCGGTCTCTCTATAGCCGTAACCTGCGCCACCTTCGGTCTCATCTCAGGTTCTCTCATCGGCGGACCTCTCGGAAAATTCATTATAAAAAGGCACAGCATCGAATATCCCGGACACAGTGAGTTTTCATCAGATGAGTGTGAACAGGAACAGACCGTAAAGCATCTTCGCGAGGATACGCTGGGAGCTGCACTGATATATATTTTTTCAGCGGTGGCAGTTGGAACTCTGCTGATGGACTGGTTGAAATCAGCAGGATTTGTACTGCCCGCCTATCTGGGACCGATGGTTGTGGCCTGTTTCATCAGAAATATCGTTGACTGTACCGGACACCGCGTTCCCGATCATGCGATAGCAACATCCGGCAATCTGGCTCTGCAGTATTTTCTGGCCTTTGCCCTGATGAATCTCCATTTATGGGAACTAAAGTCTCTGGCGGGACCGATTGCGGTAACGCTGGCTGTTCAGTGTCTGTTCCTGATACTGTTTGTTTATTTCGTTACCTTCAGAATAATGGGAAGAAACTATAATTCCGCCGTACTCTGCTGCGGACAGTGCGGTTTCGGTATGGGAGCCACACCTAATGCCCTGGCCAACATGGCTACTCTTACGGGATTTTACGGTCAGGCACCGAGAGCCTTTTTTGTAGTCTCAATTGTGGGCTCGCTTATTATTGATTTCGTAAATGCCCTGATTATCACGGGGTTCAGTAAGGTTCTGTCATAACGGTAAAAATGATTTTCCCGGATATCCGTAAAGATAATCCGGGATGAAAATGTCCGGAGACAGGATTTTCATGTTCATTCGGTAAAGAAGCTGAAAGTCCATGACTCATAAAGCAGAGTCCATGCCTTAAGTTTAACAGTGTCTCACGGAGAATGAACATCAGATGCGGCAGACCGTCAAAAGAGCTGAATACCGCTGTTTCTGAATGCTTCCCGAAATGAAATGAAATAAAAAAGGCATGAATATGATTCATGCCTTTTGTGTCAGATTAAATAAACGCGTCTGCGTTTAATTATTCTGCTTTGCCGTTTTCTTCAGGAAGAACCTGCGGTTCCGATGCTTCTGAACTTTCAGCCGCTTCAGGTTTAACCTGTTCTTCTTCTGCCTTTACTTCCTGCTGGACTTCGACAGCACTCTGAACGTTTTCTGCCTGAGCTTCTGTCTTAACTTCTGCTTCAGCATAAACTTCAGGTACTGATTCTTCCTTTGCTCCGGCTTCGGTCATTGGAACAGTGGTGAGGTTTCTGATGGAGCTTACTCCGGCAAAACCGGCTGCTTCATTGAAGAGCTCATTCTGTTCGGTTCCTGATGAAGGTTCAACGACAGGAAGTTCACCTGCTTCCGGTTCGGTCATTTCAACGTGAGCCAGATTGCTGATGGAACTGAAGCCTGCATGTCTGCCGCATGCTCCGGTAGGAGTTTCGGTTTCGATACCGGCTGAAGGAGCAACCTCGTCAAGATCGCAAGGTGCAGGTTCAGTCATGGCTACAGCCACGAAACTTACGTTGGAGATACAGCCGATTCTGGCAGGAGTTCTGTATTCAAACGGAACAGCCTTAGGAGCTGCAGGTGCCGTCACAGCGGTTTCTGCTGCCGCAGCTTCGGTTTCAACCGCGGTTTCAGGTTTGGCAGCCTGCTGATTCTGGCGCGGCTTGCGTTCCTTTCTCTGGTTTTCACCGTTCTGGTTTCTCTTCTGCTGCTGTTTGCCGTTTCTTGCAGGCTTTTCAGACTTCTGAGTCTGCTGAACTTCAGCAGTGTTTTCAACTGCGGTATGTTCAGTCTTGACTGCTTCTTCCCTGCGGTTGGCGTTCTTTCCTTCCTGAGGATGATTCTTCTTGGCGCTGCGGTTTCCCTTAACCTGAATTTCTTCTTCGATAACAGGTCTGTTCTTGGACTTGTTTCCTGCAGGTTTCTGTGCCTGAACAGCAGTGTTCTGAGCAGGTTTTCTGCCTGTCTGGGTGCTGCGGTTCTTTGCTCCGGCCTGATTTCCGGCAGGACGGTTCTTGCCGTTGCGGTCGCGCTTGGCTGAAGAGCTGTCCTTTCTGTTCACGTTTACCTTGGAGATTGAAGGCTTGCTGACGGTAGCGTCATTGATGTCCTTGTCTTCGGCACGGAACAGACCGACGATGCTGTTAAGCATGCGCTTGAATATACCTACGGACTGAACAGGAGTTACCGCAGGAGCCGGCTTGGCAATGCTTTCGCTGATTGCTTCAAGGTTTACGGCAGGTTTCTGCGGTTCGTAACGGTTTCTGCTGCTGATTACGGTCTGGTCTTCATGGGCCGCAGGGAAATTGCTTGGAGCAGGGGTGTTGAACTGAGGAGCGTTACGCTTCATTAAGTTGAAGGTATTGATTTCAGCATCTTCACCGCTTCTGATACGGGCAATTTCGTAGTTAGGAGTTTCAAGAGTTCTGTCAGGTATGATGTAAACGCGTACTTCGTGACGCTTTTCAATACCGTCGAGAGAATGTCTCTTTTCGTTCATCAGGTAGGCTGCCACTTCAAGAGGAACTCTTGCACATACTGAGGCAGTGAAATCCTTGATGGCTTCCTCTTCAATGATACGGATAATTGAGAGGGCGAGAGAGCCATTGTCTCTGATTGAACCGAGGCCTGCGCAGCGCGGACATACGTGAGAGGTTGATTCACCGAGTGATGGTCTGATACGCTGTCTGGACATTTCCAGAAGACCGAAACGGGAAATTCTGGCAAACTGGATTCTTGCTCTGTCCTGTCTGGTTGCTTCGCGCATCTTGTTCTCGATTTCACGCTGATTCTTAACAGGCTTCATATCGATGAAGTCGATAACAATCAGACCGCCGACATCTCGTAAACGGAGCTGTCTGGCGATTTCCTCGGCTGCTTCAATATTGGTCTGAAGTGCGGTTTCTTCAATGTCTCCGCCCTTGGTGGCCTTTGCCGAGTTAACGTCAATTGAGGTCATTGCTTCGGTAGGATCGATAACGATTGAACCGCCTGAAGGAAGTTTAACTTCTCTCTGGTATGCGGATTCAATCTGTGATTCAATCTGGTAGTGACTGAACAGCGGGTCGCTGCCTTCGTACAGATGAACCTTGGAAATAAAGTCAGGACGAACCATGGAAACATGCTTCTTGACCTGTTCAAATACTTCAGGCACATCAACCAGAATTTCACCGATGTCCTGTCTCAGGTAGTCACGGATGGCTCTGAGAACAATGTTGCTTTCCTGATGGATGAGGAAAGGAGCAGGTCTGTCGTTGGCAGCCTGCCTGATCATTTCCCAATGCTTTACAAGAATATTAAGGTCCCAGTTGAGATCCTCAGGGCTCTTGCCTACACCGGCTGTTCTGACGATAACACCCATGCCTTCAGGAATGGTGAGAGAATCAAGGGCTTTTTTGAGCTCGGTTCTGTCATCACCCTCAATGCGGTGTGAAATACCGCCGGCGCGAGGATTGTTTGGCATCAGAACGATGTATGAACCTGCAATGGAAATATAGGTGGTTAGAGCGGCACCCTTAAGTCCGCGTTCTTCTTTTTCAATCTGAACGATAACTTCGGTACCTTCTGCGATCGCATCTTTCAGGGTGGATTTGTTGGTGTAAGAAAAACCAGGCTTGTAGTATTCTCTGGCTATTTCCTTGAGTGGAAGAAAACCGTGTCTGTCAGTACCGTAATCAACAAATGCGGCTTCCAGACTTGGTTCAACGCGGGTGATTACGCCTTTGTAGATATTAGCTTTCTTCTGCTCATGTCCGGCTGATTCGATATCTAAATCATAGATTTTCTGACCATCAACCAGGGCAACACGCATCTCCTCTTCCTGAGTTGCGTTTATTAGCATTCTTTTCATTAATTACTGCTCTTATCTGGTTATGGTACAGTATTAACAGCAGAATACGTAGAATATGCCGTCCGAGCTTGTATTAGAATTAATAGCAAGTCTTATCAGAACATGGCACATGCCTGAGTCTTATCTATATCTCAACCGCATTCACTTGAAGGCCCGTAAAAGGGGGAATGCTGAACTTATTTTCACGGTTGCCTGAAAATCCATCGGAAAACCGGAATCTCCTGGTCTTATACCGTGTCTTAATGTGAACCCGGATGTTATCCCGGTTCTTATGCAATCTTTAGTTCGGGTCGATTACTCTGCCTTTCATACGTCTCTAAGAGTTAATCCGTACCTGTATACATCTATTTTTCATTTAACACGCCGGCAGGGTGTGAATCACCTGGAGGCATGTCCTGTGGATATTTCCGGAAGGTATCGGAAGGTACCTTTCTGGTTGGAAATAATCCGCGCTAATTATCTCATTATTAATTACTCAGTGGCAATAAAAAAAGCAGAAATAATGTTAAAAAATGTTTGTTTAGGCGAATATTGAACACTTATTCTGCATAATTATGCAGAAACGGACATCAGGAATAATTATGTCGGATTATGAAAAACGCATTATTTCCGGGAGTGGAAAAAATTACGGCGGTTCCGGAAATCCCGTTTTATTTATAATCAGGTTGTACACTTGTTATCCACAATTTATTCACCGCCCGTGAAACCGTAAACAGCCGAACGCAATATTAAAGGCACGGGCGGATAAAACGCCGCGGGACAGTGCGGCCGCTTCGGGACCGGCCGCAGACTCAGTCTGTTCAGACCTGCTTCCTTAAAACCGTGTTACCTTTCGACTGCTTTTTCCACACTAGGTGACAGTGTTTTTCTGTTTAGGATACGGGCGATGACAATCATGATGATTACGGCCGCAAAACCGAGAAAGAGCGGCGGAACGGTGCTGTGAAGCACCGGTCTGGCAAGTCCTGCCACCAGAGTGCCCGCCAGCATGGCGGGAACGGCCCAGGCCGGAGGAATGAGTTTCGGACGGTACAGTGCCAGAACCAGAGGTATGAAGATACCGGCTCTGAGAGCCAGCGCCAGTATGTTCCAGGTCAGTATCTGTGATTCAAGATTGCACAGGGAGAAGGTGATGGTGAGTACGGAAATCAGAATAACGGTGAGACGGTTGGTTCTCAGTATCTTTCCGCTTTCGGTAATTCTGAATACCCTGGTCCATATATCTCTGGTGAGCAGGGTGCTGATGCCCAGCGTGAGTCCGGCAATGGAACTTATCAGGGCGATAATCAGAACTCCGAGGGCTATGCCGGCGAGCGGTTCGGGAAGATAGCGCATGATGAATTCAGGCAGCGCCATGATGGGAGTTACCTCCGGATGCATGGATTTCATGTACATTGAAGCCAGTACACACGGAATTCCCACCGGAAAACTGAGTGCGGAAGCCGCGAAGCAGCCGATTCTGGCGGCTTTCACATCCCTTGCGGAAAATATTGCCTGAGCATAGTTCTGGGCGCACAGAAGTCCGGCAGACATGGATATCACTGTTTCGAGAGGCTGCCAGTATCCCTGTCCGAACATGTCCAGTCCGCGGGGAATGAAATACTCTATGTCCTTCACCTCATGCAGACCCTTTGACGCGGTATAGCCGATGACCGTCAGCATCAGCCACAGAATCACGCTTTTGAAAAGACCTGAAACGCTGGCTCCTTTGATTCCGCCGAAGTATATGTAAACGATAATCAGGAAGAACAGGATGGCACCGGCCGCATAGATGTTTATATCCATAAGGTGGGATATGAGGTAGATGGCCGGAAGTACGGAGGCGACGGCGGCGAAGAATATGCCGCTTGAGGAAATGACGGAGGCTACGGGACCGCTGCCGGAACCGTAGGTGTTTATCAGCAGCTGGGTGATGGTTTCGCTGCCGCTTTCACGGAACCTGCGGGCGAAGAACAGGCCCATGAAGAGAAATCCGGTACCGATGCCGATGGTGAACCACCAGGCGCTGAATCCGAAGGAGAATGCCATCTGCGAAGTGCCTATGGTGGCACCTCCGCCGATGCAGCTTCCGGCTATGGCTCCGGCCACCATGCCTGCCGATGCCCTGCGTCCGTTAAGTGAAAAGCCTTCGGCGGATCTGATTTTTCTGGCGGACCAGATGCCTGCGCCAATGATTAGACTGATGGTGGCAACCATCATGACCATCTGTATTAGTGTAACGGACATAACTGTACTCTTAATTCTGTAATAATCTGTAATCTCTGAAGCCCGGCCGGTGATTTGCGCGCGTGTTTTTCCCGTTCACGCGGCGCTCCGGCTGAATGGTTCTGTCTGAATGCGTTTATCAGTCCGTTTCTGGAATTTGATTGTTATAGTTATGGTTTAAACCGGATTATCCGGCAGGGGCGGTAAAGCCCGTGATGTTATCTTTTACGGTGAGGAACCTCGTGCCGGCGTCTCCGGGGTGTTGCCGGTGAATCATCTGCAGACGTCTAAGTCCTCCGTAAAGTATTATAGATCAATTTTTTCCGCGTGATCACGGCATGGGCGGAATTGTTTCTTTTTTCTTCTGCCGTATTTTCTGAAGTCTTTATGAACATGTATTCTGGCAGGCATGTAACGTTTATTCCTGTCATGTGGAGAATGTCACGAAAATAAGTTAAAATACGAACCGTAGATAAATAGGGTGATGAAAGAGAGATTACCGTGCAGGATATTCGTGAAGAACACAGGGGCGTAAGTTTTCAGACCGTAAATGAGGATGAGGCCGGCGCCAGAATTGATAATTTTCTGATAAGAGTGCTCAAGGGAGTGCCCAAGAGCATGATTTACCGTATCCTTCGTAAAGGTGAGGTAAGAGTAAACAAAAAGAGAATCAAACCGGAGTACAAGCTTCAGGCCGGGGATGAAATCAGAATTCCTCCTCTGAGAATGTCTGAAGCCAAAGTGGTTCTTCCGTCAGCCAATCTTGACAGGGTCAGTGCCCTAAAGGATGCCGTTCTTTATGAAAATGACGGTCTCATGGTGATCAACAAGCCGTGCTTCATGCCCGTTCACGGCGGAAGCGGGGTTTCCTACGGGGTAATCGAGGCTCTGCGTTCCATAAGACCGGAACTTCATTTTCTGGAGCTTGCCCACCGTCTGGACAGGGAAACCAGCGGCTGTCTGATTGTGGCCAAGAAACGCAGCGTGCTGCGTCAGCTGCATGAACAGTTCAGGGAAAAGAACATGCAGAAGCAGTATCTTGCCCTGGTTCGCGGTGTGTTCAGCAAAAGAATAACCACGGTAAGAGCTCCTCTTGCCAAGAACGTGCTGATGAGCGGTGAAAGGGTGGTTCGTGTTGACGAGGTCAACGGGAAACCTTCGGTTACCGATTTTAAAATCAGGGAGAATTTCAGGGACGTGACCCTGGTGGAGGCATATCCGCATACCGGGCGTACGCATCAGATTCGCGTGCACCTTGCCTACAGGAGTCATCCGATACTCGGTGACGACAAATACGGCGACAGGGAGTTTGACCGCAGGTTTGAGGCTCTCGGGCTTGACCGCATGTTCCTTCACGCCGAACACATAACCTTTACCGATCCCGTAATCAACAGGGAAATAACCGTTTACGCGCCTTTACCCGGGGATCTGGAAAATCTGCTTTCAAACATTCGTAAGGAAGATGAGGAGGGAGAGCAACATGTTTGATGACGTAAAAGCCGTTATATTTGATATAGACGGTACATTAATGGATTCCATAAGCCGTATAGTTGAATGCATCAGAATATCCTGTTCAGAGGTCGGAGCCGACGTTCCATCAAACGAGGATTCCAAATCGGTTATAGGGCTGTCTCTAGGCGAGGCCATTGCCAGTATCCTTCCGGGACGAAATGAGGAAGAGGTGAGAAAGGCTGTTGAGGTATACAAGGATACCTACCTGCGTCTTGAAGCCGAAAATCCTACCACTCTTTTCGGAGATGCCTACGATGTGGTATCTGAACTCAAGAAGCGCGGCTACAAGATAGGTATCGCCACCGGTAAATCCCGCAGAGGCTATGACAGGGTGATGAGCTATGTTTCCATTGCTCCGTTCATAGATGTTTCATCAACCGGGGATGAAGTTAGATCAAAGCCGGATCAGCAGATGCTGAACAGACTCAGCGATGAACTCAGAATTCCGCCGAAGGGCTGTCTGATGGTGGGGGATTCAAGTCTTGACATCTGCATGGGCGTAAACGCTCATACCCGTACCGCCGGAGTGCTTACCGGGGTTCATGACAGAAACACTCTGATGAATGCCGGCGCCGATGCGGTGGTGAACACTCTTTCAGATCTCCTTGATCTTCTGCCGGGAACCGGAAACTCTGCCGGAATGCGGTAGGATAACGTCCGGTTAAGGATGATTTTTTCAGAGCCTGAAGTTTGCACTTCAGGCTTTTTTTCGCAGACTCCGGTTAAATCGGACTTAACATGCGTTTTCGGGATAAATGTTTTTGAAAATCAGGTTTTTTCCAGTAAGCTTTATATTAAGGAAGAGTCCTGACGGGCTTTCCGTAAAGTCAGGTTTTTGCGTGCTGACGGCCTGAGTGAACATGGATTTACCGTATCCGTAACCGCAGGAAGGAGAGTTTATGACAGAAAACACTGTTTCAGAATCCGGAAACAAAGATAAGAATCCCGGCGAGGCGGCGGATTGCAGACCTCTGGAGGTTAATATAAGACATGCCAGAGTACTGCGTTCTGCTCTGGACTACTGGCATGAAACCGGCCTGCTTTCCGATGAGCAGCTTAAAACTCTTAATGCCAGCATCAGAGTCGGAATAAACTGGCGCAGAATAATTTTTCATTTCACGTGGATTGCCGTGTGCTGCATGATTATTGCGGTCGGATCACTTCTTTGCAGTGACCTGATTGTCAGACTGATGAATAATACCCCGGCAGCCGTAAAAACCGTGGGGGCCTTTGCCATGGCCGCGGGATTTATCTGCTCTGGACTTGTACAGAAGGAAAAATCTCCGGAATACGTAAAAACATACAGCCTGCTTCTGGTGCTCGGATGCCTGTGCATCGCTTCGGGGCTGTTCTGCTTCGGTATGGCGCTGAACCTGCCTGAAGCCGGCATGGTGTGGATGATGATGGTCGGGTGCTTTGTGTACGGCGCGGTTGCGTGGCTCGGAAAGTCCGGACTGGTGTGGCTCTTTGCCCTGATATCATTCTGTAACTGGCTGGGCTGCTCCAGCGGCTACAGTTTCGGCGCATACTGGCTGGCCATAAAGGAGCCGTACAGATTTCTGATATTCGGCGGTCTGCTTACGTTACTGTCCTTCTGGCCGGTTTCAGCCGGAATCCTGCAGTCCCGGGATCTGCTCGGCACGAGCAGAGCGTACGGCATTCTGGTTTCGTTTACGGCACTGTGGTTTCTGTCAATTTTCGGCGACTCGAATCCGGAACTGTTCTTCTGGGCACTCGTTCTCGGAGCGGGGGCGCTCTACGCCATCTGGTTAGGCGTAAAGACGGAAAGCAGAATGCTTCTGGGATTCGGATGCGCATTCATGGGAATGGATCTGTATACCAAGTATTTTGAATACTTCTGGGACAGACTGCATGTGTCGATATTCTTCTTCCTTTCCGGTGCGGGACTTTTGATAGGTATAAAATGCATCAGAAAATTCATCATTGACAGAGAAAAAGGAAGAGTGGTGTCTGACGACTGACGGAAAGCTCTCGGACAGCCGGTGAAAAAGCTGTTGAAAAAACATCCGCGGAAATCCGGATATTCCGCAGACATCGTTATTCAGCTGAAAAAACCGGCTGTGAGTAAACCTGTGAGTATTTTAGAGGTCAGTTAATAGTCAATTTGTAATTTTTAATTTTTTTCTTTGACTATAATTTGTTTTTTATATATCATAGCGACACTATGCAAAAAGTGAAAATCCCACAGAAAGTGGACCCTCGATATACAGCAGCCAAAAGACTGGACTACGTTGGTATTATTCCAAAGGAAAAGTTGGAAAGACTGCAGGGTATAGTAGAGGAAATTGTTGAAGATGCTGAGGTCAGACTGACTTTCGGTGTCGATTTGCAGGGTATAACAGCAATTGAGGGCAGTGTTGGTACTGCTGTGAAGTGTGTATGCCAACGTTGCGGTGAACTCTTTGACTTGAAATTAAATTCCGAGATTCGCTACACTCCCGATCTGAAAAAGGTTGAGGAGCTTGGATTGGAGGATTTATATGATTACGTCGAAGTCGATGAATTCGGTGAAGTCGATTTATACCAGATTCTGGAAGACGAACTGATTCTCTCATTGCCTTCCTCTCCCAGACATGAGGATGCCGATTGTCCGGAAGGCGGAAAGGAATGGGTGGCTGGCGAATTCATAGAGCCGGAGAAAGCCAACCCTTTTGCGGTTTTGAGTAAATTAAAGAGTAAGTAAATTAGGAGAAGGCAATGGCCGTTCAACAGAATCGTAAGTCTCGTTCACGTCGCGATATGCGCAGATCACATGATAGTTTAGCTACCCCAACTGTATCTGTGGATAAGACCACTCAGGAATACCATTTACGTCACAACGTAACCGCTGACGGTTACTACCGTGGTGTTAAGGTAATTAACAAGTAATCTGAGTAAATAAAGCAGATCACCTTGGAAGGTATTACTGTAGCACTAGATCTAATGGGGGGCGATTTCGGTCCCCGAGTGTCAGTGCCTGCTATCAAGCAGGCACTGGCGTTTTATTCTGATCTGAATGTTCTGGCGTTCGGTAAGGAAGATCTGGTGCTGGATCTTTTCAGAAAAGAGAAGCTGACAGGCAATTCCAGGGTTGAACTGATAAATACTGCCGATGCCGTCGAGGGAAATGAGAATCCTATTCATGCACTGAGACACAAAAGGCAGTCATCAATGTGGGCGGCTATTGAAGCCGTTTCTACTAAAAAGGCCATGGCAGCTGTGAGTGCCGGAAATACCGGTGCTATGGTGGCGATAGCCAACCACCTCCTCGGAAACATTCCTGGAATTCACCGCAGCGCACTGGTAAAAGTGCTTCCTACATTAAATAAGAAGGGGACAGTTTTTCTGGATTTGGGCGCGAATCTTTACTGCGATCAGGATACTCTGTTCCAGTTTGCCCTGATGGGATCAATTCTGGCTTCCGACTACCTGAATATTGAAAATCCGAGAGTTGCTGTTTTGAATGTGGGACGCGAGGCTATAAAGGGGACTGATGTAATTCAGGGCGCATCTGCGCTTCTGAGTCAATGTAAAAATCTGAACTACATCGGGTTTGTGGAAGGTAATGATATTTTCGGCAGTGCCGCAGATGTCATAGTTACCGACGGATTTTCAGGAAATATAGCCCTGAAAACCGCAGAAGGTCTTTATCGTGTGATAGAACAGCGATTATACGGATTTTCTGTTTTGCACAAACTGCTCAAACCTATAAAATATCTTCTTAAAAAACGTATAACTGATATGCAGCCTGATGAATTTAACGGATCATCTCTTCTGGGACTGAACGGTGTTGTCGTTAAAAGTCACGGGGCTGCTGACTGTAATGCTTTAGTGAGTGCAATCGCTCAGGCCAGATCTGAAAGTATTAATCAGGTGCCTAAGCATATTGCTGATTGTTTGGTTAAGTTAAAGGGCGCATAGAACTCTATGTACAGTAAAATTCTCGGTACAGGCAGCTACGTTCCTCCTAAGGTTCGTACCAATGCCGATCTTGAAAAAATGGTTGAAACCAGTGATGAGTGGATTGTTGAAAGAACCGGTATTAGAGAGCGCCGAATAGCTGAAAATGAAGATACTGTTTCAGTAATGGCTTACAAGGCTGCAGTAAAGGCTGTTGAAGCCGCAGGCATCACCGCTGACGATCTTGATCTTATCATTGTCGGAACCACCAGTGCTCCGAACGCTTTCCCTTCCGCAGCCTGTCAGGTACAGGCCATGCTGGGAACAAAGGGACAGCCCGCCTTTGACGTGGCGGCAGCCTGCAGCGGTTTCTCATACGGTTTAAGCATTGCCGATTCATACATAAAGGCCGGTACTGCCAGAAGGGCTCTGGTTATCGGTGCTGACGTAATGTCTTCAGCATGTGATCCTAACGACAGAACCACCATCATTCTTTTCGGTGACGGTGCCGGTGCCGCCGTTATCGGTGCCAGTGAAGAACCGGGCATCTATTCCGCCACCATTCACGCCGACGGCTCATACGGTGATCTGCTCAAGCTGCCTAACGTAAACCGTCTCAACCCTGAAATCGGCTGGCTCTACATGAAGGGCAACGAAGTATTCAAGGTGGCGGTAAACACCTTGAGTCACGTGGTTACCGAAACAATGGAAGAAAACTCCATTGACCGCAGCGAACTCAAATGGCTTGTTCCTCATCAGGCAAATCTCCGCATCATCGCGGCCACCGCACGCAAGCTGGCACTGCCTATGGAACAGGTTATAGTAAATCTTGATAAATACGGTAATACTTCAGGCGCATCCGTACCTATCGCACTTGATGAAGGCATCAGAGACGGCCGCATCAAGAGAGGCGACCTGATTCTTCTTGAATCATTCGGCGGCGGTTTTACCTGGGGCAGTGCTTTAATTAAATACTAGGAGTTGTTTATATGGCTAATTTTGGTTTTGTGTTCCCGGGTCAGGGTTCACAGTCTGTAGGTATGCTTAAGGAACTTTCAGAATTATATCCTGTAATCAAGAATACCTTTGCTGAAGCTTCAGAAGTTCTCGGATATGATCTCTTTGATCTCGTTATGAACGGACCTGCTGAAGAACTCGGCAAGACCTACAAGACTCAGCCTGCCTTACTGACAGCTTCTGTTGCCTTATACAGACTGTGGCAGGAAAAGAGTTCCTTAAAGCCTGCAGTTATGGCCGGTCATTCACTCGGTGAATACAGTGCCCTTGTCTGTGCAGGCGTTATCGATTTCAAGGATGCCGTAAAGCTGGTCAAGCTTCGCGGTGAATTCATGCAGGCTGCCGTTCCTGCAGGCGTAGGCGCCATGGCCGCTGTAATCGGTCTTGCCGATGACGTTGTCATCAAGGCATGTGCCGAAGCCGCAGGTTCACAGGTATGCTCGGCTGTAAACTTCAACTCACCAGGTCAGGTTGTTATCGCAGGTAACAAGGAAGCCGTGGACAAGGCTTCAGAAGCTCTGAAGGCTGCGGGTGCCAAGCGTGTTCTTCCGCTTGCCGTAAGCGTTCCTTCACACTGCGCCCTCATGAAGAGCGCTGCCGATGAACTGGCCAAGGAACTTGCAAAGGTTGAATTCAGGGTTCCTTCCGTTCCTGTAATCAACAATGTTGACGTGGCAAAGGTTACCGATGCGGATTCAATCAGGGATGCCCTGGTAAGACAGCTTTACAGTCCCGTACGCTGGGTAGAAACCGTTCAGTCTGCTTCCGCAGAAGGTATCAAGACCATGATTGAAGTAGGTCCTGGTAAGGTTCTGTCAGGTTTAATCAAGCGCATTGACAAGGAAGTTAACGCAATTTCTTTAAATGATGCCGCAACTTTAGACGCAGCTCTGGCTGCAGTCGCCTAAGTAAAGGAGAAAATATGGATTTTTCAGGTAAGGTTGTACTTGTAACAGGTGCATCAAGAGGTATTGGTCGTGCCATCGCTGAAAGCTTTGCCAAGCTCGGTGCAAAGGTCTGCGGTACTGCTACTTCAGAAAGCGGTGCTGCTAAGATTTCTGAATATCTTGGTGAAAACGGCATCGGTCTGGTACTCGATGTTTCTTCTCAGGAATCAGTAGACAAGTGTCTCGAAGCCGTAAAGAACGCTTTCGGTGACGTTGATATTCTGGTTAACAATGCCGGTATCACCCGCGACAATCTGTTAATGCGCATGAAGGATGAAGAATGGGATGCCATCATCAACACCAATCTTGCAAGTGTTTACAGAATGTCAAAGGGCGTTCTCAGACCGATGATGAAGAAGCGTTCAGGCAGAATCATTTCCGTAAGTTCCGTAGTAGGTCTGATGGGTAATCCTGGTCAGTGCAACTACGCTGCTGCCAAGGCCGGTTTAATCGGTTTCTCAAAGAGCCTTGCAAAGGAAGTTGCATCACGCGGCATTACCGTTAACTGTGTGGCTCCTGGCTTTATCGCTACCGATATGACCGCTGCTCTTACCGAAGAACAGAAGTCAGCCATTCTGACTCAGGTTCCAGCAGGCAAGCTCGGCGACCCTCAGGATATCGCCAATGCGGTACTGTTCCTTGCTTCCGACATGGCTTCATACATTACCGGTGAGACCATCAGCGTAAACGGCGGCATGTACATGTAGTATATTTTTAGTATATTAGTGACATAGGACAGTTTTTTTAATATTTTACTAGATATACTAGATATAAATAGCTATAATGAGCTAAATTAAATAAGATTCATAACCCGAAAGGGTTTGTATATTAACACGATAATCGTAAATAGGATTAATATAAATGAGTAATATTGAAGAACGCGTTAAGAAAGTAATCGTTGAACAGCTCGGTGTTAACGAAGATGAAGTTGTATTATCAGCTTCTTTCATCGACGACTTAGGTGCTGACTCTCTTGATACCGTAGAATTAGTTATGGCATTAGAAGAAGAATTCGATACCGAAATCCCTGACGAAGATGCTGAAAAGATCACTACCGTTCAGAGCGCTATCGACTACATCGAAGCACATCGCAAGTAATAGCTACTTAATGTAGTTTTTCCGTGATATTAAAGAAGAGCGTTTTAGTGATTAACTGAACGCTTTTCTTGTTTAGGTCTTTTTAATTTGTACGGAGGCAATCTGTGTCAAAACGCAGAGTTGTAATAACTGGTCTTGGGATGCTCTCTCCGGTAGGTAACACCGTTGAAGAAGCATGGAAGAATTTATTAGCAGGTAAGAGCGGTATCTCTCTTATCGATCATTTTGATACTACTGATTTTCCAAGCAAAATTGCTGGTCTGGTAAAAGACTTTGATTCTGAAAAGTTTGGTATCAATAAGAAAGACAGCCGTAAGATGGACCTGTTCATCCAGTACGGTATTGCAGCAGCCTTAATGGCTTTTGAGGATTCAGGTCTTGAGATTACTCCGGAAAATGCTCCTCGTGTAGGTTGTGCAATTGGTTCAGGCATCGGCGGTCTCGGTCTTATCGAAAAGAATGCAGAAGCCCTGATTGAAGGCGGTCCTCGCAAGATCAGTCCATTCTTTGTTCCATCAACCATTATCAACATGGTTTCCGGTCATGTATCAATCAGAACCGGTGCACGCGGTCCAAATGTTGCTACCGTAACTGCATGTTCATCAGGTACTCATGCCATCGGTCTGAGTGCACGTCTGATTCAGTACGGCGACGCAGACGTAATGATCTGCGGCGGTGCCGAAAAGGCTTCAACCCAGATGGGTATCGGCGGTTTCTGTGCCCTCAAGGCATTATCAACCCGCAATGACGATCCGGAAAAGGCAAGCCGTCCATGGGATATTGATCGTAACGGTTTCGTGTTAGGTGACGGTGCCGGTGTACTGATCCTCGAAGAACTTGAACACGCCAAGGCCCGCGGTGCCAAGATCTACGCAGAACTCGCCGGTTTCGGCATGAGTTCAGACGCATTCCACATGACTGCTCCTCCTGATGACGGTGCAGGTGCGGCTCTTGCCATGCAGAACGCTATTCATGACGGCGGAATTACCGCTGACAAGGTTGGCTATGTAAACGCTCACGGTACTTCAACTCACCTCGGTGACCTCGCTGAAATCCGTGCCGTCAAGGCAACCTTCGGTGATTCAATTTCCACCGTTCGCGTAAGCTCAACCAAGTCAATGACCGGTCACCTCTTGGGTGCTGCCGGTGCAATTGAAGCAGTAATCACCACTTTAGCAGTGCGTGATCAGATCTGCCCTCCAACCATCAATCTGGTAAATCCGGATCCTGAAGTTGAAGGCATCAATCTGGTTCCTAATGTTGCCCAGAAGGCTGAATTTGATTATGCATTATCAAATTCATTCGGCTTCGGCGGTACCAACGGTTCATTACTGTTCAAGCGTTACGCTGAATAATCAGTTTTATTAAACTTAATTTGAAGGGACGGCTCAGCTGTCCCTTTTTTTGTATTAATAAAAAATGGCACGGTCCCGGCCCCGGAAGGAATCCGAAAAGGAGTACGATGCCTTCTGCGCAGGTTGACCGTATCATCTCATAAATTCAGATTTAAGGAATGCATGTTATCTTCGACAGGTTTCATGAAGATGGTGCGGATTATCTGCTTTTTTTCGGTTATACTGACTGTCAGGCAATAAGTAACAGGAGAGCTTATGACTGAAAAAGAAAAAATGCAGAAGCAGATGCTTTATGACGCCAACTACGACCGGGAACTTATCCGCGAGAGAGCGGCGGCGAAGGAGCTGTGCTACGATTTCAACAGTCTACGTCCGTCTGACGAAGAAGGACAGCGTCGAATCATGCGTGAGCTTCTCGGCAGAACCGGGGGAGCCTTTACAATCGTCGCTCCGTTCTGGTGTGACTACGGATATAACATTGAAATCGGCGAGAACTTTTTTGCCAATCACAACACGGTCATTCTTGACGGCGGTAAAGTGATATTCGGCGATAACGTGTTTATTGCTCCCAACTGCGGATTCTATACCGCAGGTCATCCGACTGATGCTGAAAGAAGAAATGCGGGACTTGAGTACGCATATCCCATCACCGTAGGTGACAATGTCTGGATAGGTGCGGGAGTGCAGGTAATGTCCGGAGTTAAAATCGGCAGCAATGTCGTTATCGGCGGAGGCAGCGTGGTGGTAAAGGATATCCCGGACAATTGCGTGGCGGTAGGGAATCCGTGCCGCGTGGTAAGAGCCATTACCGATGAAGACAGAAAAAGATGCTGGGACAGAAATTAACTTAAGGCCTGTACCGGACTGATTTATAAAAAGAAGGCTGCAGAAAAGAAAATGTCTGTTTTTCTTTCTGCAGCCTTTCTGATCGGTAAAAGGAGTTAAAAATCTCCGTTTATCTGATTTCTGTTATTTCTCCGCTTCAAAATACGCATCGATGCCGTCAGCCACGGCTTTAACGTATCTGTCCTGAAAATCAGGATTCAGAGCCATTTCCTCATCTCTGGGATTGGTGATTACCGCCGTTTCGAGAAGCACGGCCGGAATGCTGCTGCGGCGCAGTATGTAAAGATTGCGGCGGTCATAGACTGCAAGGTCGTCATTTACCAGAATCATTCTCTTGTCATTTCTGTTGTACAGGTTGGGCACCATTCTGCTGTTCTTAAGATATGAGCTGATGGCATATGACAGTCTGTATGATTTCCGAAGCTGCGGGTTTTCGTCGGAAATCAGCACGCAGTAGCCGTTAGCCCTGTCCGTTCTGCAGGTCATGTTTTTTGTCCATTCGCAGTCCTTCTCATGAACCGAGTCATGATGCAGGGATACAAGGATGTCATGTTTTCTGATTTTCGCCACTCTGTTTTTAAGCGGTGACTTCTCCAGAAGGGTACGGGTGAAGTCCACGGAGTATCCGCGTTTTCTGAGTTCCTTTTCGAGCTTCAGGGCCAGATTATGGTTGAGTACGAATTCACTGACGCGGTATTCGGTGGAGACGGCTCCGTAGTTTTCATAATCATGTCCCGGATCCAGCAGTATGCTGATGGAGGAGTGCGCGGCCACGGCTTCTCGGGAATAAACGGTCTTGGATATTTCCTTTGGTGATTTTATCTTTATGTCAGGGGTGGCGAAGGCTTTGTTTATGCTTTCGGGATTAATCTTTCCCTTCTTTTTCTTTCCGCCTTTTTCCTTCGGGGAATCACTGTTCCGCACGTTCTGTTCCGCCGTAACGGAAGTTTCGTCGAAGGCATCATCAGGCTGGGTTTCATCACCGGCATTCTCTTCAGGTTTGTTATCGGACGGATCGGCGATGATTAGGAGTGAGCCCGGAGTGCTGCCGGTCTGATGTTCGTTTTCCGGACGGGAAAAAGCGTCCGGAGAGAGGCAGTTTTTTATAACATGGGTGATGGTATCCGTTCCGTGACCGTTAACGGCAGCCTCATCCCCGGCCTGAACTTCGGGACATAGACACATGGCGGCAATTAAGGCGGCGATTCCCGGAACGCCGGTTTCTGAAAGGAATCCCTTTCCCGTAAACAGAGACTTAAGTAAATTCCCGTCCTTTGACATGAAAAACCTCCTGCAGATGACATACGGTAAATATTCTAACGTTTGCCGTTCTCCCGTTACAGTCCGGCATTGCACTGTTGCTCGGAAGGTCAAAAAAAATCGTGAAGCGGTATCCGTTATTTCAGCTTCATTCCGTATGCCGAAGCTTTTTCCGGTTAAAACCGACTGAAACTGTCTGAATTCTGTTTTGACGGTATTAAATAATTATATTTATCTAAAACAATCTATTTATGAATATTCCCGATGGTTAAAATAGATATTAAGTTAAATAACGATTTTTATTTATTAAAAAGCAATTAAGATAATAAAAGTGTTTGTTTTATAAAAATATTTTTAAAAATATTTTACAATTTTTTCAAAAATGAGACATCGTATACAGATGTGCATGGCAATTAATGAAAGAATATAACGCACAATAAATCAGCTTATGATGTTCCGCAGGTGAATAAAGGAGTGAAAACGGTTGGTTTTCAGAACGGCGGAGCACGGAGAAATAAAAAATAGCAAAACCGGATACTTATAAAAATAATCAATAATTAATACCATAGGAAAGACTAATGACTGATATCAAATTTGAAATAGTAGAGGAGCTGGCTGTTATTTCCGAAAACCCTAAGGGATGGCGCAAGGAGCTTAACCTTGTTTCCTGGAACAATGCCGCCCCGAAGTACGATCTGCGTGAGTGGGCCCCTAACCATGAAAAGATGGGCAAGGGCGTAACCATGACCAAGGATGAGCTCAATTCACTGCGCGCGGCTCTCGGTTCAATCGCAGGATGATTTCCCCGTGAATATCAGCGGGGATGCCCCCGGTGTTTCCGCTGATATTCTTTTTTTTGTTACATGTGCTGCCGTACGCTTTTTCTTATGAAAAACACCGTTACCGGCAGTTTCCTGAAAATCAGGCCGGAAACGCCTGATTTTTCTGAAAACGGACGGATGCGTTCAGCATAATCCGTGAATCCTGCAATAAATTCAGGCTGAAACCTTTTAATACAAGAAATTTTGTTACAATACTGTATAATATGCATTGAATTGTACGATGTGTGTTTAAACGATTTCTGTTTTTCAGAATAATTATAAAAACCGGTATTGCAGATGCTGATTGATGTAACTCAGGATAATCTTTATATTTCTCTCTGTTCACGCAAGCTCAGAGCCGACAAGACCTCATACATTGAAGAGGTCGACAATGCTGTTTCAGAGGGGCACAATTTCATATCCCTGTGCGCACCGGGCGGACTGGGCGTGTCCACCTTTGCCGACATGGTAGGGGCTTTCTACAATGAAAAGACCGAGACCTCCGTATTCTGGGGAACCGATATAGTCAAGTCTGCGGACACTTTCGCCAAAAGAGGCAGGTACGCGGTACTTACCTTTGATTTCATGGAAGTTAACAACACCACTCAGTACAACAGATTCATTACCGACCTCTGCGAACAGACCGCACAGGCCATCAGGACTCTTTATCCTGAAACCGGAAAACTGCCGAAATACGACTGGGCGGCACAGCTTAAGACCCTGAGTGCTGATACCGGCAGAAAGCTGGTACTGATATTCAAGAATTTTGACAGGGTACTGCGCTTTGTAACCCGTACCGCTGATTTTCTGAATGCCTGGCGCAGGCTCTGGGCAGGTCTTATCGAAAGCAGCCGCAGGGACGGTTTTATCTATCTTGCCCTGGCAGGTACCCATATTCCCGGGATTACCGATATGCTGGTTCATCCTGAACATCCGGGGGCAGGTTCACTTTTCTACAATCTTTCCTCAGAGAAGCAGACCGGTTCCACCCGCATGTTCGGCTGGTGCGGTATCACCTTCGAGGAAATGACCACCATTCTGAAGGCAAGCTTCTCCGAACTTGATTCCGATGAACTGTACGACTGGTGCGGTCATTATGACGGGGGACTGGTAAAGCCGAGCACTCTGTTCACCTCAATTGAGGCCAGGGACATGTTCATCACCTCCAATGTGAGCAATGCCATCTGGTTTGTGAGAGACAGTCTCGGCAGCGGAACCGGAGCCTATCTTCTCTGCGGTGACATCGGCGTGGCCAGACTTCTTAACGGCGAAGTGGTGAACATGAAGGAGGTCAGCCAGTATGATCCCCGCGTAAATACCGGCTACGCCAGGGAAATCTATGCCTATACCAGAAGATTCCTGCAGATTCTCTATGCGGAGGGGCTGGTATCACTGGTAACACAGACTGACAGCCGTCTTGACGTGGCGGAACTGGTGAATACCGAGATCGTTATGGCGGTGGCAGATGAGGTTAACTCCAACAGTGATTACCTCAGAGACCTGTGTTCTCTGGTTTCACGCAGGGAACAGATTGAGCAGGCGATTGAGGATGCTGATGCCTCCGTGCTCGGCGAAGTGCTGAGGGATTATCTCCTGCTGCAGAAGAAGTACCTCGGAAACCGCAGCAGCATAACCATCTGGCAGGCGGTTTATGACTTTATTTCCGATATGGAAAACTATGAGATTATCACCTTCGGCAACATCTTCATTCTGAAGGATATCGGCGGTTCCGAGAGCTATTCGGTTATTGCCGTGGCCGTGAATGTCGATGAAAACAGATTCCTTGATGAAACTCTTAACCTGAGACTCAGATCCGGCGCCTTCAGAAAGCTGATTAACGGTTACACCGGCAGAATCTGTGTCATGGCCTATAATTTTGTTCTGTCAAACGACAGCGAGCCAAAGGTTTCAGCGCGTTCGGCTCTTCTTGCCTAGACGTCATTCATTTTTCAGATCTGCTGCGAAGCGGTGTCAGAACTGACTGACACCGCTTCGATCTTTATGGTGGCTGTATTGTTGTTTTTTCCGGAGAATCAGGAGGTCATTGCGGTCATGGTCTTTTTAATCAGATTTACTGAAGCCTGCACATCCCCGTCCATTTCAATTCAGTTTAAATACAGCAGGCTCAGAATAAAAAATGCCCGGCACGACACTGACTCAGGTATTACACGGCACACACAGTTTATCAAAACAGGCAAAATGCTGATGAGTTACGGTTAAAGGTTTTCCGAGTGCCTCAAAACATAACGCCAAAGAGTTAAGATTAGTAGATTTTCTAAAACTCAGAATATTATTTAACTGCTGCCCGGCTGCACCAATACGTCCGGCTGACTCTGCAGGTTTTACCATTAAATCATACATGGTATGGTGAACATATAGCCATTCCTGCTGTACCACTTATCGTGGTTCGAGCCTTTTTCTGGCTTTGCTCCGTTTGCACATACCGCTTTTTCAGGGGCCTGCTTCCTGATTTTTACCTAATTGCTTTTTTTTCAAGGCATCACCGGCATTAAGCTGTTTATCAGACTTTATGTCCGGTATAAATATAAAGTACTTTGTTTATATGTAATACATGCGACATACATGTAAATCATTTATTTTTACGTACTCCATGAAGTGGAATCTGGACTGAATAAACAAAAAAAGACCTGAAACCTGTAATGCCTCTGCAGGCCGGACAAACCTGCGGGAACTTTTTATTTTGAGTGCCGGGCGTTTTTCAGAAAATCAGCTGCGGCAATGTGTGTTAAAATTAGTGCCCGGATTCATTCCCGTTTCATGAACCTGATAATGAAGTCCGCCGGCAAATCTGAAAAGGCAGGGCTTTCCGCCGGGATCATGACAAAGTTAAAAACCAGTTCGCCGTCAATGGAGTATAAGTGCGTATGTCTGATGCCAAATTCATTAAAACAGTTCTGATTCTCTGTTTTGCCAGCTGTGTGGCTCCTCTTGCCACGGATATGTATCTGCCGTCGCTTACCACTATTGCCGGAGTCATGAATTCCTCCATTAACGATATGCAGCTTACCGTAAGCGTGTTCTTCGGAGGTTTTGCCGTGGGGCAGCTTTTTTACGGTCCGGTATCCGATGCCCTGGGACGCAGAAAGATAATTCTGGCGGGAACTCTGCTCTTTACCCTGGCTTCTCTCGGAGCCGTGCTTACCACTGATTTCAGGGTGTTTTTCTGCATGAGACTTCTTCAGGCTTTAGGCGGAGCCGCCGGAGCGGTAATCGCCAATGCGGTGATGAAGGATATTTTCAGGGGAACACAGTTCAACAGAGCCATAAATCTTTCAATGATAGCCATGAGTCTTGCTCCGCTGGTGGCTCCGACACTTGGCGGTTTTCTTGCCGGTTTCGGCTGGAAATACTGTTTCTATCTGCTGACCTTCATCGGGGTGATGATTCTGATATTCATAGGCTTCGGTATAAAGGAATCGCTCCCCGTCGAAAACAGACAGCCTCTTAATTTCAGAGCCGTGGCCGGAAACTACCGCCGAATCCTGGGACATCGCGGTGTCTGCGGTTCAGTGCTGGCTCAGGCCATGAACTGTGCCGCCATGTTTGCCTTTATTTCCGGGGCCTCTTCCGTGTATATGGGGATTTACGGTCTGGACAGCATGACCTTCGGCATCGTGTTCGCCATGAACGTGGTGACCATTATGGCAGTGGTAAGCTTCACCGGTTTCTTCGTTAAAAGATTCGGCTTCATGCCTACTTTCCTGAGTGCTCTCTGTCTGAGTGCCGCAGGCGGAACCCTGCTTCTCGCAGGCGCACTGGTGGAGGTTGAGAGCATCGTACTGGTGATTATTCCGGTGGTGATGACCGTGTGCACTGTGGGGCTTGTGGGTGCCCTCAGTACCACCTACACTCTGGGCAAGTTTCCGGAAATGACCGGAACCGCTTCGTCCGTAATGGGATTCATGCGTTTCGGACTCGGTTCGATTGCCGGACTGGTGTTCAACTGCATTCCCGGTAAATCAGCGGTACCAATGGCCGGAACCATGTTCGTACTGTCAGTCAGAGCACTGCTGGTGTTCCTGTTAAGCCGCAGATACCGCAGGGACGATCCGGCGATTCCCGGAGCCGTGAAAGAAAAGGTGACTGACGCTGAGAAATAAAGTCTGACGGCTTTTCTAAGCAGTGCGTATGATGTAGGATATCTACGGAAAATACTGCGGATACGTCAGCGTGCTGAAAGCTGAATTACGGTGATAACAGAATTAAGGAGGTCTCATGAGTGAGGCTTGTGAAGGTTTAAAACTGGATTTGCACAATCATTCCAACAGGTCAGACGGAGCACATACTCCCGCCGAGGTCGTCAGAAAGGCTGAAGCCGCCGGCATCAGAGTGTTCGGTCTGTCCGATCATGACAATGTATCCGGCATAGATGAGGCATATGAGGAATCCCTGAAGACCTCGGTAAAGCTGGTGGCCGGTGTTGAGATTTCCACTCCGAAAAAGATTCACATTCAGGGACTCTGTCCTGACATCAGAAACGAATGCCTCACATCTCTTCTGAAACAGCAGGACGAAAAAAGAAAGGAGCATACCAGGGAGCTCTGCCGGAAAATGAATGCCGCGGGAATCATGGCCGATTACGATGACCTGATGAACTCCTTTCCCGGAACCGTAAACAAGTACAGCGTATCTCAGTATCTGCTGAAGAAAAAGCTTGTTAATCTCAGTTCTCCGGATGATGTATATCGTAAATATTTCGGGATCGGCGGTGAAATACAAATCGGGGAAGCCGGCTGGTGTAAAATGGAAGAGGCTGTTGAATGCATTCTGAAGGCCGGAGGCATTCCCGTTCTTGCCCATATCTGGCGTTACTTTGATCCTAAAAAGCCTGAAAAC
Source organism: Ruminobacter amylophilus (assembly GCF_900115655.1). Lineage (GTDB taxonomy): Bacteria > Pseudomonadota > Gammaproteobacteria > Enterobacterales > Succinivibrionaceae > Ruminobacter > Ruminobacter amylophilus. The sequence goes on along the minus strand of NZ_FOXF01000014.1, from coordinate 22,897 downwards.
ACCAGGGAAAGAAGACTGGAAAAAATGCATGATCTGGCTGAACGCTTCAAAAAAGCAGGCGGCGAGGCCATGGAAACTCTGGGATGCAGACAGGGGGAGACGGAAGATTTCAGGTACGAACTGACTTATCCTACAGAGCTTGCTCTTGAGTTTGATCTGTATGCTTCCTGCGGTACCGATTATCACATGGACAGCAAATCTCCTTTAGGAGCCGAGTATGTCTTTGATAAAAGGCTCAAGCCGGTATGGATGCACCCGAAATTCCATTTCTACAGGCCTGAGAACTGATTACGGTTCTTACGGCTTCCCAAAAGGGATCAGAAGATTTTGCGGTTGAACGGATCCGCACGGCAAAGGTGAAAACATGAAACGAAAGGATCTGGCAATGCGGAAGGATGAGGTCAGAGTCATGAAGATTGCCAGAGAGGCTCTTTTTGAATTCATTTATGAAAAGTTCATTAAGGAACAGTAAGAGTTTTCTGATGCTGAAGCCGCGTCAGTGTCTGATTTCTTCGATATTGATCCGTCATCCGGAGAATTCGTTTTCTGCGCCATTGAAGGTGAGAATGAAAACGGCAATCTGCAGACACTTCAAAAAAAGTTGATCTTAAAAAGGTAATGCACCGCATTCCTGATACCGCATCTTCGATGTTTTCTTCAGAAAAACGCTACCGTAAATATACCACTGATGAGCCTGAGAATCCGTCAGAAGACTGAGTCACCGCATCAGGGCAGGGGAATCCGGGCTGCCGCATTCAGCTGATTCTGATACGATATACAACTACGGATTGTTGCCGGGACCTTATTTTTGGAGGCCATAAATCAGTTTTTCTAGCGGAATTTAATCGTTATATCAAAGCAAGCCGCATTTTGGGGCTTTTCACGGAAGTGCCGGAAGCTGACTTATAAAAACAAACAGGTATATTGATAACACAAAAGCCGTAACCTGAAGGTCACTGCTTTAAAAAAATTCTCAGGATGTTTTCTATTTACAGAAAGATTTTCACATACTCCATACTCGAATAAATAGGCCGGTTCTGTTTCCGCCCCTCCAATTTATTCAAATTTAATTTCTTCCTCAGCTCTCGCATAAACGTCAATCTGATTCTGTACATCAGGTTTACTTGCAGACCAACCTCCTGCCATACACAATTTTATAAAATCATCAATGCGATTTACACCATTCATCTCTTTTAACGTAACAGCAACGCCAAATTGCAATGGTTCCAGGTCAATGATACAGGTCATCATTTAATGAAGATATTTCCGATGATTTTTCAGAAATATTTTTAGAAATAAAAGTATATGTTTTAAGTCACATTACTCAATCGGTTTTGTTTGTATGATATCTGATCATGCGTGTAAACATTGCAGGTCAGTACCTGCATCATGTTTTCCGCAAGCCGTTTTTTTTGAAATAACGTCAGGCATGCCTGCATATCTGCGGTACACGGTTATTGGAATTCAGTGATTTAAACAGGAGTCTGTATGAAAACTTCAGAACATACCAGGTGTCCGAACTGTTCTGGCAATATGACCTTTAACATAAGGGAGCAGAGACTTGTATGTGAATCGTGTTCCAGCAGGTTTACCGTATATCAGTATGACCGTCTGCTCAGGGAGAAGAAGGAAGCCGGGGTGGAGAATTTCGCCAGAGGCGCCGTGGTTAATGAAAGTGATTCAGAAAACAGTGAGACAGATCTTCACCGTTCATACATCTGTTCATCCTGCGGCGGTGAAATAACTCCGGGTGTTTTATCAACCACCGAAAACTGTCCGTTCTGCGGCAATGCCATTGTTTTTACCGACAAGTACCGGGATCAGCGTGTACCTGACAGGATTGTTCCGTTCAAGAAGGATAAAGAGGACTTTCTGGAAATCTACCGTAAAATCCTCAAATCCAAGCGCTTTGTTCCTGACAGCTTTCTGGTTGAAGCCAGGGTGGAAAAGATAAAGGCCTGGTATGCGCCGTTCTGGCTTTACGATATGGAGGTGTCCGGCAACGCCGCGTTCAAGGTTGAGAAGGTGAAGCCTTCCGGCAAGAAATATGAACACACCGTATATTCCGGTGTAAGTACGGGCAGAGCAAAATTCTACAGTATTCCTCAGGATGCGTCGGTAGAGCTTGATGACCGCATATCCCAGGGACTGGAACCGTACAATGTGCAGAATGCACCGGAATTCAATTTCGCATGGCTTTCCGGACTTGATGCCGAAATCTACAACATGGATCATGAAGGCGGAATGATCTCTGCCAGACGCCGTGTTGAAAGATCCTTTGACCGTTACCTGTCCGGATCCAAGGATTATGAGTACTACCTGATTACTCACCGTGAATACAGCTTCAAGGCTGCAAAGATAAGCTATGCTCTGTTCCCTCTGTGGCACATGAACATATCCTGGGCCGGCAGGAAATACATGTTTTCCATGAACGGTGAAAGCGGTAAAGCCCTGTGCATATTCCCGATAAGCGAGATTAAACTGCTGTGCTGCGTATTTTTCTCGTGGCTGCCGTTTCTTACCTTTTCATGCTGGCTGACCACGGTTGATGAGTTTATGAAAATCAGGGATTCCGGAAAGGGAATGGGGGTGCTGTTTCTGGGGTATTCATTCCTGGTTTATTCGGTATTCTCCAGATACATGTTCAACAGAAACCTTACATGTATTCTTTCATCAGTTCTGTTCACACTGATTTCCTCATTTTTCGTGTACCTGTATCTTACAGGAGCTGATTCATCAGGTGACCACCTTCTGGCGATGATTGCCGCGGGCATTGTCATCGTTGTGGGTATGGTCGGTACATATGTTGCAGTCAAGAAATCCCTCAAGAAGGAATATACCCTGAAGCTCAAGAAAAACAGCGATGACTATATTAACTTCGGTGACTGCGAGCTGCACACGAAAAAGGACGTCACCATGTCTAAAATACTGGATAACAGCGGCTCTGTCATCAAGGGAATCAATCCTAAGGAAGACGAAGACTGATTTCTGAAAGTGCGGAACCTGTCGCGGAGGCGTTTTCACCGGTGAATACGTGTGACGTCACTGAAAACTCAGGATAAAAGTAACGGCAGACGATATCACGTCTGCCGTTCTTTTCATGAATCCGGATAATGCCGGTTATCTGATTACCGGATTTCTGGTGTTTTCACCGTTTCTGAAGTGACGGACGATAATGCCCATATGAGCCCTGTCGGCAGGGAACGGACACCTGAAGTAAACCACGTGACCGTCTCCCGGAGCTACGGTAATCGGCTGCTTCTTCCTGTCCATGAGGTTGTCCAGGGTGATGAAATCCCTGAAGCCCGGAGCCAGAATTTCCAGAGTGTCGCCGAGTTCAAAACGGTTGCGTACGCTGACCTGCCACAGGCCGTCACCGTCAACACCGGTTACTTCACCCACGAACTGGCTCTTGTCGGAAATGCTGTAGCCGTAGTCGTAGTTCTGATATTCACTGATGCCATGACGGGTAAGGAAGCCGTCGGTATAACCGCGGTGAGCCAGGGATTCGAGTTCAGACTTGAGCTCCTCCACGATGTCCTCTCCGCGCACTGCCGCGTCGATGGCCCGGCGATATACGGAGGCGGTTCTGGCACAGTAGTAGAATGATTTGGTGCGACCTTCGATTTTCAGGGAATCAACGCCGATTTCGCAGAGACGTTTTACGTGTTCAACCGCACGCAGGTCACGTGAATTCATGATGTAGGTGCCGTGTTCGTCCTCGTCGCAGGCCATGAGTTCACCCGGTCTCTTTGGTTCTTCAAGCAGATAGCTGTGCGGGGTAATCAGATCGCTGCCGAGATCCGGTTCAACCAGTTCGCCGGTATCGTCTTCAACCGCCCTGTGAAGCCTGTAGGCCCATCTGCATGAATTGGTGCAGGCACCCTGGTTCGAGTCGCGGTGGGTGAGATAGCCGCTCAGCAGACAGCGTCCGGAGTAGGCCATGCATAACGCGCCGTGAACAAAGACTTCAAGTTCCATCTGCGGACATTCGTTGCGGATTTCCTCGATTTCGTCAAGGTGAAGTTCACGTGACAGGATGATTCTGCTGAGTCCCATCTTTTCCCAGAAACGTACTGAGGCGAAGTTGATGGTGTTTGCCTGAACGGAGAGATGGACAGGCATGTCCGGATAGGCTTCCCTTACCATCATGATCATGCCGGGATCTGACATGATGAGAGCGTCGGGATTCAGGGCGACGATGTCGGCCAGATCTTTCGCGAACTTCTTCACCTTGATGTTGTGAGGCTGAATGTTTACCACCATGTAAAGCTTTTTGCCTGCTTCATGAAGCTCTTTAATGGCAGAGTCCAGAGTCTGATAATCAAATTCGTTGTTTCTGATGCGCAGACTGTAGCGGGGCTGACCGGCATAGACGGCATCGGCTCCGAAAGCCGTAGCGTATCTGAGATTCTTTAAAGTACCTGCCGGTGATAAAAGCTCTGGTTTTTTCATTTATGATCCCTTAAATCTGGTAACTGTATTTTTCAAGCCGGTATATTGTATTATGTTATGAACGATTTGTGTACCGCTCCGGGACATTCAGGAGAAAACTGTCCTGAGAGTGTCATAAGACATGAATCTTTTTCCGGCTGATTTTTTGCGGTATATGGTATCACGTTTGGGGCATTCAGTCAGTAGATTATACTTTCGCCGACAGGAAGGGGATTACCTGTCTCTAATCAGAAAAAAAACGTCAGTCACCGGGACTGACGATTTTTTAAGGAGTTTTATCCGGCGGACGGATAAACAGGTCTCCGCCGTTATTCGCTTTCGCCGCCGAAGGCGTCGATAAGGGTAGGCAGAATCCTGGAGAATTCACCGCTTATAAGGGTAAGGTCCGCATCAAGCTGCGCAACCGGATCATCACTTACGGTGGCGTTTTCATCGATAACGGTATCTGAAAGCTTGATTCTCTTTAAGGAGAAGGTGTCATCGATTACCAGGGAAACATCGTCGTTCACGGTAATGGCCAGACTGGTTACCACCTTGCCTGCTTCGAGGTGAGCCTTGATTTCGGCAGTATCGAGATCCTGCTTCTTGGCCTTTACGGTACCGCCGGCACCTTCAACGGCCTTGAGTTCAACTTCATCACCGATTTCAATGCCTGCCGGACCTTCACCGTTGGCAACCCATTCGGTCATGCAGTCATTGATTGACTTGTTGAACTTGAAAAGTCTGGCAGGGAGTGAACCGAGGCTCTTTCTCAGAAGGGCAATCAAATCTTCGGCCTGTTTTTCGGAGGCGACGTTAACCACTACATAGCCGTATCTGCCGCTTACCCAGATCCAGTTTTCCCTGTGCAGACGGAAGGCTCTCGGCAGAAGTTCGGTAACGATGCTTTCCTTGAGTTCGGCCTTTTCCTTCTTGCTGACGTTGCGGGCCTGCTTGAGTTCGAGCTCTTCAACCTTTTCCTTGAGTTCTTCGTTTACCACACTTGCAGGAAGCATTCTCTTTTCGGTTTTGCAGCGGAAAAAGTAGTCATCGTTGATTTTATGACATAAAACCTCTTCATCCTGACCGAGAGGACTTACCCAGCCGAAACGTACCATGTCCTGACCTGAGCATGGAACGTATTTCTGCGGAGCGAGAAGTTTATCCAGTTCATCGGGACTGTATTTGAAACCGGTATCGAGTGTGTATACTCTGACGTTTTTAAACCACATGTTTAATTCCTTTAAGCTGTGAGACAACTTTACCGGATGGTTCCGCGCGCTTAAGCTGAAACCCCGTGCGGCGGGGGCTGCGGAGAAATCCGTTCTGCAGGCATCCCCCTGACATGCAGGGAAAAGGCGCCGTTTTCCATCAAGTTGTCAGAATTAGAAAATCCGTATAATTATATACGAGTTGTTTTCGTTTTTTCAAAATATTGTCAAAATCCTGAGAGGGATCCTGTTTTCGCCTGAAACAGTCTGCATCCTTTGAGAATCACGCGGCTTCCGGGAAAAAACGGCGGCTCTGAACGGGCCTCAGGCATTGTGAATAAAGGAAAAAGCCCGTTTTTCCCGGGTCGCCGGGGCCGCGGTGATTCCTGTAAGGATTTCATGCCTTTCAGATATCCTGACGGAGATTTTTTTCCTGCCCGGATGCATAACGGGCGGTTCAGGATTTTAACGACGGAATGATAGTCTCCCGAGAGTTTTTATTCAGGTTATACAGCCGTAATCCGGTGATGCTGATTACTATGTGAACAGTCAGCGGAATAAATCCTCTGTTTATTTGAATCAGTGCGGTAATCGGCACATCAGCTTCATGAATATCTTAAGGTTTTTGCGGTTTTATGGTACAATGGCACGCAAATTTTTATTATTTATTAACGAGTAAATGAGATGAGTGACAATACAACCTCCAGGGATACTCTGCCGGAAAACGTTCGTCCGGTGAAGATTACTGAGCAGCTTCAGACTTCATTTATCAATTACGCAATGAGTGTAATTGTGGATCGTGCTCTTCCGGACGTGAGAGACGGTCTGAAGCCTGTGCACCGCCGCAGTCTGTATTCCATGTACAAGCTGAGAAACTTCTACAATACCAAGCATCTGAAATCAGCCCGTGTGGTTGGTGACGTAATCGGTAAGTACCATCCTCATGGTGATACCTCCGTGTATGACACCATCGTACGTATGGCTCAGGATTTCTCTCTCCGTTACCCTCTGGTTGACGGTCATGGCAACTTCGGTGACGCCGACGGTTACAAGCCTGCGGCAATGCGTTATACCGAAGTCAGAATGTCAAAGATCTGCGGTGAAATGGTTGCGGATCTTGAAAAGGAAACCGTTGATACGGTTCCTAACTACGACAACAGTGAAGAAATTCCCGTAGTAATGCCTAACAAGCTGCCTAACCTGCTGATTAACGGTACCTCAGGTATCGCGGTAGGTATGGCCACCAACATTCCGACCCACAATCTGACCGAAGTAGTCAACGCCACCGTGGCACTGATGCGCAATCCGGAACTCACCGTTGACGATCTGATGCAGTACATTCCCGCACCTGACTTCCCAGGCGGCGGCATCATTTACGGTCAGAACGAAATCAAGAGAGCCTACCGTACCGGTAACGGCAAGGCAATCATCCGCGCCAAGACCTCCATCGACGATGACGGCAACGGCAGACAGAAGATTGTGGTAACCGAACTTCCTTACGGCGTAGGTCCTGCTGAAATCGAAAAGAAGATTTCCGAATGCATCCGCGATCGTACCATTGAAGGTATCACCCGCGTGAACAACGGTTCAACCAAGAACGTTCACATTGAAATCTTCCTGCGTCAGAACGAATCTCCTGAAATCGTGCTGAACAAGCTGTTCCAGCAGACCAGAATGCAGATCTCCTTCCCGATCAACATGCTGGCTCTGGTAAACAACCGTCCTGAAGTACTCAACCTCAAGCAGATTATCGAATACTTCATCAAGCACAGAAAGGAAGTGGTAACCAGACGTACCGTATACGATCTGAAGGTTGCCCGTGAAAGAGCGCACAGATTGGAAGCTCTCCTTGTCGCCCTGAGCAATATCGATGAAATCATCAACATCATCAGAAGCAGTGCCAACAGACAGGCCGCCCACGAGGCTCTGATGGCTCATCCTTGGAAGTACGGTGATCTCTCATCGCTCATTCAGGTTGACGCCAGCGGCAGGGAACTCTGCAAGCCTGAATACATTGATGCCGCATTCGGTATCCGTGACGGCTTCTATTACTTCTCCGATCCTCAGACCACTGCAATTCTGGATATGCCTCTGCACCGTCTGACCAATCTTGAACGCAGCAAGATCAGTGAGGAATACGGCGAACTCACCGCCAGCATCAAGTACTATCTTGAAATTCTCGGTTCCGAAGAGCTTCTCCGCAACATCATTATCGAAGAGCTTGAAGAAATCCGTAACACCTACGGTGACGCCAGAAGAAGCGTTATTGAAACCAATACCGCCGAAATCACCAAGAAGGATCTGGTTGACCCTGTATCTGCGGTTATCACACTGTCTCATGCAGGCTACATCAAGTATCAGCCTCTTTCCGAATACGAAGCCCAGAAGCGTGGCGGCCGCGGCCGTCGTGCCACCCTGGTTAAGGATGAGGACGTAATCGACAGCATGTATGTGGTTAACACCCACGATACCGTGCTGTGCTTTACCTCACGCGGCAAGGTGTTCTCCATCAACGTATACGATCTGCCGGAAGCCTCTTCAAATTCAAAGGGCCGTCCGATTGTAAACATGCTGAGACTTGACGAAAACGAATCAATTCAGACCATCGTGCCTGTAAACAGCTTCGAGGAAAACAAGTTCCTGTTCTTCGCGACCTCCAACGGTTACGTGAAGAAGACCAAGCTGAGCGCATACAAGAACGTTAACGCCCAGGGCCTGCGCGCCATCAAGCTTGACGAAGGCGTAAGTCTGGTTAACGTGGCTCTTACCTCAGGCAGCGACGTAATCGGTCTGTTCAGCTCTGACGGACGTGCATGTCTCTTCAACGAATACTCTCCTCTCACTCCTACCGCCGACGCTACCGTTGACGCTGAAAGTGAAAACGAGGAAGGAGCAGATGTGGCTGAAGAAGCTGCCGACGTAAGCGCAGACGTTGAAAACGATGCTGAAGGTTCAGAAGACGATGCTCTGGTCATCGGCCCTAACTACAAGGGCGGCGTAAGAGCCTCAGGCCGTGTGTCACGCGGTGTGAGAGGCATGAACCTTGCCAAGGGCCATCAGGTTGTCTCCATGATGGTTGTTGACGCAACTCTTCCATACGTGCTGATTGCCACCGAAAACGGCTTCGGCAAGCGCAGTCCGGTTGCAGACTTCCCGTTAAGACGCCGTAACGCCAAGGGTGTTATCGCCATCAAGGGTGAAGACCGCAACGGCCGCGTAATCGGTGCGGTACAGGTTACCGACGGTGATGAAATCATTCTGATTAACAATGCCGGTATTCTGGTTCGTACCCGCGTGGACGAAGTGAGCGTAATTTCCCGTTACGGTCAGGGTGTGCGTCTGATTCGTCTTGATGAAGGCCTCAAGCTTGTATCCGTACAGCGCGTGGTAAAGACCGACGATGAAGAGCAGAACGAAGCTGAAGCTCCGGATGCCGAAGGCTCAGCCGGGGCGGCCGATGCGGAAAACGCGGCCGACGATCTGTCTGCAGACGTTCCGGGTGCAGCCGCAAATCCTGCCGACGATGATGCCGACATCTAGTCGCGGTGATGAAAAGGCCTGCTGATGCAGGTCTTTAACCGAAAGATTCAGGAGGAGAAAAACGCAGTTTTTTCTCCTCTTTTCTTTTTACGGCTGAGAGCGGAGCGGAGGACTGAAGGAGCGGTTTCGGTTTTTACGGAAAGGGCGTTTTTTTCAATCCGGAAAATATTGCCATTTATGTGATATTTTTGTCTTACCGCGTTATTTTTCTGTATAATGCTCTAAGTCGTTTATTTAAATATTTTTGAGTAAAGATTCAAAGTAGAACAGGGTGTCTCATTATGAGTAAGGTATACAATTTTTCTGCCGGTCCTTCCATGCTTCCTGAAGCAGTAATGAAGGAAGTTCAGAAGGAGTTTTTGGATTTCAACGGAATCGGAGCCGGTGTAATTGAAATTTCTCACCGTTCCAAGGATTATCTGGCTATCGCCGAAAAGGCAGCCGCAGATCTTCGCGATCTCATGAATATTCCTGACAATTACAAGGTACTGTTCATGCACGGCGGCGGCAGAGGCGTGTTCGCCAACCTTCCTATGAATCTGGGAACCGCTGAAGGCAGTGCAGACTACATTGTTACCGGCGCATGGTCAGGCTATGCCGCTGAAGAAGCAGTGAAGTACACTCACGTTAACTCCATGAGAGGTGACTTCGTCAATGCGGACGGCAAGGTTGAACTCAAGCTTAAGGATCTTCCTTTAAAGAAGGATGCCGCTTATGTTCACATGTGCATGAACGAAACCATTCACGGTATCGAAATCTTTGATGCTCCTGAAACCGGTGACGTTCCTCTGGTTGCGGACATCTCTTCATGCATCCTTTCACGCCGCATGGACGTAAGCAGGTACGGCATGCTTTACGGCGGTGCTCAGAAGAACATCGGACCTTCAGGCATTACCATCGTAATCGTAAGAGAAGATCTTATCGGTCACGCCCAGTCAATCACTCCTGCAATCTGGGACTACAAGGTAACCGCCGACCACGATTCAATGCTGAACACTCCAAACACATTCGCATGGTACTTCGCAGGCAAGGTATTTGCGTGGTTAAAGAGCATCGGCGGTGTTGAAGCCATGGAAGCCATGAATAAGGAAAAGTCTGAACTTCTCTACGGTTTCATCGACAGTTCAGATTTCTACAGCAACAACGTGGCCGTAAGTGCACGTTCACGCATGAACATTCCTTTCTTCCTTAAGGACAGCAGTCTTGATCAGCAGTTCATCGCTGAAGCCAAGGCAAACAACCTCATTTCCCTTAAGGGACACCGTGTACTCGGCGGTATGAGAGCAAGTCTCTACAACGCAATGCCGCTTGAAGGTGTGAAGGCTCTCGTTTCCTTTATGGAAAAGTTTGAAAAGGCTCATAAGTAATTCAAAGGCAATGACCGCGGTTGACGCGGTCTGCCGTAAAGCACATAAAAAACTGCATTATTAATAAAAAAAGAAAGAAAAAAGATTTGGCGGTTCCGCCAAATCTTTTTATTTTTTTGTTTCAGGTTTTAAGCCCCGGCACTCCGGCGCGACCGGAAGGATGCATGCTGTAAAACATCTTTAGATTGAATCCTCACGGTTGACGAAGGCCTTGACGGCACTCAGGTCCTGAGTGCACGGGAAGAGCGAACCCGACATGAGGTTTACGCCGAGTTCCTTGAAGGTTTCCATGGTAATCATGCTGTCAACGTCCTGCAGGATGATGACAGGTTCAATGTTCTCATTCCACTTCTTCACCAGCTGGCTCAGCATGTAGCGGTCATATTCACTGGTAAGCACACGCTTGGTGAGTGAACCGCTGAGCATGGCGGAGGCGAAGCCGTGTTCCCTGATGAAGTCCATGTCCATCATACCCATGTTGTAGTTCTGCAGAGTGAAGTGATAACCGGCTGAGCTCAGCTTCTGGATGGCGGTGAGACAGTTGGTTATATCGTTGCTGATGGCGTTCTCGGTCAGGGCGAAGGTGATTCTGTTCGGCATGATGCGGTACTTGACTGTTACCATGTCAAGGAAGCTCGGCAGGTCGCTGTCAAGAAGCTGACCGTAGTTGAGCGGAATGATGATGCCGATGTTGTGGTTGGTGTCCTGATCAAGCTCTGACAGGTCGTGGAGGGCGTTTTCCACCTTCCAGTAGCAGTTTTCGGTATTGAGACCGGCGCTGATGATCTGATCGGTGAAGTCATCCAGATTGTAGGTGGTGCCTTCCTGGAACCAGTAGTTTCTGGCGATGAGACTTACGATGGTCTTGGTGGACACGTTCATTACCTGATCGTAACGGATAATCAGATCTCCCTTCATTCTCGCGTGCTTGAGCCTGTTGGCGAAGGCGGTGTCGATGCTGGAGGTCTGAGTGTTCATGGAGTCGTTGTATACGGCATAGCTGTCGTTCACCTCAAGCTGACAGCTGTGCTGATAGGCAATGTGGGTCTGCTTCATGATAACGGCAGGGCTGATGGAATTACTCAGTACCTGCACGATACCGGCGCTGATGCGGATTTCATTGCCGCCGTTGACCTGTTCAGCCAGTTCCCTGCGGAATCTGTTGAGCAGTTCGTCCATTTCGGTCTTGTTCTTGATGCTGGTGGTGAGGAGATAGTAGACGGTAGGCTCATAGAAGGCCAGGTAGTCCTTTTCCCTGATGATGTTCAGCATCACGGTGGAGATACGGTGACAGATCTTCTCGTCATCGTAGAATTCCTGAGGCAGAACCGGACAGAATTCCACGGCAAAGAGCTCTATGGCGCTGTTAACCTTGCGTTCGGTCTGCAGATGGGCAATCTGCTCAAGAATCCACTTCTGGTTAGGCAGACTGGTCTGCGGATCGTAGTTGGAATAGAACTCCAGCTTGTTCTGCAGGGATTCAATCTGGCGGGTCTGCTCTTCATTGGAGTTGAGAGCCGAATCCAGATGCCCGAGGAGTGCGAATACCTCATCGGAGCTGCGGGCGTTCTTTGACTTGGCGTACTTGTTGATGCGCAGTCTGTTTCTGATGAAGAAGCTTTCCAGACGGATGAGGTTGAATATGTAGTGACAGAGGATAACCACGGCCAGAATGGTCAGCACGCCGGTAATGGTGAGATTTTCCAGAACGCCGGTCTTGAAGGCGTGTCCGAGGGTAATCTTAGGCAGGAAGGTTACGGTGTAGCCGATAAGCTGATGATTGAAGCTTATAGGAGTAATCACGTAGTTTCCGAACTGCTGATCCTCACAGATGGCGTCAAGCAGCTGTCTGTAGGTGGTCTTGCCGTTGAGAGAATATCTGTACTTGGCTATGGTGTTGAGAATGCGGTTTCTCTTGTTCGGTTCGATGAAGTTGCCCCAGCTCAGCTTGGTTACGTTCTGATCAAGCCACAGGAGATTGTCCTGTTCGGAGATGCCGTAAAGCATGATGGTAGGGCGGTTGTTCAGGTTTTCGAGAAGCTCGGAGATTGACTGGAGCTTGAGGGCCACGATGGCCTTGCCTGAAAGGTTGTTAATCTGATAGGAGCTGTATTCGAGAATATAGCATTCATGGTCGCACATGTACTGGGTGAGACTTGAGCCCCTGTTGCCATTTCCCTCAAGCAGACGGATCTGTTCCTTGAAGTTTTCGAGAATATGAGGCTTGATGGTGGAATTGTTTGGTGTTCTGCTGACCGGTCCCTTTCCCTTGTCGTCTGAAATCCATTCTATGTAGGAAATGTTTGACGGAACGGTGGAGGCTACCGGGTTGCTGTCCAGCACCTGAATGAAAGAGATGATGTCTTCATGGGACTTGCTTTCCATGAAGTCGTAGATGGTGGCGCTCTGAGCGGTGATCATGCTTTCCGCATGGGAAGTATTAACCCTGTTGGTTCCGTAATAGGCAAGATATACGGCCAGAACAATACATACCAGATAAAGAACTACGCCTATAATGAACTGACGTGAAAATGGAAGATTTATATAGCGCATAAGATATCTCTAACGATGTTTAGCCACAGACTGAGGGGATAAAAAAAGACCCGGTCTTACCGGGTCTTTCGTATAAATCAAATCCTCGGCAACATCTACTACAATATCACAATATTGTATATGTTGCCCTGTTCTGTATTAAATTATGCTGAGTACTCTGCACTATTCTTAATGGTTACCCAGTTTAATTCGATTCTGTCTTCGAGTTCCTGAGGTTTTGCAATCATGTAACCCTGGATTGCGTCAACGTACAGAGCTTCAACCTGCTGACGCTGAGCAATGCTTTCGATACCTTCGGCTACGATTACACAGCCCTGACGGTGAGAAACTTCGATAAGCATGCGAACGAACTGCTGAGCGGTGTTGTCCTTGTCGAATGACTGGCAGATGTTCGGATCGATCTTGATGTAGTTAGGCTTGAGTTCTCTGAACAGTCTGAATGAGTCAAGACCCTTGCCGAAGTGGCTGATACTGGTTGAGGCACCGGTTCTGTGGATGATGCCGAACAGTCTTTCAGCAGCCATGTTGTTGCTTTCGAGAAGAGCTTCGTCGATTTCGAATACGAGACCTTCAGCAATGTCTGAATTGCGGATTAAGGTTCTTTCCAGCCAGAGGAGGAATGAAGTGCTTAACAGAGCATTTGATGAAAGGTTGATACCGAATCTCATGTCGGTCTGGTTGATCAGACGGTACTTGGAGATGATGGCATCGATAATCATTTCTTCAAGCTTAACCAGAAGTTCATGACGCTGTGCAGCTGCCAGAACGATTTCGGTTGAAAGCTTTTCACCGGCTTCGGTAGTGAAGTGAGCATAGATTTCAACATAAGGCTTGATTGAAATGTTCATGCTCTTGATTGGCTGATAGTAGAGGGAAATGCTGCGGTGATCGATGATTTCCCTGATGGTCTTCAGCCAGTGCATTTCACCCTGGAAGTAGTTGTCGGTGTTTTCGGTCTGGATGGCGTAGCCGTTGCATGCGGAGGTCTGTGCTCTTGCAAGGGCGAGGTCTGCTCTTGACATGATGTCGGCCTTCTGTTCCTTAGGACCGAAGAAGGTGAAACCGCCGTAGCATACGTTGGTCAGATCGTAGTTCTTCTGGAATTCGTTAACCTGAAGCTTGAGGGCACCGTAGATGGCTTCAATAACCTTTTCGTCTCCCTTTGGAACAAGGATGGCGATATCGGTACCTGAAATTCTGTAGGCGTTGGTGCCAGGGAAGCGCTTGATTGAATCCTTGATCATGTCAGCGAGGTCGTGGATGTACTTGTCACCCATCTGGTAACCGCGTTCTGAGTTGATGAAGTTGATTTCAGATGCTCTGAAGATACCGAGGATTGACTTTTCTCTAGAAGCAACCTTACCTAAAAGACCTTCGAAAGCGTTGTTGAAGGTGGTGCGGTTGTAGAGGTTGGTCATAGGATCCATTGCAGCTGCGTTGGCGAGATGTTCGATCTTCTTCTTGGCTTCAGCGATTTCCTTTTCGTTCTGAGTGTCGTTTCTGGTAAGTTCGCGTGAAAGATCTTCAAAAGGAAGGTCGTCATATCTCTTGCTGAGAATTGAGTTCTTGATGAAGATTGCGTACTTGTAGTTGGCGATGAGGAACAGCTGAGCTGTTACGAGAGCCGCGATAACGATTAACACGATAAGGGTTACAACCTTGATGAGGAAAGAGTTGTAGATTTCGCTTGAATCGATACCGAACTGTACGCTGGTGTTGCCGATCTGGAATTCGTCCTGGGTCTTGAACACCTTGTCAAAAATGCTGGAAGTGTCAGTGCTTGAATTGTAAACCTGTGTGTTGCTTACATAAACATTGAGAGAAGCTAGCTCCAGAGTCGGAATGGCGTTGTTGCCCACGTCAGAGGTAAAGTTACTCCAATCGTAAGCACCCATGAGAACGTTCTTTGTTTTGGCAAGTTCGTTTGAACACTCTCTGCTGGTTGTGTAAAAAGCTATACCGATACCGACCAGGCACAACAATACTGCAACAATTATGCACTTGGTCATGGCACTAATTGATTTAGACATGAAGTCTGCTCCTTGATTTCCACTGTGATGATTTAACTAATTTTCAGACAGAACCACGCGGATCCGGTATTCGTTAATCATTATTTTATTATTTTTATAGTCGATTATTACTGTCACACATGCAGGGCTTTATTTTTCTAATGCCAAAAATAACGAATTCGGAATATCGCACGGGGTGATGCATGATATTTAACAAAATTATAACATATAAATAGTGACATACAAAACAAAATTGTTTATTTTTTAACAAGTTTTTTTAACGGATTTTTATGATGGGCTATAAGAAATATATTGATATTTAGTCCATTAAGCGTATTTCATAAGTTTTAATAATACAAACATATTAAAAATGTTGTATAAGTGTAATTTTTGAAGATGTATAAAAATTGTTAAAGAGTTCAGGCATTTTTTACGTCGTTTTTGTGATCGGAATGCGGATTGTTATATGTTTTTCTGCTTTTTTACAAGACGGTTTTGTGTGAAATCGCGACGGATTAAGGCTTTGACGGCTTTCTGAGGGGAGAAATTCATGCTGCTCTGACCGTGAATGAATTCAGATGCCGGGATTTTTTACTGTCTGAAACCATACTCTGATGTCGGGTAACATTTCCTGGTGTTCGGAAGGAGCGTCAGATGCTTTGGGATTGATCGTGTTCCGTGCCTTACAGAAACATGAGAACCATACACGGGAGATGCTGAAGTTTTCGGTTAAATGGAGAGAGGGAAGGTTCTATCATTCATCCTATATATATGTATATTAAGGAAAAGGAAGATGCTTATGCCGGTTTACAGACTGAAGACTGAAAACCGAAATGATGTATCCAGGAGTGAGTGAAATAAGTAAAAAAATAAAAATAAAAATAAAAATAAAAATAATGAAGCAGTGACTTAGGAAAACTTAAGATTCAAAGGAATAAATGAATTAAAAGACGGAAAAGAATAAAAAAATAAATCTCTGTCTTGGTCTGTATTAAAGTAAGGATTGATTGAGAGATGTTAGAGATTTAATGGCTCCTCCTGCTGGACTTGAACCAGCGACATACGGATTAACAGTCCGCCGTTCTACCGACTGAACTAAGGAGGAACTTCATTAAAAAAGATGTAAGTAAATTGTCTGGCTCCTCCTGCTGGACTTGAACCAGCGACATACGGATTAACAGTCCGCCGTTCTACCGACTGAACTAAGGAGGAACTTTATTTTTGTCAGCTTTGCTTTTCGTTAGTCCGTTAAGCACTGCCAACGCTGTGCATGATATGGGTTTTGCCAGGTTATGTCAACAATATTTTTTAAAAAAGTTCAAAAATATGTTTGTTTGCGTGTATTTTAAGCAAAAACGGATGTTTTGCTTAAAATACGTACGGAAAGAAAGTTTTCCACGTGAAAGACGTGTTTTTCAGTGCAGAAGGATTGCTGTGTCTTCGGGCTTTCCTGCTTTTTCAGAAAAATCTTTCGGATGGTTATTTTTTATGGGAGAAGAGACTTAAGCGTTATTAAGATGAATAAACACCGTCAAGGTGTTAGAATGTTTTCAGTGATTAAAGCCGTACTGGAATTCTGTATATGTCCTTATATGATGAATCTGAAAAATCAAAAGTGTTTGAACTTAAATCCGAATACCAGCCTTCAGGGGATCAGCCTGAGGCAATTGAAAAGCTGGTTGCCGGAGTGGAAGAGGGAAAAAAGGCTCAGACTCTTTTAGGTGTTACCGGTTCCGGTAAAACCTTCACCATGGCCAACGTGATAGCAAGGCTGAACCGTCCGACCATGATTATGGCCCATAACAAGACACTGGCAGCCCAGCTCTACGGGGAAATGAGGGAGTTCTTTCCCAACAATGCCGTGGAGTACTTCGTATCGTATTACGACTATTATCAGCCGGAAGCGTATATTCCGAGTTCCGATACATATATAGAGAAGGATGCCAAGGTAAACGATCACATAGAACAGATGCGCCTCAGCGCCACCAAGGCTCTGCTTGAAAGAAGGGACGTGATTATCGTGGCCTCCGTGAGCGCCATCTACGGTCTGGGTTCTCCTGACAGTTATCTCAAGATGATGCTTCACCTTTCCGTCGGTGAGGAAATCTCTCAGACAAAGATAGTGAGAAGACTTGCCGAACTGCAGTATTCCCGAAATGAAATAGACTTTTCGCGCGCAACCTTCAGAGTGAGAGGGGATGTTATCGACGTGTTCCCTGCGGAATCCGATGATTTTGCGGTGCGTATAGAGCTTTTTGACGATGAAATCGAAGCGCTGAGCATTTTCGAGCCTCTTACCGGAAGACAGATAAGAAAGGTTCAGAGAATCACCATATATCCGAAAACCCATTACGTTACCCCGAAATCAGTTCTGCAGAATGCCATCAGTCAGATAAAGGATGATCTGCAGATAAGAAAGCAGGAGCTTCTTGCCGAAAGAAAGCTGGTGGAAGATCAGCGTCTTACCGAAAGAACAACCTGCGATATCGAAATGATGAATGAACTCGGCTACTGTTCCGGTATTGAAAACTATTCAAGATATCTGTCCGGCAGGGCACCGGGTGAAGCTCCTCCGTGTCTTTTCGATTACCTGCCGAAGGACGGACTGCTCATTATCGATGAGTCGCATGTAACCGTGCCTCAGATAGGAGCCATGTACAAGGGGGACCGTTCACGAAAGGAAACTCTGGTGAACTTCGGCTTCCGTCTGCCTTCGGCTCTTGACAACAGACCGCTCAAATTCAATGAGTTTCATAAAATGCAGCCTCAGACCATCTACGTGTCCGCAACTCCGAACAGCTATGAAATCGAGGAAAGCGGCGGGGAGGTCGTGGAACAGATTGTAAGACCTACGGGGCTTCTGGATCCGTGTCTTGAGGTGAGACCTGTAGCCTTCCAGGTTGAAGACGTCATGAGTGAAATCAGAACAAGGGCTCAGAAAAACGAGCGTGTGCTGGTAACCACTCTTACCAAGAAAATGGCCGAGGATCTTACGGACTATCTGGATGAACACGGAATAAGAGTGAGATATCTGCATTCGGACATTGATACCGTGGAACGCGTGGAAATCATCAGAGACCTGCGTCTCGGCAAGTTTGACGCCCTGGTGGGTATCAATCTTTTGAGGGAAGGTCTGGACATGCCTGAAGTTTCTCTGGTGGCCATTCTTGATGCCGACAAGGAGGGCTTCCTGCGTTCAACCCGTTCTCTGATTCAGACCATCGGGCGTGCCGCCAGAAATCTGCACGGCAAGGCCATCCTCTATGCCGATCACGTAAGTGATTCCATGAAGGCCGCCATCAGTGAAACCATGCGCCGACGTCAGAAGCAGGAGGACTACAACAGAGAACACGGCATTGAACCAAAGGCCATCAGCAAGAAGATTGTCGACATCATGATGCTCGGTGATGAGGCCAGGGACAACATGGCGGGGGCTCAGCTTCTTAACGGCGCCAGTGAGCAGTTTGACGTTTCGTCAATAAACGATGCGGCCGCGCTGGTTAAGCTTATGGATGAAATGCAGGTCAGCATGCGCGAGGCTGCCAAAGCCCTGAAATTTGAGGAGGCCATGGTGCTCCGCGACAGAATAAAGGAATGCGACAAACGCTTAAGAGAGCTGGAATAACATGGTTTTCAGTCCGAATACCCGGTAATGAAAAATCACGGAAACATCATCTGAAATGTTCAGATTACCTACGCTAGTTCTAGGTTTAGATTTTTTCAACTGATTTTTGGCTGAACTGCTGAGGCCTTAAAATATTTTCAGTAAAAAAGTATGACAGCTTGAATAGGCAGAGTACCGAGAGTAAACTATCGATATTTTTAAATACATGAAGCTTTGAACTTCGGAATTTTTAATCATTATTTGTGTACTTTAGATTGGAACATAAGACAAATGAACTACTGTAAATATATACCAATAGATGTTTTGAACGGCAGGGGAACCAGATGTACTTTATTTGTTGCCGGCTGCGAACATCACTGCAAGGGCTGCTACAACCAGTCTACTTGGAATGTAAATGCAGGGTTCCCGTTTACCCAGGATCTCAGCGATACAATCATTGCGGATCTGAATGACACCAGAGTTAAAAGAAGAGGTCTCAGTCTGTCAGGCGGTGATCCGCTGCTTCCGGCAAATCTTCCTGCCGTAAAGGCTCTGTGTGAACGCGTACGCGCCGAATGTTCTCCTGATAAGGACATCTGGCTGTGGACCGGTTACGTGTACAGTGAACTTACTCCGGAACAGATGGAGGTGGTGGAACTCATCGACGTACTGATCGACGGCAAGTTTGTTCTTGAACTCAAGGATCCTTCACTGGCTTTCCGCGGAAGCAGCAATCAGGTGATTCACAAGTTCAATCGTGCTCAGGCCTACTGGAAGACCGGTAAAGGCCAGTAGAAGACGTTTGGAAGGAGACATCTGCTGCTCCCTTCATTCGAGTTTTCAGTCTCTGACACAATAAATAAGGAAGGTCATGATTTCAAATCATGACCTTCCTTTCATTTAAGTTATGCGGAAACGTTAAACGTTAGCGGATAATCTTTGCTTCAGCATCCTTCAGGGCATCCTGAACTGAAGCTCTGCCGGTGGTGGCATTGATGATGGCAAAATGCAGGGCTCCCCAGTAACGTGACATTTCATATACGTTAGGCATAAGGTCACCGTTTGCCGCAATGCGCATCAGCACCGCAATCTTGGGATCTGCTTCCTGCTTCTTTTCAAAAGACTTGAGAGCAGCAACACCGATAGGGCGGTCATTGTTCATTTCCTTATATCCCTTGTCGGTTAACAGGTAGTCGAGAATGAACTTCTTGGCAAGATCCTTCTTCTGTGAATTCACGTTCAGGGTCATGCCGAGTACGCCGACAAGAGGCTTACCCTGTTTGCCGAGGAGAGCCGGAATAGGATTTACGGAGAAATCGATGTTCTTGTAGTTTGCCCATCCCCATGCACCGTCGATGATGCAGGCTACTTCGCCTTCGGTAAACTTCTTTGTCATGATGTCGTAGGTTGCGCCCTTCATCATGTGATCATAAATGATGAGTTCAACCAGATATCTTAAACCGATCTGGGTACCCTGATTGTTAACACCGGTAACCTTGGTATTGTAGACACCGCTGGTATCCTTCCTGAAGGCATAACCGCCGTTTGCGGAGAAGAGCGGATATGAGAAGTAAGGAGTTCTGTAATCCCAGAGGATGGCTCTCTTGTCCTGCTTTTTCAGGTTATCGTCGAGAGCGATGATTTCTTCAAAGGTCTTTGGAGCCTTCGGGGCCAGTTTTTTATTGCACACTAAAGCAGTGGATTCGAGAGACACTGGGTAACCGTAGAACTTGCCGTTTACCAGCATGCCTTCCCAGGCTTTGTCATAGAATCTGCTGTATTCTTCCTTTGAAGGAGTTATTTCCTCGATAAGTCCCTTGCTTACAAGTTCGCCGTACTGGTCATGAGCCCAGACGTAAATGTCTGGACCGCTGCCCATAGAGGCATACTGAATAAAACGAACGCCTACGTCATCAGGATGGGCAACAACTACCTTGATGCCGGTATCCTTTTCGAAGGTTTCGCCAACCTTGCTGATGCCGTTGTAAGCCTTGTCGCCGTTAATCCAGATAACCAGACGGTTTTCGTCTGATCCTGTGTCGGCGATATTCTGTGTTTCTTCTGCCGGAACAGTCTGAGACAGCCAGAGAACTGAAATTCCTACAGCCAGATTTAAGATAAATTTCTTCATTATTACGACCTTTAATATCCAGTGCTTAAACAAGATTTTCACTATGGTTTTTTATAAGATTTATTGTTTGCAGCCAAGCGGGAGTGAATATATCACACTTTGATGAAAATATTATCATAATATGGAAAAAATATCATATTCATAAAAAGATAACAGATAAAACATCTCAAAATGTGTGTTATCTGTATATTCAATTTAATATGATTAACAGATGTATATATGTTGTTAATATAATGTTTTAATAGAAAAATTAGACACTCTATAGTAAAAAATGTAAAATGCATACTGAAATATTTGATGTCCGGATTGTTGCTGTACTGTCTGCGTAGAACAGGCTGTTCCGTAAATGCATGTGAAATCGAACGGTCTGCGTGGCATGATATTTTTGAGTGTGACGGTAAAATATTTTTGGCTCTATCGGAAAACATGTCAAAGAGGTGAGATGGAGCATGGTTTAGGATACCGCTTTGCTGTATAGCAGAAAAGCTGATGCAAAATCCATTTTTATTATTGTGAAAGATCTGATGTAAATCCGCGCAGGAATCTGTAGTAATGGCCAATTGTTTTTTTATAGATTTTGAAAATGTTCATAATGCAGGAATGACTAATCTGAAAAGTCTGACTAAAGATGATCTGTTTTATATATTCTATACGACCAATGCTGAAACCATTTCACTTGACACTGTCAACCAGCTCAATCAGTCATCATGCAGTTATGAACTGATAAAAGTTCCTGCAGGTTCGCAGTCGCTGGATATGCACCTTATTTCATTTGTGGGATATGTGGTGGGTGTCAGTGGAAAAAAGTACGATTATATTGTAATCAGCAAGGATAAGGATTACGACAATATCATCAGTTTTTTGAAAGAAAAATGCGGTGTTAAGATTAAAAGAATTGCATCCGTAAATACCGGTGCATCCACAAAAACCGCGACAGTCCAGAATACCAAACCTGTCAACCCGCCAGCCGCTAAGCCGGTTACTGCAAATACCCAGCCTCAAAAAGAAGCAGTAAAGGATTCTACCGGTTCTCAGTCAAATAGCGTTCAGATTTCAGCTGAAAAACCTGCATCAGGTATCGACAAAGAGGTCGAAAAGATTCTTCTTGATTCCGGTTATCCTCAAAGTCTGATAGAAAGCGTCAACAAGATAATTTCGGATAATATCAAAGAAGAAATGGCGCTAAGTTCGATTCACTGTAATCTTAAAAACATAACTGAAGATTTTCATGCAGTCTATGAACTGGTAAAACCACTAGTTAAAAAGCAACTTAAGTCCGTTGTTCAGGAAGAAGGCGAGGAGGTAAAAAAATCTTCCAGTGAATTGACTCTTAATGAAAAAGTTCAGAAAGTTCTGCGGGAAAAGAATTATTCCGGTGAGATTTTTAATTCTGTGGCATCAATGGTATGTAAGAGCAGCAAAGAGAAGAATGTTAAATTGCTGGTGTACAGAAATATTGTTGCAAAATACGGGCAGGATAAAGGATTGGAAATCTATCGTCTCGTAAAGCCATTACTGTAGTAAAACGGTGTCGGAACAGTTTTTCGACACCGGAAATATCTAATTTATTACGCATGATCAAGATATTAATGTAAAGTTTAATAATTATTGTGAGTAAATCGCATACAGACGCTACACTTATATAATGAATCACTGAAGCCACCCACAAAGATTGAACATGTCACTATTAGTTTCATTTTTATTTTGTAGTCAGTGTTTTTAATTGTATTAACTTACTTTAAAGTAGAACTTTCCCAAATCGTAATACTATACATTCTTTTTTGGTCTGCCAGGAGATCTTTTAGTTGGTACTTCATCTTGTGGTAAAAGAGACAACTTTTGAAGTACCTTAACCTGAGACGGATTCATATTAATAAGTTGCCAGTCACCCGAGTTAATTCTGGCTTGTTTAGCTCTTTTTAAAATTGACATGATTTTTTTATAGGTAAATGTGTTCAGTAATTCAGCCTTATCAAATTTGTTAATCAATTTAAACGATAGAACAGTTGACAGGAAATTGCAGAATTCACTTCCTATGATTGAGTAAT